>NZ_JACAPZ010000029.1:0-251931 GCF_013385475.1 Pseudomonas sp. G5001
GCGAGGCACCGAGTGGTGGGGCAAAGACCTTTTGGTTACTTTTGGGGCGTTTGCCAAAAGTGACCCGCTGTAAGAGCGGAACCATAAGCGGCCGTTACCGCAGCAACGGATATGTACACGGTCCATTACAACCAACTCAAACCCCACACAACGAACGCAGCAACCCGGTATCCAGGTGCCGCTCTACCAAGTCCGCCAACCGCTCAATATCCCGCTCCCGCAACCCGTGATAATCCACCTCCTGCACATCCTCCAACCCCGCCCACCGCAACAACGCACTACACGCAGCCGGCGTTTCAAACACCCCATGCAGATAGGTCCCGAGAACCTGCCCATCCTCACTCTGAGCCCCATCCAGGCGCCCATCGTCCAACTGCACCGCAGCCCGCACCAAGCCAGCGCCACTGGTTACACCCGCGTGGATCTCATACCCACTCACCTCGGCCTCCTCCAGCAACAACCGCCCCCGCACGTTACGCAGCTGCTTCTCCTCCTCCAGGGTCGTACTGAACGCCAACAACCCCAGCCCAGCGCTAGAACCACAAGGCCCTTCCAACCCCAGCGGGTCGTGCACCTGCTCGCCGAGCATCTGCAACCCACCACAAATCCCCAGCACCTTCCCGCCATAACGCAGATGCCGAGCCACCGCCGTGTCCCACCCGTTGGCCCGCAAATACGCCAAATCACTGCGCACACTCTTCGAGCCCGGCAAAATAATCAGGTCCGCCGCAGGAATCGCCTGCCCCGGCCCCACAAACTGCAAATCCACCTGCGGGTGCAACCGCAACGGATCAAAATCCGTGTGATTACTGATCCGCGGCAATACCGGCACCACCACCTTGAGCACTTGCGCCGCCTTGTCGATCTGGCGCTGGTCGATGCCGTCCTCGGCCTCCAGGTGCAAATCCATCACATACGGCAACACCCCCACCACCGGCTTGCCCGTGCGCGCTTCCAGCCAATCCAGCCCCGGCTGCAACAACGCAATATCCCCGCGAAACCGGTTGATGATGAAGCCTTTGACCCGCGCCTGTTCGGTCGGCGACAACAATTCCAGCGTACCCACCAGGTGCGCAAACACCCCGCCACGATTGATGTCGGCAATCAGCAGCACCGGGCAGTCCACCGCTTCGGCAAAGCCCATGTTGGCAATGTCGTTCGCCCGCAGATTGATCTCGGCCGGCGAACCCGCACCCTCGACCATCACCACCGGGTAAGCCGCACTCAACCGCGCATGAGAGGCCAGCACCGCTTGCATCGCGATGGCTTTGTAATCGTGATAAGCCACGGCATTCATGGTGGTCACGGCGCGCCCGTGGATGATCACTTGGGAGCCCGTGTCGCTGTTGGGTTTGAGCAGCACCGGGTTCATGTCGGTATGGGGCGCCAGGTTCGCGGCCTGGGCCTGCACCGCCTGGGCCCGGCCGATCTCGCCACCTTCGGCGGTCACGGCGCTGTTGAGCGCCATGTTCTGCGGCTTGAAGGGCACCACCGGGATGCCCTGGCGCACCAGCCAGCGGCAGAGTGCGGTCACCAGCGTGCTTTTGCCGGCGTCAGAGGTGGTGCCCTGCACCATCAAGGTACTCATGAGGCTTCCTTGTAGGCCTTCAGTGCCTGTTCCAGCCGCAACCAGTCGGCCTCGGTATCCGGCAGGCCGAAACGCAGGCTGCTGTTGTCGACAAACAAACGCAGCAGAATGCCACGCTGGGCCATGAATTCATGCAACTGCTCAGCCCGGTCCGTGATCATCCACTGGAACAACGCGCAGCCGCCCTGGGGCCGCAAGTCGTGGCGTTCAAGCACATCAAACAGGCGCTGGCTGGCCGATTCGCAACGCAGCCGCTGTTGCGCATGGCCGGCCGTATCGCGCAGGCATACTTGCCCAAGCACCCGCGTCGGCCCGCTGACGGCCCACGGCCCCACCTGTTCGGCGAGCAGCTTGAGCAGCTTGCGCTCGGCCAGCACGAACCCCAGCCGCACTCCGGCCAGGCCGAAGAATTTGCCGAACGAGCGCAGCACGATCAGGCCGACTTGATGGGCCTGGCCCGCCAGGCTCAGTTGCGGGGTGATGTCCATAAAGGCTTCATCCACCACCAGCCAGCCGCCGCGTTGGGCCAGGCGAGCATGCCAGTCCAGCAGGCGTTGCGGCGTCAGGCTCAGGCCGGTGGGGTTGTTGGGGTTGACCACCACCAGCACGTCGAGGCTGTCGAGGAAGAAGTCGACTTCCTGCTCCAGCACTTCGCGCACGATGTAGCCGGCGCGACGCCAGGCTTCAGCGTGTTCGGCGTAACACGGCGACAGCACACCGACCTTGCCGGCCCGGCGCAGGCGCGGCAATAACTGGATCGCGGCCTGGGAGCCGGCCACCGGCAATACATGGGGCGTGCCGTAATATTCACAGGCAGCCTGCTCCAGGCCGTCGTCGTTTTCAGGCAGGCGCGCCCAGGCCCGCAGCGGGATTTCCGGAATCGGAAACGGCCATGGCGCCAGGCCGCTGGACAGGTCCAGCCAGTCTGCTTCTGGAATGCCGTACTGCATCGCCGCCTTGCGCAAGCGGCCACCGTGCTCAAGCATAAAACTCAGCCCCCACACACAGGATCAGCAACCACAGCCACACGCCGCGTTGCACCAGTTGCCAGCCACGCTCGATGGAATCCGCATCCGCCGGCGGGCCTTCGCCCAGTGGCGGGCGCTGGTGCAGCTCACCGTGATAAATCGCTGCACCGCCCAACTCCACGCCAAGGGCACCGGCACCCGCAGCCATCACCGGGCCGGCGTTGGGGCTGTCCCAGGTCGGGCCCTGGGTGCGCCAGCATTTGAGAGCCAGGCGGGTTTTGCCCAGCAGCGCGTAGGTCAACGCCACCAGGCGCGCCGGAATGTAGTTGAGCACGTCATCGATCTTTGCTGCGGCCCAGCCGAAACGCTCAAAGCGTTCATTGCGATAGCCCCACATGGCATCCAGGGTGTTGCTCAGGCGATAGAGCACCACGCCGGGCACGCCAGCGACCACAAACCAGAACAAGGCGGCAAATACCGCGTCGCTGCCGTTTTCCAGCACCGATTCGGTGGCTGCACGGGCGACTTCGGTGCGATCCAGCTCGCTGGTCTGGCGGCTCACCAGATAGCTGACACGCTTGCGGGCCTCGTCCAGATCATCACTGCGTAACGCTTGCGCCACCGGCAGCACGTGTTCGCCGAGGCTGCGCATGCCGAGGGCGCAATACAGCGCGAGGATTTCCAGGACCCAACCGATGTAAGGCGCCCACGAGAGGGCCGTGGCCAGCAGGGTCAGCGGCACCACCGCAATCACCCAGGCGGTAACGCCATGGCTGCGCCAGCCACGGCCGCCGGAGTTGAAACGCTGCTCGATACGCCCGGCAAAATTACCGAACGCCACCAGCGGATGCCAGCGCCTGGGCTCGCCCAGCAGCGCATCCAGCGCCACGGCAGCGACACTCAGCAAGGCCACACTCATTGACTCACTCCCCAAACATTCTCGTACAACATGTCACTCAGCGGCCGTGGTTCGGTCCAGCCTTCGAGCTGCAACATCGGTGCCGGGTAGAACTCGGCCACCGGGCCCAGGCACAACACGGCCAACGGCTTGGCACCGGGCGGCAGGCCCAGCAGATCGGCCAGGGCCTGGGGCTCGAACAGCGAGACCCAGCCCATGCCCAGCCCTTCGACACGAGCCGCCAGCCATAGATTCTGAATCGCACAGGACAACGATGCCATGTCCATTTCCGGCAAGGTGCGGCGCCCGAAGATATGCCGCTCGCGGTCGTCCATCAAGGCAGCCACCAGCACTTCGGCGCAGTCGTTGATGCCTTCGACCTTGAGCTTCATGAACTGGTCGGAGCGCTCGCCGAGAGCCTCGGCGGTGCGTACGCGTTCTTCTTCCACTAGCTGCTGGATCTGGCCGCGCAGGTTGCGGTCGCTGATGCGGATAAAACGCCAGGGCTGCATCAAGCCGACGCTCGGCGCCTGGTGCGCGGCTTGCAGCAGGCGATGGAGCAATTGCGGCGCCACGCTGCCACCGCTGAAGTGCCGCATGTCGCGGCGTTCGGCGATAGCGCGGTAGACGGCTTCGCGGTCGGCTTCCGGAAAGGCGTTGTCAGTCATGGCCTCATCGCGGGCAAGCCCGCTCCCACAGTAGATTGCGTTTCAACTCGGTCAACTGTGGGAGCGGGCTTGCCTGCGATGGCGGTCTCAAGGCTTGGCGCAAACAAGGCAGCCACCGCCATCGGGTTGGACGGGAAATAAAAGTGCACGTAGGAAGCCGTCATCCGGCCCTGACGATAAACCGCCTCGGCACCGCGCCCGCCATTCGGGCTCAGGCCCCGGGCAATCGGCTGCCACTCGGTGCTGGTCAGCGAGTGATGGTAGGTGTGACCGCGCAAGAGGCCTTCGGGCAGTTCGACGTTTTGCAGGGCCAGTGCCGCCAGACGCTTTTGCATCACGGCGTCGCCCTGGAGCAGGCCGACCAGTTCGGCACGGGTGCCGTCGACATCGGTGAGCGAGTCCAGCAGATAGAGCATGCCGCCGCATTCGGCCAGCAGTGGCTTGCCAGCAGCGTGGTGGGCGCGGATGGCGTCGAGCATCGCGGTATTTTCCGACAGCGCCTGGTGATGCAATTCCGGATAACCGCCGGGCAGGTAGAGGCTGTCAGCTTCGGGCAATGCGCGGTCACGAATCGGCGAGAAGAAGCGCAGCTCGGCGCCCATCGCTCGCAACAGGTCGAGGCTGGCGCCGTAGGTAAACGCGAAGGCTTCGTCGCGGGCCACGGCGATGCGCACGCCGGCCAGCAACGGTTGGGCCTCGATCACCTCGGGCGCAGCGAATTCCACCGGCGGTGGCAGCGCTACCTCACAGCTGCTGCCCAGGGCCTGGGCGGCGGCGTCGAGGCGCAGGTCGAGGTCGTTCAATTCGCTGGCCTGCACCAGGCCAAGGTGGCGGCTGGGCAATTCGATCCCGGTTTCCCGGGACAGTGCGCCGTACCAGCGCAGGCCTTCGGTCAGGCTGCCTTCAAGCAGTTGCGCATGGCGCAGCGTGCCGACGCGGTTGGCCAGCACGCCGGCAAACGGCAGGTCCGGCTGGTAACGCGCCAGGCCCAATGCCAGGGCACCGAAGGTCTGGGCCATGGCCGTGCCATCGATGACCGCCAGTACCGGCACGCCAAAATGCCGCGCCAGGTCGGCGCTGGACGGCGTGCCGTCGAACAGGCCCATTACGCCTTCGATCAGGATCAGGTCGGCTTCCCCCGCCGCTTCCCACAGCAATCGGCGACTTTCCTGCTCGCCGACCATCCACATGTCCAATTGATAGACCGGCGCACCACTGGCGCGCTCGTGGATCATCGGGTCGAGAAAGTCCGGGCCGCATTTGAACACTCGCACCTTGCGCCCCAGGTTGCGGTGCAAACGGGCGAGCGCGGCGGTGACGGTGGTTTTGCCCTGGCCGGACGCCGGTGCGGCGATCAGCACAGCAGGACAGTGACGGGGCTGATTCAAAGTTCGATGCCTTTCTGCGCCTTGATACCCGCCTGGAATGCATGCTTGAGCATGCCCATTTCAGTTACGGTGTCGGCCATTTCGATCAATTCGGGTTTCGCGCCACGGCCGGTGACCAGCACGTGTTGCATCGGCGGGCGGGCCTGCAGGTCGCTGAGTACCTGGTCCAGGTCGAGGTAGCCGTGCTTGAGGGCGATGTTCAGTTCATCCAGCACCACCAGGCCGATGGCCGGGTTCTGCAGCATTTCCCGGGAGACCGCCCAGGCGGCTTCGGCGGCCACGATGTCGCGAGCACGGTCCTGGGTTTCCCAGGTAAAACCTTCGCCCATCACGTGGAAGCGCACCTGCTCGGGGAAACGGCGGAAGAACAGTTCTTCGCCAGTGCTGTTGCGGCCCTTGATGAACTGCACCACGCCACACTGCATGCCGTGGCCCATGGCCCGGGCGAGCATGCCAAAGGCCGAGCTGCTCTTGCCTTTGCCATTGCCGGTAAGCACCAGCAGCAACCCGCACTCGTTCGGTGAATTGGCAATGCGCTCGTCAATCACGGCTTTTTTGCGCAGCATGCGCGCCAGGTGGCGTTCGTCACGATCGGGGGATTCAGTCATGGCAGCTCTCCGTTGGGGCTGGACAAAAACGGCGGGCAGGAAAAAGACACATACAGACAGCCAAGCATCGCCCACCGTGATGCTGTTGGATGGATCAGGCCGGTCTCCGGGCTCATGAGTGGCATTGGATGCCGAAGGTGCGCCTTCCCATATCGCGGGCGATACAGTGGCTTAAGGCACCGTCTTGACTCATTTACCGTTGCGGGGGCAGCGCCGGGATCGTGGCAGCACTGTAGAAAAATGCGCTCACTCACCGGCTTCCCTGTTTCACTCAGTCGGCGCGTACGCCACAGAGCACCTGAAACAAGCCGCGAAGGTTAGTGGGTTGGGGGTGGAGCGTCAATTAAAGCCGGACATGCGCGTGAACCATCGGGCCGCTGCGTGCCTCTACCGCTACAGGTATTAAGGAGAAAACCATGCACAAGACCCGACTTGCCCTACTGATCATGCTCGCCGGCACCCTCGCCGCCTGCGGCGAAAGCTCTACCCTGCAAGTGTCCGACGGCACCGGGCCCTCGCCCAAACTGCCGGAACCGAATAAAACCCTGATCCCCACGGTGAATATCGCCCCGGCCATCGGCTGGCCCGAAGGCACCAAGCCAACGGCGGCGGCAGGCACTCAAGTAGCGGCGTTTGCCGAAGGCCTGGACCATCCGCGCTGGCTGTATGTGCTGCCCAATGGCGATGTGCTGGTGGCAGAAACCAATGCGCCACCCAAGCCGGACGATTCCAAGGGTATTCGTGGCTGGGTGATGGAGAAAGTCATGGGCCGCGCCGGGGCCGCCGTGCCGAGCCCCAACCGCATCACCCTGCTGCGGGACGCCGACCACGACGGCATAGCCGAAACCCGCACGGTGTTCCTGGAGAACCTGAACTCGCCGTTCGGCATGACACTGGTGGGCAGCGACCTGTATGTGGCCGATTCGGACAAGCTGCTGCGCTTCCCCTATCAGCCAGGCCAAACCTCGATCAAGGAAGCCGGAACCACGGTGACCGACTTGCCGGGCGGCAGCATCAACCATCACTGGACCAAGAACGTGGTCGCGAGCCAGGACGGCAGCAAGTTGTACGTCAGCGTGGGCTCCAACAGCAACGTCGCGGAAAACGGCCTGGAAGCCGAACAAGGCCGCGCCGCGATCTGGGAAGTGGACCGCGCCACCGGCCAGCACCGCATCTTCGCCTCCGGCCTGCGCAACCCCAACGGCATGGCCTGGGAACCGCAAAGCGGCAAGCTGTGGACGGCGGTGAATGAGCGCGATGAAATCGGCAGCGACCTGGTGCCGGACTACATCACCTCGGTCAAGGATGGCGCGTTCTATGGCTGGCCCTTCAGTTACTACGGGCAGCACGTGGATGTGCGGGTGAGTCCGCAGAACCCGGAACTGGTAGCCAAGGCGATTGCCCCGGACTACGCGGTAGGCCCGCACACAGCCTCCTTGGGACTGACCTTTGCCGAGGGCAGCAAGCTACCGGCGCAATTCAGCAATGGCGCGTTTATCGGCCAGCATGGTTCGTGGAACCGCAAGCCACACAGTGGCTACAAGGTGATCTTCGTGCCGTTTGAAGGCGGCAAACCCAAAGGCCAGCCGGTGGATGTGCTGACCGGGTTCCTCGACAGCGACGAGAAAGCCATGGGCCGCCCGGTCGGCGTGGTGATCGACAAGCAGGGGGATTTGCTGGTGGCGGATGACGTGGGGAACAAGGTGTGGCGAGTGTCGGCGGCTAAATAGCCAGCTTCGCAAACACCGCAAAACAAATGTGGGAGCGGGCTTGCTCGCGAATGCAGTGTGTCAGTCAGCTTGTTGTCGACTGATCCACCGCATTCGCGAGCAAGCCCGCTCCCACATTTGGTTTCGTGTTTTCCTAGGGGTTTCGTGCCAGGTGCTCGGCTGGCAACACACGCTTGGCGCTCAGGTAGGCGTTTTGCCAATAGGCTTTGGACAGCGTGTCCAGCTTCACCGTACCGCCGGTTTGCGGCGCATGCACAAAGCGCCCTTCTCCCACGTAGATCCCGGCGTGGCTGACCTGCGAGCCGCCACCCGTGGCGAAGAAGATCAGGTCACCGGTCTGCAGGTTGTTTTCGCTCACGTCCTGGGCGCGCATCACGATCAGCTCGCGAGTGGTACGTGGCAAGGAGATGCCCGCCGCGTCACGGTAGACGAAACCGATCAAGCCACTGCAATCAAACCCCGAGTCCGGCGTATTGCCGCCCCAGCGATAAGGCGTGCCGACCAGGCCCAGCGCACGAAAAAGCACGTCTTCGGCCGCAGGCGAGAAACTTTGGGTGGCATAGGTGTTGAACACCGGCTTGGGCTTGACGGCCACGGGAGCAGGCGGAGGACGACTTGCGCAGGCGCTGAGCAGCGCGGCGCAAACGAGAAGAATTAGGCGGGCCGAGGTCGACATGGGCAGAACAATCCTGATCTGGATGCGGCTTTCGCTGCCGAACGTTGAAAAACAGAACGCGCAAGCAAAGCTCGCGCGATCAATTTACAACAATGTCCAGGGATTCTAGCGCTTACACGTCAAACTTCAAGTATCACTTTAACTTTACTTGCTAGCGGTAACGGTAGTCGGGGCCATCGCCAAGGCGCGCTTGGCTTCGATGAAGGTTTTGCTCCAGTAGCTGTCACCCAGGTTGTCGACTCGCACACCACCGCTGCGGCGGCTGCTGGAGTGGATAAACTGGTTGTCGCCCAGGTAGATACCGGCGTGGCTGACACGACCACGGCCAGCCGTACTAAAGAAAAGCAGATCACCGGGCTTGAGGTTGTTCCGCGCGACCAACGGTGCATCCACGTTGATCATTTCGCGGGTGGAACGCGGCAGGTTCATGCCGGCTTCTTCGCGGAACAGGTAGCCGATGAAACCGCTGCAGTCGAAACCGGCTTCAGAGGTACCGCCGAAACGGTAACGGGTACCGATCAGGGACATGCCGCGTTCGAGAATGCTGTCGGCCAGAACGGGAAGCTGGTAAGGCTTGGCGCCGGCGAAGTCGGCGAGTTCTTTTTCAGTTGCGATCTCTTCCTGATAAACAGTGGAAGACTGCGACGCAACGAATTTTGCCTGGGACTGCTGTACTGGTTTTTGCTGCTCAGCCACGTTTTGAGTGTGGGTGGCGCAACCAAACAACAGGGTAACGAGTGCGAGAGGCACGAGGGGTGCGAAGCGATTTAGCATGGGCACGACCGTGGCTGATGTGTAAAGAAGCCGAGACTATGCCTTCTATCACATCGATTTGCAAATTCAATCGTGATCTATGTGACTTCTTGTTTGGACTATGACATCTAAGCCCTTAACACCCTATGCCAGCCATTTGCGTGGCCAAAACGGCCCAAACGCAGGTTTTCTGGCGCCTGTAATTTGCCGAAAGCCCCGGTTTTAAAGGGCTGGCTACCAGCCCAGGGTTTCTTTGAGGAAGGGAATAGTCAGCTTGCGCTGGGCTTGCAAGGAAGCCTGGTCGAGCTGTTCGAGCAAGTCGAACAGTGCGCTCATGCTGCGTGTACCGCGAGTGAGAATAAAATGCCCGACTTCATCGGTCAGGTGCAACCCGCGGCGCGAAGCACGCAGTTGCAGGGCCCGCAGTTTGTCTTCGTCGGACAACGGGCGCATCTGGAAAATCAGCGCCAGGGTCAGCCGCGACTTCAAGTCCGCCAGCTTCACCGGCAGCTCACGTGGCGAGGTGGAGGCGGCAATCAACAAGCGCCGGCCGCTGTCACGCAAGCGGTTGAACAGATGGAACAATGCCTCTTCCCAATCTGCCCGCCCCGCCACTGCCTGCAAATCGTCCAGGCAGACCAGTTCGTATTGTTCAAGGTTGTCGAGGATCTCGATACCGCGGTCCAGCAGCTCCGCCAGCGGCAGGTACACCGCCGGTTCACCCATCTGTTCGAAGCGCAGGCAAGCGGCCTGTAACAAGTGGGTACGCCCCACGCCGTGCTTGCCCCAGAGGTAGATCAAGCTTTCGGTCCACCCGGCGTCGGCTTCGCAGAGCCGCTCGACATAGCCGAGTGCAGCGGCATTGGCGCCTGGGTAGTAATTGATAAAGGTGGCGTCGTCACGCAGACGCACACCTAGGGGCAGCTGAATCGGTTTCATGCTGACTGAACGGTTCCAATCGAACCGTTAGTGACCTCTGTGTAAAGTTTGCAAAGTTTATACCCGTGACGCCGGGCGCACAATGCAGCAGACCACAAGCAAAATCAAAGGTTTGCGTTAACTTGTTGGATTTGGTGAGGAATGTTTGACGCAATGGCGAAACGCCAGAGCCGATAAATGACAAACCCGGCCTTGAGCCGGGTTTGTGATGCTGCGGTTATAACTCCGGTTCGTCGGTTCCGGCGTACATGTCCGAGTCCTTGTACAAGTCGTGCACATGGCGCACCAGCACCATGATCACCGCCGCCACCGGCAGTGCCAGCAGAATGCCGGTAAAGCCGAACAGCTCGCCGCCCGCCAGGATCGCAAAGATCACCGCCACCGGGTGCAGGCCGATCCGGTCGCCCACCAGCAACGGCGTCAGCACCATGCCTTCCAGGGCCTGGCCGACCATGAACACCGCGACAATCCCGAGCATCGGGTACAGGTCGCCGTGGAACTGGAACAACCCGGCCACCAGCGCCGCACCGATACCAATCACGAAGCCCATATAAGGCACGATGGCTGCCAGGCCGGCGATCAGGCCGATCAACAGCCCCAGTTCCAGGCCGATCGCCATCAACCCCGCCGCGTAGATGATCCCCAGCGCCAGCATCACCAGCAACTGGCCACGGACGAAGGCGCCGAGCACCTCATGACACTCCTCGGCCAGGGAGACAATGCGCTCCTCACGGTCGCGCGGCAGCAGGCCGCGGATCTTGGCCATCATGATGTCCCAGTCCCGCAGCAGGTAGAACGCCACGACCGGGATCAGCACCAGGTTGGTCAGCCAGCCAATCAGCGCCAGGCTCGACGCCGTCGCCTGGCTCAGCACCACGCCGACAATGTCGGTGGTCTGGCCCATGTGCTCGCTGATGGCCGCCTTGACCTTGTCGAACTTCCAGAAGCCGTCTGCCAGCCCCAGCTTGGCCTGCGCCCACGGCATGGCCGTGTGTTGCAGCCAGTCGAGCATCTGCGGCGCCAGCTCATAGAGCTTGAACAGCTGCTTGGCCAACATCGGCACCAGCACCAGGACCAGCGCCGTGATGATCAAGGTGAACAACGCAAACACCGCCACCACGCCCCAGGTACGTGACAGGCCGATCTTTTCCAGGCGATCCACCACCGGATCGAACAGGTAGGCCAGCAGTAACGCGACCAGGAACGGCGTCAGGATCGAATGCAGCAGGAACACAAAAACGCACAGCAGGACAATCCCGCCAAGCCACACCCAACGACGCGTATCCGCCATAAACCACTCCCTCTGTTATTTGCTTCCTGCTTCTATATAAGAAGGAAGAACACTTACCAATGAAAACGTAGCTGCGGCGTCGGCTCGACCGGTGCCGGTTGCGCGCCTTCTACCACCGGCTGTGGAGCCGGAGCTTCACCTGCCGGGATTTCCTGCAACTTGGCCAGGCTCAACTGGGTGCGCAGCTGCTCGGCGCTGCCATTCACCCGATAAACGATGCGAGTGCCGTCCACGCGCACTGGCTGGGCACCGAACGGTTCCAGCAGATGGCCGAGGGCGGCGTAATGCTCGAGATTCATGCCCTGCACTTCCAGCAACTGATCACTGGTGGCAGCGCCGGCCTTGACCGCAAAGCGTGGTGCCAGGCGTTCGCTGACGGCCAGCAGCACGGCGTCAGCCAATGCGGCAGTATCAGTGCCGGTGGCGGTGCCCTGCTCGCTTTTATCCCCCAGCCACAGGCGCCATTTGGCCGACCATTGGCCGCCGTCTTCGCGAGCATGCACCGCCAGCAAGGCATCGGCACCATAACGCTCGGACGCGGCGCGCAGCGGTGTGGCGTCAGGGCTTTCAAGATTCGGGGCGGTGGCGACGATCTGTTCGTCCAGGTCACCCAATGGCAGACGCAGCGGCAAACCACGGTGCTGGGCCGCGCGGCGCAGCGGCTGGGCGACGGCCTGGCCATCACCGACCAGGCTGCTGCCTTCCACGGAGTCGTTCAGCCACCAACCGAGGATCGATGGCCGATTGCTGCCCCACAGCGCCAGGCCCGCGCCACGCAACGCGCGGTCGGTGCTGACCGGGTCGAAATCCACCTGCAGGCTTTCCGGCGGGCCGGCGTCGTAGCCATACTGACTGATGATTTGTTGCGGGTCTTTGCGGATCGCCGCCAGGCCCGGGCCATCGGCGGCCTTGGCGTCGCCGGTCAGGCGGATCACCAGGGTTTGCAGGGCACGCTGGGTCGCCTGGTCGCGCTCCTGGGGAGACTGACTGCTGACCGGCTCCAGCACTTGATAGAGACCATTGAGGGTTTCGGCATGACTCGCCAGGCTGACCAACGACAAGCAGCCCACAAAAAAATATTTACTCAGACCCATGAAAGAAGATTCCCGAACGGCAAATAAGCGGTTGGAACAGACCGCGTGAACACTGTTGAGCAAGGCTGTGACCACAGCGACCGGCAAAACATTCACAGGGTCTCGGCAAGTTTTTGTACTGTCATAACGATAGCGAGTTAAAGGCTATACCTTAATAGGGCCTGTGACCGACTCGATTAGCGATTTTTTTAACAGCTATTGCCCCTGCCCGTCGGCCCGAGGATGGCCGCTGCCCCTCAAGCCTGATAAAATCGCGCGCCTTCGCAGACCGTCAATGGCAGGCCGTGCTGAAACTGCAGGTTTCGGTACACCCGCCGCATTCGGTCGTTACCCCTGAATCCCCCCTAAAGGCCTGGATCATGAGCAAGCAACCCTCCCTGAGCTACAAGGACGCCGGTGTAGACATCGACGCCGGTGAAGCATTGGTCGAACGCATCAAGAGCGTCGCCAAGCGCACTGCGCGCCCCGAAGTCATGGGCGGCCTGGGCGGTTTTGGCGCCCTCTGCGAGATCCCGGCCGGCTACAAGCAGCCTGTATTGGTCTCCGGCACCGACGGTGTAGGCACCAAGCTGCGCCTGGCACTGAACCTGAACAAGCACGACAGCATCGGCATCGACCTGGTTGCCATGTGCGTGAACGACCTGGTGGTGTGCGGCGCCGAACCGCTGTTCTTCCTTGACTACTATGCCACCGGCAAGCTCAACGTCGAGACCGCTACCCAGGTGGTCACCGGCATTGGCGCTGGCTGCGAACTGTCCGGCTGCTCCCTGGTCGGCGGCGAAACCGCTGAAATGCCAGGCATGTACGAAGGCGAAGACTACGACCTGGCCGGTTTCTGCGTCGGTGTTGTCGAAAAATCCGAAATCATCGACGGTTCCAAGGTGGCTGCCGGTGACGCCCTGCTGGCCCTGCCATCGTCCGGCCCGCACTCCAACGGCTACTCGCTGATCCGCAAGATCATCGAAGTGTCCGGCGCCGACATCGAAACCATCCAGCTCGACGGCAAGCCCTTGACCGACCTGCTGATGGCCCCGACCCGCATCTACGTGAAGCCGTTGCTCAAGCTGATCAAGGACACCGGCGCGGTCAAGGCCATGGCCCACATCACCGGTGGCGGCCTGCTGGACAACATCCCGCGCGTACTGCCTAAAGGCGCCCAGGCGATTGTCGACGTGGCCAGCTGGCAGCGCCCGGCAGTCTTCGACTGGCTGCAAGAGAAAGGCAACGTCAACGAAACCGAGATGCACCGCGTGCTGAACTGCGGCGTGGGCATGGTCATCTGCGTGGCTCAAGAGCACGTTGAAAGCGCGCTGAACGTATTGCGTGAAGCCGGCGAACAGCCTTGGGTCATCGGCCAGATCGCTACCGCCCCTGAAGGCGCGGCTCAGGTTGAACTGAAGAACCTTAAGGCGCACTGATGCCTGCAACCTGTGATGTCGTGGTGCTGCTCTCCGGCACCGGCAGTAACTTGCAGGCCCTGATCGACAGCACGCGCGCCGGCGACAGCCCGGTGCGCATCGCTGCGGTGATTTCCAACCGCAGCGACGCCTACGGCCTGCAACGCGCCAGGGACGCAGGTATCGACACCCGCTCCCTGGATCACAAGGCTTTTGAAGGCCGCGAGGCCTTCGACAGCGCCTTGATCGAACTGATCGACGCCTTCAACCCCAAACTCGTGGTACTGGCCGGCTTCATGCGCATTCTCAGCGCTGACTTCGTGCGTCACTACAACGGGCGTCTGCTGAATATCCACCCGTCCCTGCTGCCAAAATACAAAGGGTTACACACCCACCAGCGTGCCCTGGAGGCCGGCGACACCGAGCACGGCTGCAGCGTGCACTTTGTCACCGAGGAACTCGATGGCGGGCCTCTGGTCGTACAGGCAGTAGTTCCGGTAGAGTCTGCGGACTCTGCGCAGACGCTTGCGCAACGGGTTCACGCCCAGGAACACAGGATTTACCCGCTGGCTGTTCGCTGGTTCGCTGAGGGACGGTTGATTCTTGGCGACCACGGTGCATTATTGGACGGTCAGTTACTTGCGGCCAGCGGCCACTTGATTCGAACCTAGGAGACTTTATGCGTCGCGCCCTGCTCTTCGCTTTTGCGCTGTTCGCCTTGCCTGCCGTGCAAGCGGCAGACCTTCACCCTTTCTCCGCCAGCTACACCGCCGACTGGAAACAGTTGCCCATGAGTGGTTCGGCAGAACGCAGCCTGACCAAGAATGACAACGGCAGCTGGACCTTGAATTTCAAGGCTTCCATGATGATCGCCAGCCTGACTGAAACCAGCGTGATCCGCTTCGACAAAGACGCCCTGCAACCGGTGAGCTACACCTTCGAACGCGGTGGCCTGGGCAAGACGAAGAAGATCAACCTCGACTTCGATCAGACGGCCAAGAAAGTCACCGGCTTTGAAAACAAGGACCCGGTCAACGTGGCCCTTCAAAGCGGCATGCTCGACAAGTCGACCTACCAGTTGGCATTGCAGCGCGATGTGGCAGCCGGCAAGAAAAGCATGAGCTACAACGTCGTCGAAGGCACTGATGTCGATACCTACGACTTCCGCGTGATCGGCCCGGAAAAGGTCCAGACCAAAGCCGGCTCCATCGATGCGATCAAGGTCGAGCGCGTGCGTGACCCGACTCAAAGCAAGCGCATTACCCAAATGTGGTTTGCCAAGGACTGGGGCGGCATCCTGGTTGCCCTGCGCCAGGTCGAGACTGACGGCAAGGAATACAACATCATGCTGCAAGACGGTACCGTTGACGGCAAGGCTGTCAAAGGCAGCTGATCCTCTGCGCAATGAAAGAGCCTCGCGTACGCGGGGCTTTTTTTCGCCTGCCGCCTGACGCCAACATGAAACTTTTGTCATAAAACTCAGCGCCCTGCGACGCAATGTCGCGGTTTCCGTGGGCTCGCGGGATTACTCCAGTTTCTGTAAAGGTGTGTTGCAATTCCTGGTTATTTACTTAGCAAGCTAACAAATCATATAACAAAGGCCTGCGACGCCTTGCCGCAGATCAACCAGAGATTGGAGCAAGCAGATGACTGTAAAAGTAACTGAACGCGACGATGAACATATGTCCCACGAAGCAGTAGCCCACGGGATTCACATCTGGGATGTACACCAGCAAGACCTGCTGGTCGGCATGTTTCACGACGAGGCCGAAGCTCATAATTATAAAAACGAGCTCGAGACCCTTGAGATGAAACGCCAGGCGCAAAGCTCCTGAAACTCTGAAATCCTGTAGATAACCAGCCCCACGCAGCTGGAGTGTCTATAAACACAAACCCCGCCTTTTGAGCGGGGTTTGTGTTTTTGGGGTTGGGATTGGGATTTTGGGGGCGCTTCGCGCCCCAGCGGGAGCAAGCTCCCTCGCCACAGCAAGCTGCCTCGCCACAACAAGCTCACTCACCACAATAAGCTCCCTTGCCACAATGGAGTTTCTAACGCATTACCACATCAGGTCATCAGGGATCTGGTAGGCGGCGTACGGATCGTCCTCATCCGGCACCTGGCTTTCGGTCAGCACGTTCATCTGGACGATGCGCTCCGGCGCCCGCTCCTGGATCTTCAGCGCGGCTTCGCGCGGGATCACCTCGTAACCGCCACCGTGGTGCACGATCGCCAGGGAGCCGTTGCTCAGCTTGTTACGCATCAGCGTGTTGACCGACAGGCGCTTGACCTTCTTGTCGTCCACGAAGTTGTAGTAGTCCTCGGTGGTCAGCTTGGGCAGGCGCGAGGTTTCGATCAATTGCTTGACCTGCGCAACGCGGGCCTTGGCCTCGGCTTTTTCCTGCTGCTGACGGTTCAGCTCCTGGTCGCGCTTGACCTTTTCGGCATGCGCCTGGATGGCCAGGCGCGCCTGGCTATCGTCCGCTTCGGCCTGGCCTTTATGCACCAGGCGCTGCTGTTTCTGTTTCTCTTTGCCGACCTGCTTGGCCTGCTTTTGGTTGACCAGGCCTGCTTTGAGCAACTGGTCGCGAAGGGAAATGCTCATGGTGCTTACTCACTTGGGCAACGGCTCAGCCGCAGCTGGACAGATTCTTTTCCTGGCGTTTGGCTTCGCCCCACAGGGCGTCCAACTCTTCGAGGGTGCAATCTTCTATGGGACGGTGGGTCTCGCGCAATGCCTGTTCGATAAATCGGAAACGTCGTTCGAATTTAGCGTTGGCTAAACGCAAGGCTGCTTCCGGGTCGACCTGGAGGTGACGGGCCAGGTTGACCGCCGCAAACAGCAGGTCACCTACTTCATCGGCGATGGCGGCCGGGTCGTTATCGGCCATGGCTTCGAGCACTTCATCCAGCTCTTCGCGCACGTTATCCACCACGGGCAACGCGGCCGGCCAGTCGAAACCCACCTGCCCGGCACGCTTTTGCAATTTGGCGGCGCGGGAAAGCGCCGGCAAGGCCGTGGGCACATCATCCAGCAGGGATAACTGCTGTGGGACGTCGGACTTTTCCGCACGCTCCTCGGCCTTTATTTCTTCCCAACGCTGCTTGACCTGCTCTTCGCTCAGCTGCGGAATATCCAGCGGCGCGTACAAGTCTCCCGTGGGAAACACATGCGGGTGACGGCGAATCAACTTGCGGGTAATGCTGTCGATCACCCCGGCGAATTCGAAGCGCCCTTCTTCCCGCGCCAGCTGGCTGTAATACACCACCTGGAACAACAGGTCGCCCAGCTCACCTTGCAGGTGATCAAAATCCCCGCGCTCGATCGCATCGGCGACTTCGTAGGCTTCTTCCAGGGTGTGGGGGACGATGGTGGCGTAGGTTTGCTTGATGTCCCACGGGCAACCGTATTGCGGGTCGCGCAGGCGGTTCATCAGGTGCAGCAGGTCTTCAAGTGAATACATCAGTCTCTTTCCGCAGAAGTGGGAACGCTGAGGATCAAATGTGGGAGCGGGCTTGCTCGCGAAGGCGTCGTGTCAGTTGCCTGATATTTGACAGACACATCGCCTTCGCGAGCAAGCCCGCTCCCACATTTCAGTCCGCGCTCATCCAGCTACTCATGGCGTGCGATTACGCCGGGTCTCAATAATGTTCGGCAACTGGGAAATACGCCCCAGCAACCGACCCAACGCGTCCAGCCCCGGAATCTCGATGGTCAGGGACATCAGCGCCGTGTTGTCCTCTTTGTTCGAGCGGGTGTTGACCGCCAGCACGTTGATCCGCTCATTGAGCAGCACCTGCGACACATCACGCAGCAGCCCGGAACGGTCGTAGGCACGAATGATGATGTCCACCGGATAGGTCAACACCGGCACCGGGCCCCAACTGACCTGGATGATCCGCTCCGGCTCGCGCCCGCCCAGTTGCAACACCGAGGCACAGTCCTGGCGGTGAATGCTCACCCCGCGGCCCTGAGTGATGTAACCGACGATGGCGTCGCCCGGCAATGGCTGGCAGCAGCCGGCCATTTGCGTCATCAGGTTGCCGACGCCCTGGATCTGGATATCGCCCCGCTTGCCCGGCTTGTAGCCGGTGGCCTTGCGTGGAATCAGTTCCAGCTGCTCGCTGCCACGCTCCGGCTCAACCAGTTGCTGGGCCAGGTTGACCAACTGCGCCAGGCGCAGATCGCCGGCACCGAGGGCGGCGAACATGTCTTCGGCGATCTTCATGTTGGCCTTTTCGGCCAGCTTGTCGAAGTCCACCTGCGGCAGGCCCAGGCGTGCCAATTCGCGCTCGAGCAAGGTCTTGCCGGCGGCGACGTTCTGGTCGCGCGCCTGCAATTTGAACCAGTGGACGATCTTCGCCCGCGCCCTGGACGTGGTGATGTAGCCCAGGTTCGGGTTTAGCCAGTCGCGGCTCGGCGTACCGTGCTTGCTGGTAATGATCTCGACCTGTTCACCGGTCTGCAGGCTGTAGTTGAGCGGCACGATGCGCCCGTTGATCTTGGCGCCACGGCAGTTGTGGCCGATCTCGGTGTGCACCCGGTACGCAAAATCCAGCGGTGTGGCGCCCTTGGGCAGGTCGATCGCGTGGCCGTCGGGGGTGAAGATGTAGACCCGGTCAGGTTCGATATCCACCCGCAGCTGGTCGGCCAAACCGCCGATGTCGCCCAGCTCTTCGTGCCACTCCAGCACCTGGCGCAACCAGGAGATTTTCTCTTCGTACTGGTTCGACCCGGCCTTGACGTCGGTGCCCTTGTAGCGCCAGTGAGCGCATACGCCCAGCTCCGCCTCTTCGTGCATCGCGTGGGTGCGGATCTGTACTTCCAGCACCTTGCCCTCGGGGCCGATCACTGCCGTGTGCAATGAGCGGTAACCGTTTTCCTTGGGGTTGGCGATGTAGTCGTCGAATTCCTTGGGGATGTGCCGCCACAGCGTGTGCACGATACCCAGCGCGGTGTAGCAGTCGCGCATTTCCGGCACCAGCACACGCACGGCGCGCACGTCGTAGATCTGGCTGAAGGCCAGGCCCTTGCGCTGCATTTTGCGCCAGATGGAATAGATGTGTTTGGCCCGGCCGCTGATGTCGGCTTCAACCCCGGTGGCCTGCAATTCCGTGCGTAACTGGCTCATCACGTCGGCGATAAAGCGCTCACGGTCCAGCCGCCGCTCATGGAGCAGCGTGGCAATCTGTTTGTATTGATCGGGTTCGAGGTAACGGAAGGACAAGTCCTCCAGTTCCCACTTGATATGGCCGATGCCCAGGCGGTGGGCCAGCGGCGCGTAGATGTCGAACACCTCGCGGGCGACGCGGTTGCGCTTTTCGTCGTCGGCGGTTTTCACCGCCCGAATCGCGCAGGTACGCTCGGCCAGCTTGATCAAGGCGACGCGCACGTCGTCGACCATCGCCACCAGCATCTTGCGCAGGTTTTCCACCTGGCCCTGGGTGCCCAGCACCATCGACTGGCGCGGGCTGAGGCTGGCACTGATCGCCGCCATGCGCAGCACGCCGTCGATCAGCTTGGCCACCACGGTGCCGAAACGCTGGCTGACGGTGGGCAGTTGAATATGCCCCTCACGCACGCCGCGATACAGCACCGCCGCGATCAGCGAATCCTGATCGAGCTTGAGATCGGCGAGGATCTCGGCGATTTCCAACCCGGTGCGAAAGCTTGAAGTGCCTTCGGCCCACAGGTTCTTCGCCGCATTGTCTTGCTGCTCAGACTCACGAGCGAACTCGCAGGCTGCTTTCAAGGCTTCACGGTCCAGTGCCGGGTCGACACTGATGGCATGATCCAGCCATGCCTCGAGATTGATACTGCCGTCGGTGTTGATCGGCTGGTGTGCTCTCACCTGTACCATCTTGCTTACCTTCCCTACGACGCACCTTTTAGTGCGTCAAAATCATCGCTGACCTGCTTTACAAAAAAAGCTTGTGCACGCTCCCTGGCAGGTCACAGGCCCAGGAGATGCAGGCCAGTCGGATTAAACGGGCATCCTAGCCCGCTTCAAATAACGCCATGGCCTCGACATGGGCCGTCTGGGGAAACATGTCGAGGATCCCGGCACGTTTTAGCCGGTAGCCTTGCTTGACCAACTCGACCGTGTCCCGCGCCAGCGTTGCCGGATTGCAGGACACATACACCAGGCGATCAGCCCCCAGGGTAGCGAGCTTGCGCACAACCTCCAGGGCACCATCGCGGGGTGGGTCCAAGAGTACCGCAGAAAAGCCCTGTTTGGCCCATTCCGCGTCGGTCAAAGGCTGGGACAAATCGGCCTGAAAAAACTGAACATTATGCAAATTATTGCTGACGGCATTCTGTGCCGCCCGGTCCACCATGGCCTGCACGCCTTCCACCGCCACCACTTCCCGCACTTGGCGGGCCAGCGGCAAGGCGAAGTTGCCCAAGCCACAAAACAAATCCAGCACCCGCTCGTCGGGCTTTGGCGCCAGCCAATCCAGCGCCTGGGCGACCATCGCCTGGTTGACCCCGGCGTTGACCTGCACAAAGTCTCCCGGGCGGTACGCCAACTGCAAATCCCACGGTTCCAGACGATAGCCCAAGGCCTGGTCTGGTTCGACCGGTTGCGGCTGGCCCTCGCCATGCAGCCACAGTTGGGCTTCATGGAACGTGCAAAATTCCTGCAGGATCGTCAGGTCCGCTTCGGACAAGGGCGCCATGTGTCGCAACAACACGGCAATCGACGAACCACTGAATAATTCCACATGCCCCAACGCCTGAGGCTTGCTCAAGCGCCGCAGCATGTTGGGCAAACGCTGCATGATCGGTTGCAAGGCCTGTACCAGCACCGGGCAATCGTCGATGGCGACGATGTCCTGGCTGGCCACGGCACGAAAGCCGACTTCAAGTTTCTTCGCCTTGGCATCCCAGCGCACGGCCACGCGGGCGCGGCGGCGATAACCGAATTCCGGCCCACTCAAAGGCGCGGCCCACTCCTGGGGTTCGACACCTGCCACACGGGATAATTGCTCGGCGAGCATGCGCTGTTTCAGGGCGAGTTGTTCGTCATGGGGCAAGTGTTGCAGGCTGCAACCGCCGCAACGGCCGGCGTGCACACAGGGTGCCGGACGGCGCAGTTCGCTGGCGGTAAATACGCGCTCGGTGCGCGCCTCGACCACTTTGCCGTGGGCGCCCAACACCCGCGCTTCCACCTCTTCGCCGGCCAGCGCACCCACGACAAACCAGGTGCGGCCTTCAAAGAACACAATGCCGCGGCCGTCGTTGGCCAGGCGCTCGATGGTCAGGCGCTGCTTCTTGCCTACGGGAATCTGTGGGGCCCGGCTGCCGCCCGTCGGTTGGAAGCGCAGGCCTCTCTCGTGCTTGGCCATCAGTTGGGCGCGTCGAAAATGCCGGTCGACAGGTAACGGTCGCCACGGTCACAGATGATCGCGACGATCACCGCGTTTTCCAACTCCTGGGACAAGCGCAACATCCCGGCCACCGCGCCACCGGACGACACGCCGCAGAAGATGCCTTCTTCACGGGCCAGGCGGCGGGTGGTGTCTTCGGCTTCACGCTGGGCCATGTCGATGATGCGATCGACGCGAGCCGCGTTGTAGATCTTCGGCAAGTACTCCTCGGGCCAACGACGGATCCCCGGGATCGCTGCGCCTTCCATCGGTTGCAGGCCGACGATCTGGATCTCGGGATTCTGCTCCTTGAGGTAGCGCGAATTGCCCATGATGGTGCCGGTGGTGCCCATCGAACTCACGAAGTGAGTGATGGTGCCCTGGGTCTGGCGCCAGATTTCCGGGCCAGTGGTGGTGTAGTGCGCCTCGGGGTTGTCGCCGTTGGCGAACTGGTCCAGCACCAGGCCACGGCCTTCGGCAGCCATACGCTCGGCGAGGTCGCGGGCGCCTTCCATGCCTTCTTCCTGGGTGACCAGGATCAACTCGGCGCCGTAGGCGGTCATCGCCGCCTTGCGCTCGGCGCTGCCGTTGTCGGGCATGATCAGGACCATCTTGTAGCCCTTGATCGCCGCGGCCATGGCCAGGGCAATCCCGGTGTTACCGGAGGTGGCTTCGATCAGGGTGTCGCCGGGCTTGATCTGCCCACGCAACTCGGCGCGGGTGATCATCGACAACGCCGGGCGGTCCTTGACCGAGCCGGCCGGGTTGTTCCCTTCGAGCTTGAGCAACAAGGTATTGCTGGTGTTGCCCGGCAGGCGCTGCAAGCGGACCAGCGGGGTGTTGCCGACGCAATCGGCGATGGTGGGGTACTGCAAGGTCATGGCGTATTCGCAATCCAGACTGCGGGGGCGACTATCATACCGGGAAAGGCTGGCGGGCCATATCACGCAAAGTGTGGTGCTTATCGCTTAATGGAATAAGTCAGGCGGGGCCGTGGTTTCTCTGGAACACTTCATCGCCCATCGCGGCAATCTGTCCTTCGATCAATGCCTCGAACGGTTTCAGCAGCGGCTCAAATGAGGTGGGCGCTTCAAGCACCTGCAACGCCTGCACGATGGCCTCCACCGTCGACAACGCTCCGGGCCCCGGTGCCTTGCGCAGCCGATAACGGGACACGGCGCCTTCCGCCAGCGTCACCCGAGGCAGCGCCGCCAATAAAGGATTGAGGTGCAGCAACTTGCGCGCCTTGCGCCAGGTACCGTCCGGCACCACCAACAGCAACGGTTCGTCGGATGGCGTATAGGCCTGCAAGGGTTGGGCATTTTCATCCGGAAACAACAGACGCGCCTGATAACCCGGCGGATTCAACAACGCCTGCAAATCCTCAAACACCTCCCCCACCACCAACTGCGCATTCACCAAGCCCAGCGCCGCCAACCGCGCGGTATTCAAGGCGTGATTGACCTCACTCGGATGCTGCAACAGCAACACCCGGGTTCGGCTATCCAGCCGGGGAATCAGCGCGCACAGGCAGTGAGTGGTGGGCCGCAGGCAGCGGGAGCATTGGGGTCTGGACATGGGTTTTCAGGCCTGGTTGAGCTGGGCTTTGAGTAAATCGCGGAAGGTCTGGATCAGGGGTTCGCGGCTGCGGCCCCGGCGCATGATCATCGAGAACGGCGCCTGGTAACCAAAGGTTGCCGGCAGCAGTACCCGCAAATCCCCTTTGTCGGCCCAGGCCTGGGCGTAGTGCTCCGGGAGGTAGCCGATGTAGGCGCCGGACAGCACCAGGATCAATTGCGCCTCCATACTTTCCACCGTGGCGGCGCTGTGCTTGAAGCCGTGACGCGCCAGTTCGGCCTGGCTCCAGTAACCACGACCGACCATGCGTTGCTGGGTGATGACTTGTTCGGGAATGCGCCGCTCGTTGAACAATGGGTGACGGGTGCTGCAATACAGCCAGTGCTGTTCGCGGTACAGCGGCATATAGATCAGCCCGCTCATCCGGTTGGAAAACGCACCGATGGCCAGGTCCAGGCGATTATCCTGGACGCCGAGTTGCAACTCGTAAGGACTCATCACCGACAGGTGCAAATGCACCGCCGGGTGTTCCTGACTGTAGGCGCCGATCACTTCGGCAAACGGCAAGGCCTTGTCGCTGACGGTGGAGTCGAGTACGCCGAGTTTCAGGGTGCCGCGCAGTTCGCCTTTGAGCGCGGCGGCGTATTGCTCGAAGCCTTCCAGCTCGCCCAGCAGGCGCAGGGTTTCCTGATGGAACAACTCGCCCTTGCTGGTGAGGCTGAACCCGCCCCGCCCGCGATGGCACAGCACCAGGCCCAACGCGGCTTCCAGCTGGCTCATGTAAGTGCTGATGGCCGAGGTCGACAGGTTGAGTTCGTGCTGGGCATTGGCGAAACCCTGGTGCCGCACGACGCTGACGAAGATGCGCAGGAGTTTCAGGTCGGGCAAGGCGTTGGCCATGGGCTCTCCAGAGGCAAACATAAAACCTGTGGGAGCGGGCTTGCTCGCGAATGCGGTGGATCAATCGAACCCTCCGTGACTGACACACCGTATTCGCGAGCAAGCCCGCTCCCACATTTGAACCGAGTTTACCTCAGGCATTAGTTTAGAAAAATCTGAACTAAGTATTTGCCCCTGCCGATTCTTCCCTTCCCATGCATTTCGCAGAATCGGCTTCTAATAAACAAAACGATGAGGCAATCCCGTGGACAAGATTTTCCACCAACCACTGGGCGGCAACGAAATGCCGCGCTTCGCCGGCATCGCCACCATGATGCGTCTTCCCCATCTGCAATCGGCCAAGGGCCTGGATGCCGCCTTCGTCGGCGTGCCCCTGGACATCGGCACCTCCCTGCGTGCCGGCACCCGTTTCGGGCCGCGGGAAATTCGCGCCGAATCGGTGATGATCCGCCCTTACAACATGGCCACCGGAGCCGCGCCGTTTGACTCGCTGTCGGTTGCCGACATCGGCGACGTGGCGATCAACACCTTCAACCTGCTGGACGCCGTACGCATCATCGAAGAAGCCTACGACGAGATCCTCGAACACAATGTGATCCCGATGACCCTGGGTGGCGACCACACCATCACCCTGCCGATCCTGCGGGCGATCCACAAGAAACACGGCAAGGTCGGGCTGGTGCACATCGATGCCCACGCTGACGTCAACGACCACATGTTCGGCGAGAAAATCGCCCACGGCACCACCTTCCGCCGCGCGGTGGAAGAAGGCTTGCTGGATTGCGACCGCGTGGTGCAAATCGGCCTGCGCGCCCAGGGCTACACCGCCGAAGACTTCAACTGGAGCCGCAAACAGGGCTTCCGTGTGGTCCAGGCCGAAGAATGCTGGCATCACTCGCTGGCGCCCCTGATGGCTGAAGTGCGCGAGAAAGTCGGCGGTGGCCCGGTGTACCTGAGCTTCGACATCGACGGCATCGACCCAGCCTGGGCGCCCGGCACCGGCACCCCGGAAATCGGTGGCTTGACCACGATCCAGGCGATTGAAATCATCCGCGGCTGCCAAGGCCTGGATCTGATTGGTTGCGACCTGGTAGAAGTTTCGCCGCCGTACGACACCACCGGCAACACCTCGCTGCTGGGCGCCAACCTGCTGTACGAAATGCTCTGCGTATTGCCGGGCGTGGCGCACCGCTGATGAGCGCCCAGGCCGAGGTATTAAAAGCCGCGGCCGACCTGGTGT
Source organism: Pseudomonas sp. G5001 (assembly GCF_013385475.1). Classification (NCBI taxonomy): domain Bacteria; kingdom Pseudomonadati; phylum Pseudomonadota; class Gammaproteobacteria; order Pseudomonadales; family Pseudomonadaceae; genus Pseudomonas; species Pseudomonas sp. G5001. The sequence continues at coordinate 25,086 of NZ_JACAPZ010000029.1, forward strand.
CGGCCTTCGCCCGCAATGATCGCGACGCCTACTTCGGTGCGTTCAGTGCCGACGCCAGCTTCGTGTTCTACACCCTCCCCCAGCCGCTGCTGAGTCGCGATGCCTACCAGGTGTTGTGGGACAGCTGGCGCCGGGACGAGGGATTTGAGGTGCTTTCCTGCACCTCAAGCAACGCTTTCGTCAGCCTGCACGGTGACGTCGCGGTATTTGTGCATGACGTGGCCACCGAGCTGCGCATGAACGGGGAGCAATTCTTTAGCCAGGAACGCGAGACCATTGTCTTCAAGCGGCAAGGGGTTCGCACACAACAAAAAGAAGGCCTGTGGCTGGCCTGTCACGAACATTTGTCCGCTATGCCGGAAGGGCTGCCGCCCCATTAGCCAATGTGATCGGAGCAGATCATGAATAATAAAAACAACGAAAACAGTATTCGCAACATAGAAACCAACGGCGTCGAACAGATCCCGGACCACGAACGTACCGCCGGGCCGAAGGATTTGTTTCGCCTGATTTTCGGCGGTGCCAACACCTTCGCCACCGCCGTGCTGGGGAGCTTTCCGGTGCTGTTTGGCTTGTCGTTCCAGGCCGGCGTCTGGGCGATTGTGCTGGGCGTGCTGGTGGGTGCGGTGATCCTCGCCCCCATGGGTCTGTTCGGTCCGATCAATGGCACCAACAACGCCGTGTCTTCCGGTGCGCACTTTGGTGTGCACGGGCGGATTGTCGGCTCGTTCCTGTCGCTGCTGACCGCTATCGCGTTCTTTTCACTGTCGGTGTGGAGTTCAGGCGATGCACTGGTGGGCGGTGCGAAACGTCTGGTGGGCTTGCCGGAAACCGACCTGACCCTGGGCCTGGCCTACGGCGTGTTCGCCATTCTGGTACTGACGGTGTGCATCTACGGCTTTCGCTTCATGCTGTGGGTCAACCGCATCGCAGTGTGGGCGGCGAGCCTGCTGTTCCTGCTGGGGATCTTCGCCTTCGCGCCGGCGTTCGACAGCCACTTCGCCGGCACCGTTGCCCTCGGCCAGACCGGCTTCTGGGCGGCGTTTATCGGTGCAGCACTGGTGGCCATGAGCAACCCGATTTCCTTCGGCGCGTTCCTCGGCGACTGGTCGCGCTACATCCCGCGGGAAACCTCGAAGATGCGGATCATGCTGGCGGTGGTGTTCGCGCAGATCGCCACCTTGATCCCGTTCCTGTTCGGCTTGGCCACCGCGACCATCGTGGCAGTCAAGGCACCGGACTACATCGCGGCCAACAACTATGTCGGCGGCCTGCTGGCGGTGGCACCGAGCTGGTTCTTCCTGCCGGTGTGCCTGATCGCGGTGATCGGCGGCATGTCCACCGGCACCACCTCGCTGTATGGCACCGGCCTGGACATGTCCAGCGTATTCCCGCGCCTGCTGTCCCGGGTCAAGGCGACGCTGCTGATCGGGGTGATGTCGATTGCCTTCATCTTTATCGGACGTTTCGCCGCCAACCTGGTGCAGAGCGTGTCGACCTTCGCCGTGCTGATCATCACCTGCACCACGCCGTGGATGGTGATGATGATCATCGGCCTGATCGTGCGCCGGGGTTACTACTGCCCGGATGACCTGCAAGTGTTCACTCGCGGCGAAACCGGCGGGCGCTACTGGTTCAGCCATGGCTGGAACTGGCGCGGCCTGGGGGCCTGGATCCCGAGTGCGCTGGTGGGCCTGTGCTTCGTCAACCTGCCGGGGCAGTTTGTCGGGCCGCTGGGCAACCTCGCCGACGGCATCGACATCAGCTTGCCGGTGACCCTGGGCCTGGCCTCGCTGGTGTACCTGACACTGCTTCGCGTGTTCCCTGAACCGGCTGCCGTCTACGGACCGACTGTGGCGAGGGAGCCTGCTCCCGTTCGACTGCGCAGCAGTCGCGAGGCCGCCTGATGAATTGCGTGGAATGGATTGGGGCTGCAATGCAGCCCAGCGGGAGCACGCTCCCTCGCCACACAGCCCCCTTTAGCCCCACATAAAAAAGATAATCGGAGACTCGCCGTCATGGCCTTAGATCTATTCGTCGTCCTAATCTACGCCGCCGGCATGCTGGTGCTCGGCTACTACGGCATGCGCCGCGCCAAGACCCATGAAGACTACCTGGTGGCCGGCCGCAACCTCGGCCCGACGCTGTACATGGGCACCATGGCTGCCACGGTGCTGGGCGGTGCGTCCACCGTCGGCACCGTGCGCCTTGGCTATGTACATGGTATTTCCGGTTTCTGGCTGTGCGCCGCGCTGGGCGCGGGGATCATTGCGCTGAACCTGTTCCTGGCCAAGCCGCTGCTGAAGCTGAAAATCTTCACCGTGACCCAGGTCCTGGAGAAACGCTACAACCCCATGGCCCGCCAGGCCAGTGCGGTGATCATGCTGGCCTACGCGCTGATGATCGGCGTGACCTCGATCCTGGCCATCGGCACCGTGCTGCAAGTGTTGTTCGACCTGCCCTTCTGGATGTCGGTATTGGTAGGCGGTGGCGTGGTGGTGGTGTACTCGACCATTGGCGGCATGTGGTCGCTGACCCTGACCGACATCGTGCAGTTCGTGATCAAGACGGTCGGCCTGATGTTTATCCTGCTACCAATCTGCCTGTACCGCGTCGGCGGTTGGGATGAATTGGTGGCCAAGCTGCCCGCGTCGAATTTCAGCTTCACTGAAATCGGCTGGGACACCATCATCACCTACTTCATGATCTACTTCTTCGGCATCCTGATCGGCCAGGACATCTGGCAACGGGTGTTCACCGCCCGTGACGAAAAGGTCGCCCAGTACGCAGGCACCTTCGCCGGTTTCTACTGCATCCTCTACGGCCTGGCCTGTGCGCTGATCGGCATGGCCGCCCACGTACTGATCCCGGACCTGGACAACGTCAACAATGCGTTCGCCGCCATCGTCAAAGTCTCGCTGCCCGACGGTATCCGCGGCCTGGTGATCGCCGCTGCACTGGCTGCGATGATGTCCACCGCCAGCGCCGGCTTGCTCGCCGCTTCCACCGTATTGACCGAAGACCTGCTGCCGCGCCTGCGTGGTGGCAAGCAGTCAAGCTTGAAGATCAACCGTCTGTTTACCTTGCTGACCGGTATCGCTGTGTTGGGTATCGCGCTGGTGGTGAGTGATGTGATCAGCGCACTGACCCTGGCGTACAACCTGTTGGTGGGCGGCATGTTGATCCCGCTGATCGGGGCGATTTTCTGGAAGCGTGCGACGACTTCCGGGGCGATCACCTCCATGACCCTGGGTTTTGTGACCGCGTTGGTGTTCATGATCAAGGATGGTTTGGACGCCAATACGCCGATCTACTACAGCCTGGGTGTGGGCCTGGTGAGTTTTGTGCTGGTGAGCTTGCTGTCCCGTCGTCCGGAGGCTGTTGCGGCTCGGGCGATCTGAAAAAACAGTTGAAAGAAGCTTTCTTCAGCGGGTGCGACGTCGGATGTCGCACCCGTTTTTTTATTCCCACATTGCCGAAACCGCCGGCGCTCTGGCCTGGATGACTTCCTGGACCAAAGAGGCCCATACCAATCCCTGCGTGGTGCCCCCGGCATAAGTTGCCCCCGCGACAATGCGGTTGTAGGCGGACCAATGCACGATTGAAAGTCCATCTGCGGTGCCGGGCCTGGCACATTCGATTTGTTGCAAGTCGCCACGTTCGATCGCACGGCTGCAGGACTTTGGAAAGTGTCGAGAAACGGCAGCCAGGCACGCCGCCCGTATCTGCTCCTTGTACTGCGGCGTCGAATCGGGCGGCACCTGCCCGGCGGAGACAAGGATGCAGTTCCCGTCCAGGCGGCAATTCATGACGCCGATTGGCAGGTCGTACTGCAGCTTGAGTCCGCGCATGTCGACACCTTCATCATCAACGGCGCGCAGCTTGAAAAACCAGCCAATGATCGGGATGACCTCTGGCTCGTCCACCCCCATGGCCGTGACGACAAAGTGCTCTCTACTCAGATCGGCAATTTGGACCGGACTCAGGTGCCGTGGCAGGAACTCAACCCCTGAGCGCTGCAAAAGCGTCACCATCTCATCCATTAAATGGATAAATTCCAGATCGTAGCCCGACACCTCAATCGCCCGCCCGACCTCGGGAACTCCATACATTGCCTGGAATTGCAGCTGACTGATCTCTGCAAGCTCTCGCCCCGGCTTGCCACTCGGCCAAGGCCTGTTTTCAATATCCCGTTGCTCGCGGATCGCGGCCTCCGTGCCACTGGAGTCGTCCACATAGGCTCGTACAATTCGCGATCGTGCAAATCGTGCCAGCGATGGGTTGTCGGCCAGGAATTTTTCAAACAGCTCGATGCCTGCGCGATTGCACTCAATGGCCAGGTACTGATTTGCGGGAGTCAGGTAATCGTTAGGCAGCGGTTTTGCAGTCGTCTCCGTTGCTGACAGATGACGCATGTTCACCTGCTTGTGACTGGCACCATCGCGCTGCTGATTTCCTCCATAAACCGTGACCTGATAATTTGCCAGGCGGAACATCACGGCTTGGAGCAGCCCGTTGATACCTCTGCCGATGATCGACACACGCGGCGCACCGGCATCGGCTTGCCGAGAGGGGATCGCCAATGAGTGTGCGAGTTTGCGCCGGACAAGGCCGCGCAAGGCCATCAAGCTCAGTTGCACCGAGACCGCATAGTCGAGGTCGCAATGGCAGGCTTCGGTGGTGGCCGCCTGTGTCGTCAGCGTCGCCGGCTTGTACCACGTGGAGACACTGCAGCCGAGCGCTTGTGTGCGCACCCGAAACGCATCCAGTGTCCTGGGGCCGTAGTCCAATATGAGCTGGATATCTTCGGAGACTGCCAGGGTCTGCAACGCATCGTCGCTAAAGACATCCGGCTTGGCGACACAGACAAGGCGAGCCTTTCTGTGCAGGCACTGAATGAGGGTCCGATCAATGCGATAAATGGATTCATCATTCAGGGATAAGCATAGGGCGACTGCATTGGCCCCCTCGAGCGCCTCAAGCCAGTCGTCAACCAATGAAACCCTACAATCGGAAGAGGCTTTCCCGAAACTGTCCGGCACTCGATCGCGTCGACCCAACACCTTAATCCGAACATCCGGATCTCGAGCAAGCAACAACTTAACAAGCTCTTTCCCTACATTGCCGTATCCCAGTACACAGATGTCATGGGGCAAGGAGCCATCGGCCAGCGTCAGCCAGTGCGCAATATAGGCAGCAACATGCGGCGAATTGACCCCTGGCGTGTTAATCACTCGAACATTGTTGCGCTCGCACAGATCCAATCGGATCTTATCCAGGCTTGTACCTCTGCGGACCAAATAGAGTTCGCCAAATGGGTGGGATATACGCCATTGGTTGATGACGTCGGCATCAATAACCTGGTCTGCGACAATGATCGTTGATGGGCGCAGCAGTGCAATCTGTATAAGCAGAGCCTGCTTGGTTAACGTCGGCGGGAAAAACACCACGTTGCCGGGTGCATCAGCTTTCCAGCCACGCGATGCAGGGGCGATATGCAAGATGTTTTCGGTGGTGGCAATAAGTGACGCGGCGACTGGCGGAACGGAAGAGAACATCATGGTTTTGTCTCCAACAGTTCTGACTGGCTCATACTCCGGAGAGCGCAACTCAATGAAGTTGGGGGCTTGTAAGAACTGCAAACGATACAAATCTTTTCGTGATGAAACTCAACCTACGCCTATCCTAATAATCAAATAAGCCCGTCGACTCTGACAAACAGGTAGTCCAATTCCGATACTTAATGGCAAAACTCGACTGACGCGCACACGTCCGGACTACCAATCGGTATTACCGTGGCATTGTTAAATTAAATATTTGAAGGATTATTCCGAAAGCAGGTGTCTTGAGAAAATCACCAAACCCCGGAAATGAAAACGTCCGGCCAAAGCCAGACGAAGAATTGAAGTACACATCAACGGGTCATGATCAATCATGACTCCAATACATAGGCAAACCTCCTGGCCGCGCCCAAACAAACATGCTTGAGCGCTTTCCAGGACTTACCTGCGACGCGGGCGACGCTGCTCGTCATCGGTGCGGATTGGCACCGGTTGCAACGGTGGCTCGATCAAGCCGAGTGCGACGCCGAGGTCGTGCAGCCAGTTTTGCAGTTTCTCTTTCATGGTGCCCCCTTGGGGTAATGCCGAGCGGCTGGAATTCTGTGGCCGCTTCCTACAGATAGTAGTCTTAAGTCTTACGTATTGCTTGAACGAAACCACAACGAACTATTACTGAATTGATCAAAATCCTGACGGATCGTTCAAGCAATCGCTCGGGTTTCGGTTTCCGGTAGCACCTTGCCCTCCTGCTGCAGGTCAATCCACGCATTGAGGTTAGCGCCGAGCATGCCCTTGCGCCACATCAACCAGGTGGTGGCGCTGGCAAAAGGCTCGGCCAGCGGATGAATGGACACGCTGTCCTTGCCCGGCAGGCTGTCGAGCATCGATTCCGACATCAACGCCACGCCGGAACCGGCGATTACACAGGCCAGCATGCCCTGGTAGGACTCGATCTCGATGGCCCGGCCCATGGCCACGCGATCGTGGGAAAACCAGGCTTCCAGGCGCGCCCGATAAGAACAACTGCGTCGGAAAGTGAACACCGAACGGCCGGCAACATCCTGCGGCCCACGCACCGACGGATGATCCGCCTCGCAGATCAGCAGCAGGCGCTCTTCGCACAGCGGCACGCCGTCGAGGGTGGCCAGGGTCAACGGCCCATCCACCAATGCGGCGTCCAGGCGCCCGGTGATCAAGCCTTCCAGCAGTTCACCGCTGGGAGCTGACTGCACCTGCAGGTTCACCATCGGATACGCCTTGTGGTAACGCGCCAGCAGCTTGGGCAAATGAATCGCCGCCGTGCTGTACATGCTGCCGAGCACAAAGTCTCCAGCCGGTTGCCCGCCCTGCACCGCGCCATGGGCTTCGTCATGCAGGGCCAGCAGGCGCGCACTGTAGTCCAGCAGCACTTTGCCTGCAGGAGAAAGCTGCAAGCGCTGGCGCTCGCGCACGAACAGTTCGACGCCCAGTTGTTCTTCCATCTGTTTAAGCCGGGTCGACAGGTTGGACGGCACCCGGTGCAAGCGCTCAGCGGCACGGGTGATGGAGCCTTCCTCGGCCACGGCCTGGAAAATCCGCAATTGACTGAACTCCATCACCATTCTCCAAAACTGAACAAGTTACTCACTATTATTCATTTTTAAAGAAAGTCAATCCGCTTTAGCCTGATGGTCACTCGCTGCTCCCAGGAAAAACCACCATGTCACCGCTGATCCGCTTACTCGCCAGCTTTATCGCCCTGATGATGGCCATGGGCATAGGTCGATTCGCGCTCACCCCGCAAATGCCGCATTTGCTCAGTGAAGGGCAGATCGACCTGACCGGCGCCGGCCTGATTGCGGCGGCCAACTACCTGGGCTATTTCGTCGGCGCGGTGGATTCGATCTTTGCCCGCAGCCATCACCATGTACGCGGGCGTTTGTACGGCGGGCTGTGGCTGTGTGTGCTGCTGACCCTGGCGTCGTACTGGGCCCACGGGTTCTGGCCGCATCTGTTGTTGCGCTTTGGCACCGGTGTAGCCAGTGCCTGGGCGCTGGTGATGATTACCAGCCTGAGCCAGCCGCTGGCCATTGCGGCCGGACGCCCACGCCTGGGTGCGCTGGTATTTGCCGGGCCGGGGCTGGGAATTCTGTTGACCGGGTTGCTGGCGCTGGGCTCCAACCTGTTGGGGCAAGACTCTGCAACCTTGTGGCTGGTGTATGGGGTAGTCGCCCTGGTCATGCTGCTGGCAATCCTGCCGTTCCTGCCCAAGCCTTCCGCTGCCGACTCGCCCGTTGCCAGCCACACCGACGTGGCCAGCAACGGCAGCATCACACACCTGTGCTGGATCTACGTGTTGTATGGCCTTGGCTACATCATCCCGGCGACATTCCTGTCACAGATGGCCAGCGCGCAATTCAAGGGCGCATGGCAAGCAGACCTGTTCTGGCCCTGCTTTGGCCTGGCTGCCGCGATTGGCGTGGTGGCGGCAAGTTTGCGCCGCAAGGACCCGGACACCACCCGTCGCTGGCTGATGACAACCCTTTGGCTGCAAGCGGCCGGCGTGTTTGCCTGCCTGCTGGGCAACGGTTGGGGGCTGGCGCTGGGGGTGTTGCTGTGCGGTGGGCCATTCCTGGCGTGCATGCAACTGGTGATGGCGCGCTTGCGTGAGGTCGCCCCCCACGGCTACCAGCGCAGCACCGGGTTGCTGACCGCCAGCTTTGCGATCGGCCAATTGAGCGGTCCGTTGCTGGCGTCGGTGAGCAGCCACCTCAGCGGTGGCCTGCAACCGGCGCTGGTGGTAGCAGGCGCCGGTTTGTTGGTGGCCGGATCGGTGCTGGTCAGCCGGCGACCATCGACACAGGCGCGCGAACCTGTTCACGCCGCGCCAACACCAGGAAAAACAGCCCACCCAGGAAGCAGCCGGTAAACCAGGCGAAATTGGCCATGCCCTGCAGCACCGGGGTGAAGGTAATCGCGACGCCCACCAGCGTCGCGGGCACCAGCGCCTTGACCGCCGTCCAGTTCACGCCGCCGTCAAAGTAGTAACGCCCGCTCGGGCTGTCATCGAACAGCGCATCCACGTCGATCTTCTGTTTTTTGATCAGGTAGAAATCCACCAGCAGAATCCCGAACAACGGCCCGATAAACGCGGCGAGGATATCGAGGGTGTAGTGGATCATCAGCGGGTTGTTGAACAGGTTCCATGGGGTGATGAAGATCGAGGCCACCGCCGCAATCATTCCACCGGCACGCCAGCTGATTTTGCTCGGTGCCACGTTGGCGAAGTCAAAGGCCGGCGAGACGAAGTTGGCGACAATGTTGATGCCGATAGTCGCAGTGACAAAGGCGAACGCCCCCAGCAACACAGCCATGTCATTGTCGATGCGCGAAACGGTGGCAATCGGGTCGTGGAGCATTTCGCCGAACACCGGCAAGGTGCCCGAGACGATCACCACGGTGACCAGGGAGAACGCCAGGAAATTTACCGGCAAGCCCCAGAAATTTCCGCGACGCACGTCTTTCATCGTGCGGCAGTAGCGGCTGAAATCACCGAAGTTCAAGGTCGGCCCGGAAAAGTACGACACCACCAACGCGGTTGCCACGATGATTTGGCCAAACGCCTGCCAGCCTGAGAGGGATTTTTCCGCCAGGGTGAAGCTGATATTGGCCCAGCCAGCCTTCCAGACGATCCAGCCTGCCAGGGCAAACATCACCGCATAGACCACAGGCCCCGCCCAGTCGATGAAACGACGGATGGACTCCATGCCCGCCCAGAACACCAGCGCCTGGAGCGTCCACAGGCTGAGGAAACCGAACCAGCCCAGGTACGACAGGCCGGCAAAGTGCGGCTCTGCGTATACCGCCATCTGTGGGAAAAAGCGCAGCACCACGATGATCAATGCACTGGACGCCAGGTATGTCTGGATCCCGTACCAGGCCACTGCGATCAACCCACGAATCACCGCCGGGATATTCGCCCCGAATACCCCAAAGGCCAACCGGCAGATTACCGGGTACGGCACTGCCGCCTGCTGGCTCGGCTTGGCCACCAGGTTGGCGATCAATTGCACAATACAAATCCCGGCGAGCAAGGCGATCAATACCTGCCAACTGGCCAGCCCCAGGGCGAACAGGCTGGCGGCGAATACGTAGCCGCCGACGCTGTGCACGTCGCTCATCCAGAAGGCGAAGATGTTGTACCAGTTCCATTTTTGCGGCAGCGGTCCCAGGTCCTGGTTGTACAGGCGCGGGCTGTAGCCTTTGGGCAATTGTTCGGTCATCGCAGGGCTCCTCGTAAATACCGGCCTGCCACCCGCGACGGGAGTGCGTACGGGAGGCGGCATGGTTTGTATACGAGTTGTTGAGCAGAATGCGTGCCAATGCAATAAAACTCGGCACAATCCCCCGTGGAGCTTGGCTCTTCAGGAGGCGTAGAGACGATTGAACGGTGGTGATTCGCTCAGGGATGGTGCAGGGCAATCCTGTACACAATCAATTGTGCACCCTGCGCGCACATTGATAGCCCACGGTGCAGCAAACGGCAGTCAGGAAGGTGCCCCAGGCGATGTCCATGAAGGCCAAACCGGCCGACCAGCCCTGCAGGGTTGCCCAATTGCTCAGGTCATAGGTGCCGTAGGCTACCAATCCCAGGAGTGCACCAAGCCGCGCGGCACGCTGCCAGCCGCCGCTCGCCAACGCAGGCAGGACGACAAGCACCACACAACCGAATACATAGAGGAGATAGAACGCCACGGCTGGGAACAGGCGCGGCTGATCAAGCATCAACGGGCCGAGCAGCGCTTTGTAGGTCGGGAACATGAGGACACCGAGCCACAGGCCGTCAAGAATCAGAAAGGCAAGCAACGTACCGAGGTAGGCGAAAAGCGTTTTTCTGGACATTGAGGCGGCCTTCTGCAGGAGCAAGCGTGCTCCTACAGAAGAGCAAACCGCGATCAGCTTAGTTCAATGCGATCCGCGTGGATCACAATCTGACCCTGCTTGTAGAGGGCGCCGATGGCCTTCTTGAAGTTGCCTTTGCTGACACCGAACAAACTGCTGATCAGTGCCGGGTCGCTTTTATCGCTGACCGGCAAGGTGCCGTTGTTGTCGCGCAACTTGGCGAGGATCTTCGAGTTCAGGCTGGAGGCCGCTTCTTCACCCACAGGCTGCAGACTCAGGCTGATATTGCCGTCGGCGCGAATTTCCTTGATGAAGCCTTTCTCTTCCTTGCCCGGGCGCAGGAACTTGAACACTTCGTTCTTGTGGATCAGGCCCCAGTGCTTGTTGTTGATGATGGCCTTGAAGCCCATGTCGGTGGCTTCGGCCACCAGCAAGTCAACTTCCTGGCCGACCTTGTAGGTGGCCGGAGTCTTGTCCAGGTAGCGGTCAAGGCGCGCGGTGGCAGTGATGCGCTTGGTGTGTTTGTCGAGGTAGACGTGTACCACGCAATACTCACCGGCGGTCAGCTGGCGCTTTTCTTCGGAATAAGGCAGCAGCAGGTCCTTGGGCAGGCCCCAATCGAGGAATACACCGATACTGTTGACTTCAACCACTTTCAGACTGGCAAATTCACCCACCTGTACTTTTGGTTTTTCGGTGGTCGCGATAAGTTTGTCATCGCTGTCCAGATAAATGAAAACGTTGAGCCAGTCTTCATCTTCACTGGGAATATCTTTGGGGATATATCGGTTGGGCAAGAGGATTTCGCCCTCTTGATCACCATCCAGGTACAAACCAAAGTTAGTGTGTTTAACCACTTGCAAGCTGTTGTAGCGCCCGACTAAAGCCATCTCAAATACCCTCATTGCGTGGGCGGCATTCTACCCGAGTTGACGACGGCGGTCCCGCGTACCGGCGTACAGGCCTGAAAAATCATGGGTTTGCCGAGAAGCGCCCCGCTCGTCAGGTCATCGGGCTGAATCCGGCCAGTACCCACGGCCGGATTTCCTCGAGGGATTCGAGTTAAAACAGCAAGTTAGGTGAGTATTTCACTTAATAATCCAGGCGATTCATAAACCCTGCGTATATTTCAGGGGGATATTTGCCAAGCAATTGTCAAGCATTTCATGTACGATGCATGGCCAAGTTAATTTTCTACAGGTTAGTGGCCGCCATGCGCGTAAAAGCATCCAACAGCAAAGCAAAGCCAGCTCCCGCCGTTGAAACCAGCGAATCGATCAACAGCCAAATTGCTGCATTCCTCAAGCAGGGCGGCGAAATCCAGCAGATTGCCAAAGGCGTAAGCGGCCAGACTTTCGGCCCGTCCAAGCAGATCACCCTGGGTAAAAAGTAAGACTCGCGCATTACACCTGGTCCCTATGCGCTTTGCCTTTCAAGGCGCTAGGACTAGAGCCCGCACTACCCCCTGATACACCCCTTTATTACGCCAATCGACGAACGGGCCTCATCTGCGAACCATCGCCGGTATGCTTGCACACGTCTAGATCGGGCATTTGCCTGATATTTCCCGTTACTGCTCCTCGCTTTTCATGGAGTGAAGCATGCTCAAATCCTGCATATTCCTGGCCGGTGCCCTGTTGGCCAGCCCCCTCGCCGAAGCGCAGGTTTTCCAGCGTGAATTGGGTGATTTCGACCTGAAATTGGGCACGACACCCAGCCGAAGCATGGCTCAAGGCCTGGTAAAGCCCACGGCGCCCGGGAGCGACTCGTTCCATGGCGGCCTGGACCTGAGCCACGGCAGCGGCCTGTACCTCGGCCAATTCTCACCGAGCATGGGCATTTCCCCGACCAGCAACCTGGAAGTCGACTCCTACCTGGGTTTCAAACGCCCCTTCGACCAGACCCTGGGTTATGAACTGGGGATGATTCACTACAGCTATCCCAAGCTGAGCCCCCTCGACAGCCAGGAGTTCTACGGCGGCCTGACCTTGCTGGGCAATCGCTTCGGCGCCTCCTTCAGCAACGACCCGGACCGGCAGGACAGCACCCTGTTCGCCGACCTCGGCGGCACCAAGCCGTTCGGCATCGGCGTCAGCATGAAATACACCACCCACCAGCTCGGCACCCCGGTCTCGGTGGCCGATGGCAGCTCGATCCGCAGCTTCAGCGACTGGTCGGTACAATTTTCCAGGCCATGGATGGGCGTCGACCTGAACCTGATCTACAGCGACTCCAGCCTCAGCGGCGGCGATTGCTCGGCCTACTCCGGACACAACTCGCAATGCGACGGGCTGTTGACCCTGAAGGCCGAGCGGGCGTTTTATTGATGGGCTGAACTGTCGCTGCCCTGACGGGTTCAGATGCAATACTCTCGTCTGCGCAAGGACTCGCTCATGCTGCGTCGGTTAAAATTTCTGGTGATGTTGCTGACCCTCAGCCTGGTGCTTGCCGGCTGCAATCGGGTGGGCCTGGCCTATCGCAATCTGGATGTGATCATCCCCTGGACCCTCAGCGACTACCTGGAAATGAACGCCGGGCAGAAGAGCTGGTTCAACGACACACTCAAGGAACACCTGGCCTGGCATTGCACCACACAATTGCCGGGCTACCTGGACTGGCTCGATCGCCTGCAACAGATGGTCGACACCAACCAGGTGACCGACGCCGCCCTGCAAACCCGTACCGCCGAAGCCAAACAAGCTATTGCCGAGAGCGCCCGGGCGATCACGCCGTCCGCCGTCGAGCTACTGCAGGGGCTGGACGACCAGCAAGTACAGGATATGGAGCAAGCGTTCGCCAAGGACCTGCGCAAGCGTCAGGACGAATACCTGAAACCGCCCCTCGAGCAGCAGATCAAGGAACGCGCCGAGCGCATGAACAAGCGCCTCGATGCGTGGCTCGGGCCGTTAAGTGCCAGCCAGCAGAATCGCGTCACCGCCTGGTCGATCGCCTTGGGTGAGCAGAACCAACAATGGATTGGCAACCGCGCCCACTGGCAAACACTATTTATCGCAGCCGTCAAAGACCGCCACAGCAGCGATTTCCCACAGAAGATCGAGCAACTGCTGGTGAACCGCGAAAGCCTATGGACGCCGGAATATCGCCAGGCCTACGCCCAGACCGAAGCCGCTGCCCGCAGCCTGATCGTCGACCTGATGGCGGAAAGCACCGTGCAACAACGCCAGAAGCTGACACAAAAGATCGACAAGGTGCGCAGCGACTTCAAGGCACTTAAATGCCTGAAGGCTGGCACCCCATAGTCATCAGGCAATCTGTGGTTTGGAAGCCAGTTCATCAAACGTCGCCGGATCCAGCGCATCCGCCTGCTCGTCCAGCACCTGACGCGGGTGATTATCACCGGGGATACAGCTGTCGATCAGGCTCAGCAACTGTGAGCCGCGCTGGGTCAATTTGAAGTTCTCACCATTGCCGCACTCTTCCTCTGACCGCGACTCAATAAAGCCGTGCTTGAACAACAACGCCTCGTAATCCGCCGCGAGCTTTTTAAACTCATCGAGATTACCGATGGGCTCTCCGGCGGCGGCCCTTTTAGTCGCTTCTTCCTCGGCGTATTTGCGTGGGGCGAAGCTGGCGCCACCGTTCTGTACCTCATGCAACAGTCGTTCGATCAAATCCCAATCGTAAGTCGTCATCCTGATTCCTCCTGAAGGCACACGAAATAGGCCCTTCAAAGGTGTGACATGCCGGACCCGTCGTCCGTTCAGCCTAGCGGACGGACGCGATTTCGCTGAACTTTTCAGTGCTCACGGCCCTCAACCGTTCATCACCGCCATGGAGGTCCGAATCATGAAAACCCTGCTGAATATGGCCGTCGCCGCCACGCTGCTTGCCGCCCTGCCCGCCTGGGCCTGCACGCCGGAAGAAGCCACCGCCAAACGTGAGCAACTGGCCAAGAAGGTGACCGAGCTCACCCAACAGAATCCAGAGAAGGCCAAGGAGATCAACGAAGAACTGCAGAACATGAAGCTGGAAACCGCCAGCGCAGACCTGCCCGACAAGTGCCAACTGATCGACCAGCGCCTCACGGAACTCAATGAGGCGACCGACAAAACTAAAAACTGAGGCGAAAAAAAACCGGACATTGTCCGGTTTTTTTATGGCTCAAGCCTTACTCGGCAGCCGGTGCTTCCGGCTTGCGGCGCTTCAGAGGCGCCATGCCGTCCTTGCTGACCAACGACAGGTTGTCGGTCTTTGGACGGTTGGCAATCTTGCGCTTGGTCGGCGACTTGGCACCGGCCTTCTTCTTGTCGCCCTTGGCGTCGACCTTTTTCTTCTTCACGCCAACGGCCTTGCCCGATGCCTTGACCTTCTTCGGCCCGCCGTAGGTGCCTTTGACTTCCTTGATGGTGCGGCGCTCGAACGACTGCTTCAAGTAGCGCTCGATGCTCGACATCAGGTTCCAGTCGCCATGGCAGATCAGCGAGATCGCCAGGCCATCGTTGCCGGCACGCCCGGTACGACCGATACGGTGCACGTATTCGTCGCCGCTGCGGGGCATATCAAAGTTGATCACCATGTCCAGGCCATCCACGTCCAGGCCGCGGGCGGCAACGTCGGTGGCGACCAGGATCTTCACGCCGCCTTGCTTGAGGCGGTCGATGGCCAGCTTGCGGTCCTTCTGGTCTTTCTCACCGTGCAGGACGAACGCCTTGTACTCCTGAGCCACCAAGCGACCGTAGATGCGGTCGGCCATGGCCCGGGTGTTGGTGAACACGATAGCCTTCTGATAGGTCTCGTTGGCCAGCAACCAGTTGAGGATCTGCTCTTTGTGCACGTTGTGGTCAGCAGTGATGATCTGCTGACGGGTGGTCGAGTTCAGGTCGCTGACGTTGTTGACCTGCAGGTGCTCAGGGTTGTTCAGGACCTTGGCGACCATGTCGCGCAGGGTCGAACCACCGGTGGTGGCCGAGAACAGCATGGTCTGCTGGCGGTTGACGCACTCTTGCACCAGGCGCTGCACGTCGTCGGCAAAGCCCATGTCGAGCATGCGGTCGGCTTCGTCGAGCACCAGCACTTCAACTTCCTTGAGGTCCAGGTTGCCGGCGTTCAGTTGTTCGATCATCCGGCCCGGGGTGCCGATCAGGATGTCCGGCACCTTGCGCAGCATGGCGGCCTGGACCTTGAAGTCTTCGCCGCCGGTGATCAGGCCGGACTTGATGAAAGTGAACTGCGAGAAGCGCTCCACTTCCTTCAGGGTCTGTTGGGCCAGTTCGCGGGTCGGCAGCAGGATCAGGGTCTTGATGCTGACACGAACTTTCGCCGGGCCGATCAGACGGTTAAGAATCGGCAGGACGAAAGCGGCGGTCTTGCCACTCCCGGTTTGAGCCGTCACCCGCAGGTCACGCCCTTCGAGCGCGAGCGGGATGGCCGCTGCTTGCACAGGCGTTGGCTCGACAAATTTAAGCTCGGCCACGGCTTTGAGCAGGCGTTCGTGCAGGGCGAATTGGGAAAACACGGGTGCTACCTCGAAGAAATACAAAAAAACAGCTGCATAGGGTAACGGTTTCGGGCGCTCAGGCCGAGTTTCTTTACGCGAACTGGGTTAATCAGGCGCTTTTTTGTCAGGGGATTTGTCCACAACCACAACTTTGACGTACTTAAATGCTCTAATCGGCCCGTCACGTCTTACAGAAGAATCGCGTTTACCCATGGATATCAAACAGCTCTGGCTCAACGTCAAAGACCTTTGGGGCACCCTCGACGAACACCCGCTGCTGCATTCCAGCCTCGCGCTGATGGTGTTGCTGGTAGTGGCATTGCTGCTCGGACGAGTGGCCCGCTACCTCATCCTGCACGCCGTCAAGCTGCTGGGCCGGCAACCCGCGCTGCACTGGCTCAATGACCTGCGGCACAACAAAGTCTTCCACCGCCTGGCGCAGATGACGCCGTCGCTGGTGATCCAGTTCGGCCTGTACCTGGTGCCGGACCTGAGCAAGACCGCCACCCTGTTCATCGGCAATGTCGCCCTGGCGTTCACCATTCTGTTCATGGTGCTGGCGATCAGTGCACTGCTCAACGCCCTGCTGGACATCTATGCCCGCACCGAACACGCCCGCACCCGCTCGATCAAGGGCTATGTGCAGTTGGCGAAGATGGTGCTGTTCGTGTTTGGCGCAATCATCATCGTCGCCACGTTGATCGACCGCTCGCCACTGCTGCTGCTTTCCGGTCTGGGTGCAATGTCGGCGGTGATTCTGTTGGTCTACAAGGACACCCTGCTGTCGTTCGTCGCCAGCGTGCAATTGACCAGCAACGACATGCTGCGGGTCGGCGACTGGATCGAAATGCCCCAGGTCGGCGCCGACGGTGACGTGGTCGACATCACCCTGCACACCGTCAAAGTGCAGAACCACGCGTGAGCTCCTGCGATTTGACGGATCCCGTGAGCTGACCTTAAATGGACGGACATTCTCTTAGAGTATTGTCCATGCCTGAATTAGCCGGAGCTTCCCAAGGCAACTATCACAAGGTCATCCTCAAGGATGTCCGTCTTTGGGAGCCTTGTAATGACCAGGATTCGACTGAATGGCTTGCGCTTCCAGATAACAACACAGGCGACCGCAAGGGTTATTCCATTAGGCCCATGCACCTCCAGCCGCAGTCCGCTCCACGACTCTACGTAATTGTCCAACCAGATGGGGGTCTTTGGCTTGAAGGCTGCCTCTACTTATTCTGGTGCTGGTCTGTAAAGGGAATCAAAGATTCCACCGCTTCGAATGCCGCAGGCGACCTCTCAGACATGATGAACAAACTGACAGACGGTGAAAGAACTTATGACATCTTTCGGGGCCCACAGTCAGAACGGCCAACGTATTACTACAAATCCGAGTTGAAACTTGAGATTGCTCGGGGCCAAATTAAGCGGAAAACAGCGAATCGCAAAATCGGGAACATGATTGGTTTCTACACATGGAAAGTAATGTGCCGGAACTTTAAGCCCGAAGCTGAAATGTGGATATCGACAGTTAAGCGCCGTCGTTATACAGACGCGCATGGAGTCGTCCAAGTGAAGGAAGTGATGGCGACTGATTTGCCCTTCAAAGACAAAGGATCCATATCGACTGGCCGCTTCATCCGTGATGGGGGCAAGCTCTTCCCAATTAATCGCGAAGATCAACAGTCACTTCTCGATGCCCTAATCCAACTGGGGAATACCGAAATGCTACTCACCCATGTAGTAGCGCTTACAACAGGAATGAGAATTCAGTCAATCCTAACGCTTCGGCACAGTTGCGTAATTAGTGGCATAGGCGCGGACAACGACCCCTTCAAATATTCACTCCATCCTGTAACTATAGGAGATGGAGAAATGACCGAAGCTAAAGGCGGCAAAAATCAGGCTGTCGAAATGCCCGCATGGGTTCACCACATGCTAAATATCTACATACATTCTCAACGCCATACAGAGCGCGCCGAAAAATCACCAATAACGGACAACGCTAACCAATACGTATTCCTCACACGAACGGGAAAACCATACTACGTTGCAGAAATCGACCAATCGTTGTTTGGCTTCAGCGCTGAAAAGGGATCTGCAATTCGTCAATTCGCGAAGGTTATTCAGGAACAACTTATGAAAAACAATACATCATTCAACTACCAGTTTCACGATCTACGAGCCACGTTCGGAATGAACTTACTCGAGGACTATATGCAAAGATTGAACAAGGGCGAAATGAATCAACTGGAACTGTTAGACAAACTCAGAAACAGGCTGAATCACGAAGATGTGAACGTAACCTTAGGATACCTCAAGTATAGAAAGGATCATCCGATCCTTGCCCAAGCTCAAACCGAGGTTGAGGCACACCTGGAAGCCATCGTCCTAAGGGAGATCTCCAAGCATGATAAATCAAGAGCGGCACCCCTACGAAATTAATCTTCAAGAATACACACTTGACCAATTCCGCGCTGTAATTACGGCCAGACCTATAGAAGGTCTCGTACTGCAATGCACCGATGACCGTAGAATCGACCTCGGCGCACTCTGTTACACCGAACGCAATTTTGATAGCCGAAAAATGCCTAAGCCAGTCCAGGCTGACTCTTTCGCCGCTCATCGCACACCTTACATTCAACATTGGTGTCTCGAGTACGCCGCAGCGTACCATCTGGGTGGTAGTCCATATACCCTATATACAAATGCGGTGGAGCTGGTGGCGTTTGGTGACTGGTCTGATGACAATGGACACAATGATTTTCTCGAGTGTGCGAATTCTTACAAGCGGGCTCTTGATGGATACACTCATCATTTGATCACTGAAATGAACCGTGAAGACGGAATTTCTGAATACACGGCCAGCCGACTCCAATCTCAAGTATTGAGAACCGCTTCGCTTTTTTACCCAGTAGCCGCTATCAATTTTCGAAACGACTTACCCATCATCTCTGCTAATAGTTCCTCTTCAAATCCTACGAAGACACCATCAGAGCAAGCCATGGCCGAGCATTTAGTGGTCTGCCAATACTTGTTTGACGGCCTCGCCGACTTCGTTCTTCAGAAAAAGTCTTTTCCCCATCGAATTCCGTACATGGAAACTGAAGCACTTTTGTTACCTGCTGAATATGCAATCACAACGCCGGCGATTATTGACTCTACCTGGAAGGTTGGCCATAGCGTCATTTGGGATTATCGGTTGGGCGAAGTGAACTCTCTCGAACAGTGCATGGTGAAAGCAAACCAGTCCCGTCATCAACTAATACCCCAACGAGAGCAAGCGCTTGAGCTTCTTCGAAACGCAAATGCTGACATTTATCACCAGAAGCGTATGTGGCTCGCAGGGTTGGCCCAAGATGCGTTTATCTCCATGTTTGTTGCAAACGCAGGTATAAACGAATCGCAGCTAAGAAGGCTTCTTTGGTCTGAAACTTATGAGACGTCCACGAGCGACCATGCAGGCTTCGTCGTCATAAAATACCGGGCTGGCGACATGGAGCAGCAGTTTGAGATCAAAAAGACATTTCATAAGCAATTTACCAAATTTCTTAAGCTACGTGGTTTTCTATGTCGCAAGAAGACTTCCACCTACTTATTTATAAATTACAAGAAAAACAACACGGCGAATCGCCCTATCAAAGCTAACACCATTCACAGCTTTAACTCTCAGGTACGCAGCTTCCTTGACCCTTTACATCAGGGGCTAAACTTCCAAGGCTTGAGAAAGTACAAGTCCGTCTACCTGCTATCCCAAAACTATACTATCAGCACCGTTTCTGCAGTAATGCAGAACAGCAGTGACACCATTTTGAAACATTATGCACAAGCGGAAGAGAAGCAAGCAATAGACGAGATATCCACCACATTAAGCTATGTCATCACCATTCTGGAGCGCGAACTTAAACTCCCTACCCCAGGGGGAGGATGTTCCGGGGAGCCTCCTTCTGAGGTAGAGGAAACGCCGGAGAACTATCAGCCTGATTGTCGAAACTTTGTTGGGTGTGTTTTCTGCGATGAGTTTCGATTGCACGCTGATGAAGACTCAGTACGCAAATTGCTCAGCATGCGATACGTAACCAGAGAAAGATTGTCTTCATGCGAGGACATAAAGCAATTTAATGCGGTACATGGCAAAGCCATTGAAAAAATCGACTCTATCCTGGCAGAGCTCTTAGAATTAAGGCCAGACATGAAGCCTTTGATAGAACGCGTGCAGGATGAAGTTGAGCTAGAATACAAACTGTCTCCCTACTGGGAGTCCCTCTACGGGCGTTTACTTCGACTCAAGGTGATCAAATGACAGACAACACTCAAAATTCGGGTCGAGCCCACTCTAATAGTTTTTCTGTTTTTCCCACCGATCTCAGCTTTCTGGGCACAGATGTATTCTATGGAATGTCCTTTGCTAGACTCGATTCGAACACGGTGGTTTCCCGCACGCAAAACGGTGAAATCCTGTCACGACTATCATCCGACGAGTGGATTCTTCCCGCCTTTGCTTTCCATGTGGGCGACAATATCTATTTTAATTTCCTGCCATTCTACAACGTTTGCGATCACAAAAACCATAACGTTGAGACTTGCAAAAAGCTTTTCATTATCAAGATGTTTTCAAAAAATCTGAAAAGTGGTCGACCACTACGATTGAGCACCATGCACTCAACGCATCAACTGCTCGCTAAAATCAATGACCATTGCGTATTACACAATCTTAAGCTGGAAAGCATTTTCGAAGAGTTTGACCTTTTCAAAAATTTTCAAGAGGAACTGACTCCTAGCATGAATAAAGCGCTGGTTGCGCTTGTCCGAACTTTGAACAGCATTGACAGCCTTGAACGCGGATTCCCATTGAATGGAACAATATTTCCATACATGCAAAAAGCAGCAAAAGCCATTAGAACTGAGGGCAAACAATTCCCTATCATCCCCAGCAGGATACTTCTATTCAAATATCGCCAATATCACGCTCACATAGATGACTTCTTAGAACATCACCAAAATTTATTCGCCTTGTTAGATCGCGCAGCGGAAAACCCGTACTATGGGAAATCCAATAAAATCCACACCAATCCAAATACGAGAGCATCAAAACTAGCGACGGCGGAACACTTAGCGCTGCATATAGATAATCCAACCAATTTCAAGAAAGCTGTTCAAGAATACAATCTTGATACCTTGTGCGAAAAATATCAATGGAAGGCGATCATTAATGTTCTTGGCTTTATTACTAAAGTATCGCACTGCGCCAAGAGCCTGATCCACCTATACACCTTGATGCGCGACCACGAAGTTAAAGGATTAACCACCGATTGCTTAGAACGCGTTAAGGGATGGAATAATGATGCACTCTACGTCGCCGGCATCACGACAAAACTCTATAGCACATCGAAGCCGACAAAATGGATTACCACAGATGCAATCCTAAAACCGGTCGACACTCTTACCAAAATCAACCGATTTCTCTCACCGCATTTCAAAACCCCCAATAACCACCTTTTAATTTCGGCAGCAGTACACCCTGTTGCAAATGCCAAACCGTCGAAGGACTACTTGGTAAAAAGAATGGGAGTGGAGGCTGGGTTAGACCCTATACTCATTACAGAGGCTGACATTCAAGAACTTGAAGCAGTCGACCCCCTGAGAAACTGGCGTAGCGATCCGAAATACAAGATAGGAGCTCCTTGGATAATATCTTCTCATCAATTTCGTCGCACCATGGCAGTATTTTGCGCGCAAACAGGACTCATCACTTTACCTTCGTTAAAGAGGTTATTGGGACATCTGACCAAGGTGATGAGCCTCTACTATACTAGGGGATGCTCCGCTCAGAATTACCACTTCAACCTTATCAATCCTGAGCTCGCAGCCGAGCTCAGGAGGGCAAAATCCGAAGCTGACGGTGCCATGTATATTCGTGAAGCACTAAGAACCTCAGAAAAACTGCTAGGCCTCAAAGGTATGGATATCTCAGGCCAGCGCTCAAGTTCCGTTTGGGTAGATCGCGCCGTAGCTGAGACGGTGCAACTAGCAGCTAAAGGCCTAGCGGCCTACACCGAGATCCCACTAGGTGGTTGCGCCTCGCCCGTGCCCTGTGATAAGCGTGCTCATGGTAATTTTTTCACGTGCCCTGGATGCCGCCACCTAATCGGGAAACAATCTGTCCTAGATGCCACATTAGAAATCATGAAGTTTGATATTTCAGAGCTTGACTCCGACAGCATGGAGTACAAAGCTGAAATGCAAAATCTTAAAGATTTTACTGAGCTTCGTGACAGGCTTATAGCCAAATCAAAATAATTTTTTTGTTAAGTATGGAGCGAGCATGTCTACTACTGAAAACTTTACGACCACCCTTAAGCCTTATTATGACGCCCTCAATCGCATTATCGACGGCTCACCCGACATTGTAGACAAGGATACTAAAATCACCTTGAACGCTGTAGCTATTGAGGCTGGCAAAAGCCCAGGAAGCATTAAGAAGAGCCGAGACGTATATAAGCCACTGATCGAAGAGATTTTAACCCGAGCCGAGCAACAAAAAAAGCTGGTAAAACCGGGCGCCTCACAAGTTCAGCATGCCAAAATCAAAGCCAGCAAGGCAAAAGCAGTTGCTGATGATTACAAATCTAAATATGAGGCAGCGTTAGCACGGGAACTCATGTTAATAATTGCTTGGGATGACGCCAACCAAGAACTACGAAAAGGCAAAGTCGTACCGATAAGGCCCCATGTTAGGCCTCTGACTGATTCTAAAGAGAAAGAATAATGGGGCAAGGTACTTGAAGTTACTCCCCCGGAGCACTCAAAGCCAAGATCCGTCCCGGCTTTACCACCGTCAAAATCAAGCAAGCCCTCAAGCGCTACCTTGGGAAATCGAATCGAGCCGCCACAGCGCTATCCTTGCAATTGTTGGAAGATGCCTGCCCTTCAAGCGCTTGAGGACTCAGAGATAGTGTGCAGCAGGCGGCAGCAGACCAGTGACTAGGCGTACAGCAGCCACTTCCAATCCTTCACTCTCATCCTGGCTGCGCGGCTTTTGCTAGCCCGCTTCCCACGGCAGATCCACCGGCAGCTCAATTTGCAATTTGCTGGCCGGAATTAAGCTCAGATCTGCGGAGACTTCCCTAACCATCTGTCGCTGAAACTCGGCACCTGCATATCGCTCCAAAAGTGGCGCACGCGTCAGTAATACTCGAACGCGAGCCTTCAAGCGCTGCCCCTCTGGATGCCCACAAGCGATCAACCTGCCTATGCGTCCCATTACTCGACGCATCTCCTTTTCATCATCAGCGGACAGATGACCTGAATTACCCTCGACGCGATCCTCCAGCTGTTTCACGGCGGCGCGGATAGCCAATCGGTGTTTTTTGGGAAGCCCTGTTATTGGCCCGCTCACCACTAATCCGGTCACGGTGACGGCGTCAGCTTTATCGCCAGTAATCAGTGCTTGCCCGCGCTTACGAACATGCAGCTTGCTTCGCTTCTGCAGGCAGCCTTTCTGACCGAGCATCCATGTGACAGAGGCAACAACTTGGGTGGTAGTAGCTTGATCAATACGAGTTTTGCAAGAAACAGTGATGTCATCTGCGAAGCGCGAATACGCCAGTCCCTGAGCTTTAAAGCGAGTGACGAGCGCCGGCTCGATATCCCAAAACACTAGGTTGGCCAAGTAGCTACTTGTACTCGCCCCTTGTGGAACCTGGCCCTCACGAGTAACTAGATCCGCAAGCAGAGTGGCTACATCTGCGGAGAAACGGAAGAGACCCACGAACAAGCGATGAATGTGCTCGTTTGTAATTGACGGGAAGAAATCAGCGATGTCCTGAAGGATGACTGTCTTGGCGCCGGTATGAACCCGAGCGTTCGAGTAAATGCTGCGGGGTAGCTTGGGATCTCTGATACCGCCGTGCAGGTATCCAGGGAACGAAACCTTGCTGAGGATCCGATCCACGATCTTGCGCTGGATCGTCTTCAGAGGCTCATGAGCGTCATAGGTATGTCTGGGTGTTATGCCGTCTTTTTTTGTTTGCGGGACATATCGATAAAGGCGAGAGCTACGATGAGCAAGTGCGATTAGCCTCTCGACAGGCTCTCCGAGAGCACGTGCTAAGGCGCTGATGCTGTGGATAGGGCTATGAGGATAGAACGGAGCATCCATGTCCAAGCTTCCGTTGATGGGCCGGCCCCGAAGAACCGGCCCCTCTGAATTCGAATGATGTGGTTTGTTGTGTCATGGGAGATTCTCAATAAATGGAATCACCACTGTCTCGACAAAATCCCAGCCCTCAACAGCCTTTTCCCATAACCAGATGCATAGACGAATACGTGCGATCCACTTGAGCAGGGTTACTGCCTTCGCCTTTACCCACGCAATCCGACCCGCTTTAGGTTCTTGAGATGGAGCTATCTCGATGACACGAGCATCTTCATTGTTGTGCATAGACTGACGCGCCTTGCGGCGCGCTAGGTTCTTTAAATTAACCATGACTGATGTTCCCAACGACAGGCGAAATTGCCCCGCCGCCAAGCATTCCGGGCCGAAAGGAACGCTGAAGATGCCACTACAAACCACAGTTCTGCTTATCAAGTCCCTTGATAAGCCGTCCGCCGCATTACCGCCGCATCACATTTCGCCTCAACGCATCAAACGATCAGAGACAAACCCTTGGATCACCTTTGGGATTGCCCTAGGCGCTAAGCACTGAGGAGCGATGGGCAGCATCAACCTGTGCGGCGAAGAAAGCCAAGGCGAACACCAAGGCGACCAGTTTCCCGGTCAAAAACCGCAAGCCCAAATTTCAGTCATATTTAAAGAGCACTTGGGTGGTAGCACCCAACAGATTCAGTTTTTATCAGAATAAACAAACCGGCGACAACTGTTATTTGTTGCAAGAGTTGTTTTTCGTCTAAGTCGTATTTTTGACTATATAAAGCGTCAAAATTTAAGTGTCGCTCGTATTAATGCCACTTAGGAAATTGAGCATCTATCGAGTTGTCGAGTTGGGCTCGTTGACCTATGATCTCACTAGGCGGTGATGGTCGCCTGGCGCCTGTTTCGCGAAGCAATAGCCCATCGTAGATGCACCCCACGTTTTACCTCGGTATGTCCCTACCCAGACGCTGCCCGGTGAACAGGCAATCGGTAACCAAAGCGTTGATGGTTTTGGAGACATTGCTTTGTCTGATTTTTCCCCTCTCAGCATTTTCAAATCGCAAGCCAAGCAGCATGGTCGCCTTCACGACATGAAGCTTTCTGCTGCCCAAGAAGCGCTTGCGCGCCAGGCAGGGTTCGAGGAGTACCACGAGCTCGTCGTTGTGGCCCAGCGAACCCCTGCGGATGCTCGTTTGATGCTCGCCGCCTTTGGCGTGCGTGACTTCAAGGACGCGATCCACGAGGACGATGTGTTCTCCGAGCTGGATCAAGAGCTTGAGCACCTGCTTTCCAGCGCCATGGACGAGACCAACGCCAGTGAGTTCGCCATCGGTGATAGCGAGGTGGACTCAGTCGCCTATGACGATGCGACTGGCGCACTCAGGTTGGGCATGTCCATCGACTGGGAAGGGCAGCAGGATCCTGGCCGTGTCTACTACGGTAGGGTTTTTTTCCTTAAGGCGGATGTTAATCTGATTCGGCGGAATGGCAGGTGGTCGCTCGGTGAGGACGGTGTTTGCATCATCACTAGCGAAACGGATGCAGACCGTGATCGCAGGACTGAATGGGAGGACAGGGCGCACCAACAGGCCGCTGAAAGCGGGGAGCACCGTCCCAGCATTAGCATGGCGCAAGCGCTGGCCAGTGGCCTTGAGATATCCCTAGAGGATGCGGAGCTTCTGGCAGACGCGGAAGTTAGGGGGCACACCTCGGATGACGGGATGATCCACAACTATTGGGTGGACGTTGAGCCGTATGCCGAGGGAGCTCTGCGAGCAGATCTGTTGGCCCGGTTCGGCACCTTGGAGTTCGAGGTGGACGTCAATTCCTTCGACGACTTCCATCCTGAAATGTGAGTGAACTGGGATGGCTGGCTGCGGATGCTGGCCGCCTTCAACTCCGTCCATACCTTCTTCGCCATGGGAGACTTCAGCATGCAAGTCATCAGCGCAACGCAGGCAAGGCTGCGTTTCCGGAGGATCATGAAGCTTCTGCAGGAGGGGCACTCGCTCGTGATCACCAAGAACGGCAAACCGGCCTGCAAGCTAGTGCCGGCTGAAGTCCCACGACATGCACACGGTGAGTAGCTTAAGTAAAATCCACAAAGAAATCCGCAAAACCTTCGAGACTTTCACGCTGTAAGCCAAGCGTGGCGGAGCTTTCAGGGAATTCTTGAACCCGCAAACTTGGTGGCTCGCCCCTACGAGGACGGCTGTCGTGAACCGCACCCTGGCTTCGCCAGGTTACGACCCGATCGGGCTTCCATCCTCTCGCCTTTGGCCCATCATGGGCCGGCGCGCTCCGCTTGCGCTTGTGACCAAAAAAGGATGGTGACCTTTGTTTAGGCGGTTCCGTTCTGAATATATCGGTTCTGCCCGTTGGATGAGGCCAAGCCATCTAGGCGTTTTACCCGGGGTGTGCGATAAACCCGGCCTGGCGCCTGAGCGCTTTCTGTTCGCTGTGTTCACATTGATCAGAGAAAGCCCTAAGAGGTTCAGGCCATCATCTCTGCAAGCTGAGTACACCGGTTTACATGACAACAACAATTGATGACCAAATCACACCGTTGCAAGAGCTCAGAATTCTGCTCTGTCTTATCCGCCATGCGGACGAAAAAGGGGGCGTTGACTTCGACAATCCCGACGTCACGGCTGCTCTGGGTAGCCTTGTAGGTAACTGGAATGCTCTGGAGTATCTGCTTTACAAGCTCGATCAGGCTGGTGTGGTCGACTACTCGGATATTGGTGAGGATGGCTTCAAGCCAATCATCATATGCGTCGTCGACGACGGTACTCATCACTACGTCGCAGCATTGGCTGAGAAGATTGAAACGGAATACGTCGCCCTGGATCAGCGCATCACCGACATTCTGACCTTCAATCCTAGCGCCCTGACCAATCGAATCAGCGACACGAAGCGTCAGATCGATGAGGTCAACAAACACGTAGCATCAAACGAACTCCTTAAGCCGTTATCCGGCCCACTGCGCGAGATTCAGAGCCATTTCGATAGCATCCGCGTGGTGTCAGAGGGTTATGAGCACATCTATAAAAATATCATTCGACCTGTCCAAGAGGAGGGCAAGTCAGGGGTTAAGGCTACGGTGAAGTGGGCCATCCTCAGCATCCTGATTTCCACAGCTATCTCGCTGGTTATCAGCAACTGGTCATTCTTGAAGGATGGAGTTAAGACTTTGTTTGCTACCTGATCCCCCTTTCCCCGGGCAGTCAGGACTTGGTGGCAATACGGTCTCATCGCTCGGCAAGGCCCAACCACTCAGGCGGACTATCAATGCTGGGTTTGACCCAGCCTACCCAGTGCGTGCAACTGGTAGTGATGACGGTTTGATACAGGTGATCCGCTTCGAGACGGAGTCGTTCGATCTCTTCGGCTGCTAGCCCTTCATCTACCGCCTTCTGATGAGCTCGGATGGCCTGGAGGGCCTGCTGCAAGAGCGGCTCGCCGGCCTCGGCCATGCCCAGAAGCGTTCTCTTCATCGCGATCTTCCGGATCGGTTTGCCCGATGGGCCTTTAGGTGCTCAAGCTCTTGGTGCCAGACCACCACGAACTTCTCGAAATCGCGCAGATAGGGCCCCTCTGCCAGGTGGATAGACCCAACACTCGCCGCCTGGAAGTGAGACGTCCAAGTAGAGAGTAGTAGTCGGGTTGCAATCCTAGGCAGAGCTGCCCTTGGTCTTCCTCTATGTCCCCTGAGGACTCGTGACAGACGATCAGTCGTCAAAGGGCCTGGACAACTGCCTCCAGCGATGTAATATTGTGCCTGATTGACAGGCGCCCGCCTCAGACGCAACGACTCAAAAAAGGCATAAAACGCTACACCCCTTCTGCTACCGACCTCTGTGTTGATGCGGGAAATCGTTGCCATTGAAAAGTGTCCCGACCAATCACTCTGAGGTTACGCCCATGTCCAGCTTCCTTGCTTCTGCTGTTTACCACACCGACATCCAAGCCAAAGAAATCGGCCTAGATGCGCTTTCGCGAGCCCAGCTTTCTGAACTTACTGCCCCGCTCCTGGGGTACGAAACACGACGCCACCTCTCCCAACGTCTTGCCAATATCCAGCAGGCGATAGCCCGTCCCGACGCTGCCATTCTCGTAAATGAAAGGGCCGCTGTGCGTAAAGCGGCGGTCTTTCTCGAAGAGAACGAAAAGCCTGTCGCCGCCGCTCGGCGCTACGTGGGCCTTTTGATCGAGAACATCCGGCAGGAGATTTCTGCACCGGTCTACGCGGTCGATGGCGCCTTCCTTGACGACCATCTGGATCCTCACGTCCCAGCGTTCTTCCTAGCCGAGCTACACCGAAACGACGAAGTCCGTGCCGCCCATGAGAAGGTCAACGCGCCATGTGAGTTTGTCGAGATCGATGATGTCGACGACGTCACCGACATCTGGACTTCCCGCGATAAGTGGCGCGTTAGCTGCGGGGTAGTGATGTCACCCAAAGGGCCAGATGGTAAGGCCTATCACGGCGGCGAGTACCTATTAGCCGGCACCCAGATTGAGTATGAAAAGCTTGATCGGGCCGTCATCTCCATCAACCCCTGCTTCCATTCGGCTTGGGCGAGCGCTAATCGTTATCACGCCGGTATGGGTGGGGAGCGGATTCGCTAACCTCGCATAGCCGAAAGTGCTCAAGCTGGTCAGGCTCCTACATGCCCAGCTTGGGCAGGCCCACGGTGACTGCATCTAGAGCCCGCTTCTACGCGGGCTCTACCTCGTATAGAGCTGGTAAAGCTTACTACCCACTGTGGCCGACCAGCACTCACCCTGCCTGACACAACACGGCCTGGTCTCGATTACTCGATATTGCCCACCAAGCAACCGATATCACGACTATGCCCAAGCTGGCCGCCTGCTAATGACCTTTCTCAGCCGGCCCGCCATGTTCGGGCGACTACTAAGCGATTACGCGTGTCCCGGCCAAGGGAGGCGTTAGAAACGCGACCCTTGATGCCTGCTACGCACTGAAGTTATCGGCGTTTATCTCGCTCCTGCTGGCTCAAAGGCGACTCCTTATCGCGCCGTTGGTACTCAGTGGTGGGTGGAGGGGTTGGCGTTTTTTGCTCGCTACTTTGTGGTTTTTTCTCATCCGTCATGCGATCAACTCCCTGACAATGGTAAGTACGGCGAGTACGGCAAATGCTCCCGCCCCGATAGTGATTTCCTGGTAGGCCAAACCTAGAGGTTTTGACTTCTCGTCGATAGCCGCTTTGAGGATCTCAAGCGTGTCGACATAACAGTTATAGATATGTGTTTTCTGAGCGTCATCATCTACCGCCTTCAAATATTCTGCGGTTTCACGACTTGAGGGGAGACTCGGGTAGGCTTTAATGCTAAGTGCACTGAGAGCGTGCCCCCAAGCGCAGGCTATAGCGAACGCTGCCACCACAAAAGCAACCAGCGCCCCCAAGGCCAGCGGCGTTTGGATCTGGAAGATAACCCCATTTTTCATTGCCGCTAAGGCGCTAAGTCCTGCAACCAGGACTGACACAGCTGTGAAAAATTTAGCACTCTTATTCTCCACCTGATCGAAACGAGCTTGCTCCTCTTTGAACCTATCTTTCAGGTACGAAATCGTTTCATTCATCGAAGCGTAAGTCCCATGCTGAGCGGCCCATAGGCACAATCACCCTCGAACCTAATCGCGGTATAGTAGCGATATGGAAGCATCGGCAGAAAGGAATTTGTTATGAGCGCTGATCAGTACCGTACGCAGGTAGCCAATATTCAGAAAAGCATTGCCAAGCTTCAAGGCGAAAAAGCCAAGAAGATCGATGCGGCAGCAAAAGCAGGTAAGAAAAATCATGACGCCTTGGCAGCAGCGCGCACATCTTCGACTTCGACCGCCACATCTAAACTCCGGGAAGCGACTAAATACGCCAGTGAACACGCCAAAGCCGAGACAGAAGTTGGTAAAATTGAAATGAAGATTGCCGATGAGCATAAGAAGCTCGTCACCGCGCAGAAGCGTCTTGAGGATGAACTGAAGCGAGAGCGCAAACGCCAAGATACTGCGCACGCTAGGCGAATCACTGAAGAAAAGAAAATTATGGCTGAGCAGAAGCGCACAGCCGTCCAGCAAGAGCGTGTACTTCGCGACCTAAGCCAAGGCCTTTCGAGGCACGAAAATCTGCACGCTCAAACCGCTCTGGAAATCGAGCGCCTGAAGGCTCTCCCAGAGAAAATCACTGTAGTTTTCTTCGCCGCTGACCCTGGCAGCGACTCCACAACTAAGCTTGGGCTCGATGAAGAAGCCCGTCTCATCGGTGAGCGGATCCGTGCATCGGAACATAGAGATGTTCTGGTTTTTCACACAAGATGGGCGGTACGACCGCGAGATGTGCTTCAAGCCATTAATGAATTGCAGCCAACCGTGGTTCATTTCAGTGGCCATGGAACAAGCGCAGATACGCTTGTACTACAGGACGATCAAGGAAATGAAAAACACGTCACCAAGGAGGCCATCGTCAGTGCTATGGCACTTGGTGCGGAGAGTGTGAAGCTGGTGTTCTTCAATACCTGCTTCTCCTTCAACCAAGCTCAAGGTTGTCTACACCACGTGCCCGCGACCATCGGAATGAACAGAGATGTCGGTGATTTACCTGCACGAATTTTCTCTGCGCAGTTTTACTCTGCAATCGGCTTTGGACTTTCCATCACCAAGGCGTTCGAGCAAGCCAAAGCTTTGATTGCAATGGAGACGCCTGGTGAGGAATCGATACCAGAACTATACGTCCAAGAAGGTTTGACTGAAGAAATGCTGACGCTCGTCAGGCCACCTTCACTTTGAACACTGCCCCAGCTGTTCTTC
The DNA here is from genome assembly GCF_013385475.1 of Pseudomonas sp. G5001. NCBI lineage: Bacteria > Pseudomonadati > Pseudomonadota > Gammaproteobacteria > Pseudomonadales > Pseudomonadaceae > Pseudomonas > Pseudomonas sp. G5001. Next base: position 55,970 of record NZ_JACAPZ010000029.1, read on the forward strand.
AATCCTGCATCCAACTCAGCCCCGTAAATCACCTAAGATGCCTCGCAGCCACATCTTGCAATCATCATGGTGGCTAAATAACGGCAAAAAGCCAGTTAGTGCCTACGCTCAGGAATTCCTCCGTGAGATGAGCACACCATGACTAAGATTGAGGCTGGGCTGGCAGTAGCTGATGATTTCGAGACATGGCTGAATGCGCGCCCCAAATGGTTGCAGACCGCAGCTCGAATGATCATCGACTCGAAGCGGCAACTGAACCAGGACGAGATCAAAACGCTAGCTAGGCTTTGCAAGCTCGAAGCCAAGGATGAAGCTGATCCAGGTTTTTTGACCGTAACCCCCGGCACGTTATCGCAGGTTGCCAATAGACCGTTGCTCCGGATTGAAGAGATCCTGAATGTGCATGGGCTGAATGCCATCAAGGCTGGCGCCAACCTCCCGTTCGGCAAGAGCAATCTCTCGGTGATCTACGGTCAGAACGGAACTGGCAAGAGCGGATTTGCGCGGCTGTTGAAAGAGATCTGCGGATCACGCTCCAAGGACGAGATACGCAGCAATGTCTTCGATCCAACGCCCACGCCCTGCCGTGCTCATTTCAAGGTGTCTATAGATGGTACGCCAGCGGATGTTCACTGGGACGTCCCAAGCGGCCCTCACAAAGCTTTACGGCACGCACAGGTGTTCGATAGCAAGGCCGCGCAGCAGTACATGGGCAGGACTGAGGCATGCTATGAGCCCAGTCGGATGAAGTTTGTATCGGCACTGATCGTCACAGCGGACGCTGTTAGCGCAGAGCTTTCAACAGAGAAGGCGCTACTCAGCAAAGCGTTACCTGCCATCCCAGAAACGCTAAGTCACACCGCCGAAGCAAAATGGCTTCAGGGCTTGAAGAGTACGACTACTGCCGCGAGTATTGATAAGGAATGTCTGTACACGGATCTGCTTGATCGGGAGCGCATAGAGAAGGAGGCCCTACTCGCAGAGAAGGACATTGCAGGCCGACTGCTGAGCATTAACAAAGAAAAAACTGCGCTGAAGAGTATTGAAACAGCAATGTCGACCCTTCAACAGGGATTGAACGATGCGACGGCAGGTACGCTAGAGAACATGAAAAATGCCGCTGTTAAGGCCAGGAATTCGAGCCAAGAAGCGGCGGCAGCGATTTTCGGTAAAGCCGAGCTCGACGGTGTTGGCTCTGCGACCTGGCAGGATATGTGGGAGTACGCACGCGCATACTCCAACGGCACGGCCTACATAGAATCTCAGTTTCCCAATGTTGCAGCTGACTCACGCTGCGTGCTTTGCCATCAAAGCCTTGATGAGGATGCCAAAGCCCGCCTGGCCGGGTTTGAGAAGTTCGTCACTGACGGCCTTGAGACAGCCGCCAAGAAGGCCGAAAAAAGTTTTACTGATCAGAAAATCCTGTTACCAACTCTTCCAAGGGAAACAAGCTGGATCGTTCATATGTCCACCTTAGGCTTCGAGGAAACGGATGCGATCTCTTGGCTTGGCATGCTCAAAGCGAGGCGTGATCAAATCGTGTTGGGAAGCCCTGTCGGCACCTTGCAGCCGTTCGACTGGAAGAGCATCAACGAAGCGGTAAAAACCAACTCAGCAGACTTGATTACCGAAGAAGGTAGCCTTTCGTCTCTACTGAAGGATGAGCATCGTCAAGCAATGCATGAGCGAGTTCAAAACCTTCAAGCCAAGCAGTGGCTCTCACAAAACAAAACCTCTATTAGCGCTGAAAGGGCTAGGCTGATAGCAGTCGCAGCGATAGACAAAGCCTCACGCTCAGCGGCCACCAACGCTCTGACCACCAAAAAAAATGACTTGGCCAAAACTGAACTGGACGCTGGTTACCAAGCTCGATTCATCGAAGAGTTGAAGCTACTCGGTGGCCACCGCATTCCAATAGCTCCACTAAGCAAATCGGGTGGCAAAGGTAAGATCACCTTTGGTTTAAATCTCGTGGGTGCGCACGGCTCCCATGGCTTGGAATATATCTTGAGCGAGGGTGAAACAAGGATCGCGGCACTCGCGGCTTTCCTTGCGGACACGACAGGATCAAACCAGTTAGCTCCGTTCATTTTTGATGACCCGATATCCTCACTCGACCAAGACTTTGAAGAGAAGGTTGTCGAACGTCTCGTGTCTTTGTCACAGACCAGGCAGGTCATCATATTCACCCACCGACTGTCTCTTGTAGCCCAAGTAGAAGCTGTTACCAAGAAATGGGAGCAGACTCCAGGGATGCCTTCAATCAAGCCGACACTCACGTCACTACAGAGGATGGCGAAAACTGCAGGCATCGTCGCTACCGCAAGCGCTCGAGACCTGAGACCGGAAAGTGCTGTTAGGGGGTTAATCGACAATACGATTACGCGCTTGAAAAAACACCAGGAGAAGGCCGAAGTCGAGGCTTATGAGTCGCTCGCCAAGAGCGCTTGCAGTGACTTCAGGATCATCGTCGAGAAGACGATTGAGTACATTTTGCTGGCAGACGTCGTAGGCCGCTTCAGACGTGCAATCAACACTCAAGGCAAGCTACACAAGGTCGCCAAGGTAACAAATGACGACTGCGTATTCATTGATGACTTGATGACACGCTACTCGGTGTATGAGCATGCTCAGTCTGAGGAGATGCCCAGCAGCGCTCTTGAGCTGGATGTCTTTGAAGCCGATGTCACAGCCCTGCAGAAATGGATTGCCGAGTTTGGGTCTCGAGCCGCTTGATGCGCTGAATCGGGGTCAGAATCGAGTTTAGCTCTCCGATTCTGGCCCGCGATTAAACAGCATTATTCATCAGGGCCATTCCCGCCGATAATCTCCTGAGAAACTGTTCGGCCCAGTCACTCTTCCTCCTGATGACTCAGGAACTCGAACGTGGTGAGCTCATCGCAATTCAGGCAGTGGTACATACTCGACGCGTCTTGAAAGTGCATACCGCAAAAGCTTCCGCAAAAAGGGCAGCACTCGTGCCATTCCAGGTTGCCCCAGTTCCATACGCCGAGGTACTCGGGGACACCATCCCGATCATGGCTGGTTACCTCAAAGGAATCCTCAGTCTTACCGACAAACCCATCGATGCCAAAGTGCTCAAGGATGGGTAAAATGTCCGCAGGATCCAGGCTGAACCATTCACCAGTGCTACGTAGGTGCGAGAATTGCTGATGAATCTCTTTTTCCAACCGTACGTCATCATCTGTACGAATCCACCCCAGAAGTAAGAGCTTCCTCGGATTCCCGGTTTGAAGCCCTTTTCTGCGGCGCTCGATGTCCTTGGCCCGACCTATCTTCACCTTCTCATTACTGTCTTCAATGAAAAAATAGATCATTTCCGCTCCTTTCTTATGCCTGCGATTCCCTGTCTTTCAGTATCGCCAAACGGTCGTCAGCCCTGGTGATGCATTTGTGCATGCAGCAGGGGCCGTCGTCATTATGGGTTACTTTGCGTCGCTCAGCTTAATGTGCCCAAATTGGGTCATTAAGCCTAGAAATGATGGTTAATGTGCCGAATCGGGCACATTAAAATCGTATCTCAGAGCAACGTACCACTAGCGGTCGACCCTAGGACGGCAGTTGATTCTCTGATTCGCAGGGCTCATGGCGCGCCCAGCGCAAATCTAACTAGCATCGCGGCAAAGGCCATCACCCAGGTGATCAGCTACTTTCGTGCATTCGCAGATAAGGCCTTGCACATGTAGCAAGCCGAGCCAGGGCAAAGCCCCCTGAACTGCTCCGTCTGAGAAATAAGAGGTGGCGCAGAGCCTCGTTGATTTACTGCATAGCCCTGCTGCTTAAAAAAGCCTGACGCAGTTGTTGTCAGCAAATGAAATCGAGCGATTCCCTTCTCGGCGGCTTTCGCTTCAATGACCCGAAGCACCGCGACACCGACCCCCTTCGATCTGAATGTCGACACTACGACCAGAGAACGCAACAACCCGTCCGTACCATGCGTTTCGAATCCTCCCCATGCGACCGTCTCACTGTCCAGTGTGAACTCAAAAAAGGTTCGGCCTGGAAGATCAATATCGTCTGCTGGAAGGTCAGCAGATTTCAGCGCATCGCGAAAGCGCTGCCACTGTCCTCCGGCTATTTCCTTTGCCTGGATCATCATCTTCCCCTCCATCCTCTCATCTCCGTTATGCCGACACGCATGGAACGTTAGGGCACATGCCAAACAGCAGACATCATATTCGCTTTACCGAATATTCGCTAAAGCGTATATTCGATTTTCCATATGCATCGAGTTCCACCATGAGCCCTGCTATCAAAGTGCTTTTCGTGTGCGTTGCCAACTCAGCCCGCTCCCTGCTTGCAGAGGCTTTGCTGCGGCACACCGACCCGCGCTTCGAGGCCTTCAGCGCAGGATCTGAACCGTCTGAGGTTGATCCGCGCACGACTCAGGCATTGGAGGCAGTTGGAGTCGATGCAACGGGCCTGCGCAGCAAGTCCCTCAGCGAGTTTCAAGCTGATCGATTCGATTACGTAATCACTCTTTGTGATAAATCCGCAAGCGAGTGCCTACCAATGCCCAATGCAGGTGAAGTCATTGCCTGGGATTTTCCTGACCCAGTAACCAGCGATGATCCTGGCGTATTTCGCCACACGCTCCACGACATCCACGAGCGCATCAAGCTCTTCGTTTTGGTCAAGACCAAACACCTGGAGGATCTGTGACAGAACCCATGAACCCCACCACCTTATTCAAGTGCCTGGCGGATGACACCCGAGCAAAAATTTCGCTGCTTGTCGTGAGTGAAGGTGAGCTGTGTGTTTGCGAGCTAACGGCAGCACTCGACCTAAGTCAGCCGAAGATTTCTCGTCATTTGGCGCTGCTGCGCTCTGCCGGTTTGTTGTTGGATCGTCGCCAAGGCCAATGGGTGTACTACCGACTGAATCCCGATTTGCCCGCGTGGGTGACTGCAGTTTTGAAGGAAGTGGTAGACGCCAATCAGCAATGGCTGGAAACCGAGGCTAAGCGCCTCTGCAGCATGAACGACCGTCCGATCAACCAAGCCGTGTGTAGCTGATTCACGCCCAACCGGATTAATGAAATGCTGATTGCCGTATTGATCTTTATCGCCACCATCGTCCTTGTCATCTGGCAGCCCAAGGGGCTTGGGGTTGGCTGGAGTGCGATGTTCGGTGCCATCGTGGCGTTGCTGGCAGGTGTCGTTACCCTTGCCGACATACCAGAGGTTTGGCGCATTGTCTGGAATGCCACTGGGGCTTTCATCGCGGTCATCATCATTAGTCTGCTGCTTGATGAGGCAGGTTTTTTCAAGTGGGCTGCGCTGCATGTGGCCCGATGGGGAGGCGGGAGCACCCGCAAGCTGTTCGCATTTATCGTCCTGCTGGGCGCAGCGGTGTCGGCCCTGTTCGCCAATGACGGAGCAGCATTGATCCTCACACCCATTGTGATCGCGATGTTGCTGGCGTTGCGTTTTTCTCCTGCGGCCACTTTGGCATTCGTCATGGCAGCTGGTTTTATCGCCGATACGGCGAGCTTACCGCTGGTGGTTTCCAACCTGGTCAACATCGTCTCTGCCGACTACTTCGATATCGGCTTCAACGAATATGCTTCGATCATGGTGCCGGTAAACATCGTCAGCGTGGCAGCGACATTAGCCATGCTGTTGTGGTTTTTCCGCAAGGATTTACCAAAGACGTATGACCTCAACCAACTGGACAATCCGGACGAGGCAATCCACGACCGGGCCACTTTCGTAGCTGGCTGGTGGGTGTTGGCACTACTCCTGATCGGCTTCTTTGTCATTGAGCCACTGGGGGTGCCAATCAGCGCCATTGCAGCAGTCTGTGCATTCATTCTTTACGTCATCGCGGCTCGTGGTCACGCCATCAATACAAGCAAGGTACTCAAAGAGGCGCCATGGCAGGTAGTGATCTTTTCTTTGGGTATGTACCTGGTTGTTTATGGTCTGAAGAACGCCGGCCTGACCGACCACATTGCACAGATCCTGAACGTGTTCGCCGGTTATGGCGTTTGGGGCGCGTCCCTTGGTACAGGGCTGCTAACAGCGTTGCTGTCTTCGATCATGAACAACATGCCCACCGTTCTGGTAGGCGCCTTATCCATTCATGCCGCTGAAGTCGATGGTGTAGTCCAGCAAGCGATGATTTACGCCAACATCATCGGCTGCGACTTGGGCCCGAAGATCACCCCAATTGGGAGCTTGGCAACTCTGTTGTGGCTGCACGTGCTCGCACGGAAAAACATAACGATCAGTTGGGGTTATTACTTCAAGACCGGGATCGTGCTGACCGTGCCCATCCTCGTCGCCACATTGTCCGCCCTGGCACTGCGCCTCAGTTTCTGAATCAAGGAATCGCCTGATGAAAGTCTTGTTCATGTGCACCCACAACAGCTGCCGCAGCATTCTGTCCGAGGCGCTTTTCAACCACTTGGCGCCCGAGGGTGTAGAAGCGGTCAGCTCAGGAAGCTTTCCCAGTGGCCGGGTGAATCAACGGGCATTGCAAACGCTGGAGGCGGCGGGTATCTCCACTGCGGGCTTGAGCAGCAAGGCTTCGGATGCTTTTGAAGGCTCGCCTCCAGACATCGTGATCACTGTCTGTGACCGGGCAGCGGGTGAGGCATGCCCAATCTTCTTTGGGCCAGCTTTGAAGGCGCACTGGGGTCTGGCCGACCCGTCTGACGCTAGCGGGTCGGAAGCCGAGATCACCGCAGCGTTTGAAACCACACTGGCCAAAATTCACGAGCGCGTGAGCGCATTTCTTGCGCTGCCACTGAAGACCATCAGCGCTGAACAGTTGAGAGCTGAACTGAATCGCATCGGTTCGCTTTAAAGATCAACCGAGGCGGTGCCCAATCTGGCGCCGCCGTAGGAGTTTATATGCAAGACACATTGCCGAACGTACACGCCGACCTGATCGATATTCCGTCGTTGGAACAACTGGAGCCGCGTACACCGTCACTCCATAAGCCTAGAATCTTGCTTCTGTATGGATCGACGCGAGAGCGCTCTTTCAGCCGGTTGGTGACTCAGGAAGCAGCACGCTTGTTGGAAGAGTTTGGCGCCGATACCAAAATCTTCGATCCCTCGGGTTTGCCGCTGCCGGACGATGCTCCGGATACACATCCTAAGGTCGCGGAGTTGCGCGAACTCATGCAATGGTCTGAAGGACAGGTGTGGTGTTCGCCTGAAAGGCACGGCTCCATGAGCGCAGTATTCAAGGCCCAGATCGACTGGGTTCCGCTTGCGATTGGTGCTGTTCGACCTACGCAAGGAAAGACCCTTGCAGTAATGCAGGTCTGTGGCGGCTCGCAATCTTTCAACGTGGTCAACCAACTACGGGTATTGGGGCGGTGGATGCGCATGTTCACCATCCCAAATCAATCTTCGGTGGCCAAGGCGTTCACCGAGTTCGACGAGGTAGGCCGTATGAAGCCTTCCTCGTACTACGACCGACTGGTGGACGTGATGGAAGAGCTGATGAAGTTCACGCTGCTGTTGCGGGGTCGCCAGGACTACTTGGTTGATCGCTACTCCGAGCGTAAAGAGTCAGCTGAAGAGCTGTCCAAGCGCGTCAACCAGCGCTCCATCTAACGTCAGCACGAGGAAGCGATATGAGCCAGATCACGATTTACCACAACCCCGAATGCGGCACTTCTCGAAATACCTTGGAGCTGATCCGTAATAGCGGGGAAGAACCGACGGTTATCGAGTACCTGAAGACCCCGCCTGATCGCACCGCACTTGCCAGGCTCATCGGGGATATGGGTATCGGGGTGCGGGCTCTTTTGCGTATCAAAGGAACTCCGTACGAAGAGCTGGGATTGGGTGATGCTTCGCTGACGGACGAACAGCTCATTGATGCCATGATGGCTCATCCTATCCTGATCAATCGCCCCATCGTCGTGACGCCTTTGGGGACGCGTTTGTGTCGTCCGTCAGAAGCTGTGCTCGATTTGTTACCGCAAGAGCAGCGTGGGAGTTTCGCCAAAGAGGACGGCCAAGTGGTCATTGATGAGCACGGTCGCAGAGTCTGATACGACGACGGTGAGGTGCCGCGATTGAGCCTGGAGGATGCTGGTGAGTCAGAATTCGAAACTTGATGTTGTGGTCATTGGCGGTGGTCAATCCGCGCTGACAGTCGCCTATTTTTTGAAGCGGACGAGCTTGTCTTACGTGCTGCTCGATGCGGAGTCGGCACCAGGAGGAGCCTGGCGGCATGGCTGGGACTCGCTGCGACTCTTCTCTCCATCGGCATGGAGCTCGATTGCGGGCTGGCCGATGCCTGCCGTATCAGAACAAACGCCTCACCGTGATGATGTTATCGACTATCTGACTCTGTACGAGCGTCGATATGCCTTCCCCATCATCCGATCCACCAAGGTGACCCGTGTCGAAAAAATCGAAGAAGGATTACGGGTTGTCTCCGGGGATAGAAACTGGGATGCCAAGACGGTTATCAGTGCAACAGGCACCTGGAGCCGGCCATTTACCCCTAGCTATGCCGGACAGGAGTTGTTCGTAGGGCAGCAGCTTCATTCCGCTCATTACGTTGGGCCGAATGAATTTGAGGGGAAAACCGTCCTTGTAGTGGGTGGTGGCAACTCGGGAGCCCAGATTTACGCAGAGGTTTCTAAAGTGGCTCAGGCAATCTGGGTAACTCAAAAGGCTCCAAAGTTTCTACCTGATGAGGTTGATGGGCGCGTCCTGTTCGAACGAGCTACTGCTCGATTGAAGGCGCAACAGGAAGGTGTGGAGCCTGAACAACCCGCTGGGGGGCTGGGCGACATCGTAATGGTGCCATCGGTGAAGGACGCTCGTGAACGCGGTGTATTGAGCGCAGTACGGCCATTCACGCACTTCACTTCAACAGGCGTTGTTTGGTCATCAGGAGACGAAACAGCGGTGGATGTCGTCATCTGGTGCACTGGGTTTTCTCCAGCGCTCGACCACCTGGGCAACCTGGGTATCGTTGACGATGACGGTAAAGTCGCCGTGAATGAAAACCGGAGTGTTGCTTCACCTAATCTGTGGCTGGTGGGCTACGGCGATTGGACGGGGCTAGCCTCCGCTACATTGATCGGAGTGACCCGCTCCGCTCGAGATGTAGTCAACCAAGTCCAAAGCTATCTCACAAGCGAAGCCTGATGGCTCGCGAAGCAAATCGAGTGCGCCTACTGTTTATACGACTTCAAGATCGGGGAAGAGAATAGGCTCCAGTGGCGGAGTTGCCTGGCACAGTCCGAGCCGCCAGTAGCCGACGTCGTGCCATTTCCCAAGCTTGAAGCCAACCTCCGGATATGTACCGATGTGGACGAATCCCAGCGACTCGTGCAGACCCACACTGCCTTCATTGGGCTGAGCAATTCCGGCGTAAGCTGCACGAAAGCACTGTTTTTCAAGGATCGGAAGCAAAGTCTCATAGAGCTCACGGCCAACGCCCTGACGGCGAGCCGATTCAGCTACGTACACCGTCACGTCCACCGCCCACCGGTAGGCTGGACGTGCGCGGTGCTGGCTGGCATAGGCGTAGCCCTCGATCTCCCCACCTTCTTCGGCCACTAGGTAAGGATACGTCTGAAGTGTCGTCGCTATCCGCTGAGCAATCTCCTCACCGCTTGGCGGGGTCTCTTCGAATGAGATCGCCGTGTTCGAAACTATGGGAGCATAAATGCGCTGGATTGCCTGTGCATCTGTAACCACTGCAGCTCGAATTCTGACAGGCATGTGAGTCGTCCCTGAATAAAAGTTTGAAAATTACCTTTCCCGGATCAGTTTCGCCATTAGCCCATTTGAAAAAAACGAGCTGTGTGAAATCTAAAATTCAGGTCGCAATGCATGTTCTCAGTTCTGCACCTTCGGCTCATCAAATTCATCGGCTGCATCAACAACGCAGAACACTGTAAGCGTGCGCTAAGCGACCCGTCCTGACGGCATCGCTTAGCCGACCTCAAAATAAAATGCTGAGTAACCATCCGATAAGACCTCCCGCCAGGACGACCAACCATGTAGGAACCTTCCAGAACATCAAAGCCACAAGCGCTATCAGCGCCAAGCCAAAATCTGTAGGAATCAATATGGCGCTCGTCCAGACTGGGTTATACAAGGCTGCCAGGAGAAGGCCTACAACTGCTGCGTTTACGCCTGAAAGTGCGGCTTGGGTGCGTAAGCTTTTCCGCAGTTGCTCCCAAAATGGCAACACGCCGATTACGAGCAAGAACGAAGGAGCAAAAATTGCAACGACGCACGCGGTAGCCCCGAGCCAACCAGAAGGTTGGGCATTCATGGACGCGCCAAGAAATGCTGCGAAGGTAAAAAGTGGGCCTGGTACGGCCTGTGCTAAGCCATATCCGGCAAGAAACGTGTCATTGGCTACCCATCCGTTCGGCACGGTCGCCGACTGAAGCAACGGCAGCACAACATGCCCACCTCCGAAAACTAATGACCCGGCGCGGAAAAAGGCGTTTACCACAGCTAACGCTTGTGAGGGCCACAACTGAACCAGCAATGGCAGGCCAGCTAACAGGCCGAAGAACAGCAGCAACGACACCACACCGACTTTCCTGCTCACCGGTATCGGCAAAGACTCAGTAGTCTGGCTTTGATCGGTTTTGAAGAGCATTAGTCCTATGACGGCACCGAAGAAAATCACGCCGATCTGCCCCCAAGCATGTGGCCAAAGCATTGCAGCATAAGCCGCAAACACGGCGACGGTTATTCGAGGGGCATCAGTGCAAAGACTACGGCCCATTCCCCAGACGGCTTGAGCAACGACAGCCACCGCGACAATTTTAAGACCGTGCAAAAGACCGCTCGGAAACGCGCCTCCCCACGCGGACATACCCTGAGCGAATAAAACCAAGATTATTGCCGAAGGCAATGTGAAACCTGCCCACGCAGCGACTGCTCCTGGAAATCCGGCACGAGAAAGTCCTATACCTATGCCAACCTGGCTACTGGCGGGCCCCGGCAAGAATTGGCACAGGGCAATCAAATCCCCATAACTGCGCTCGCTCAGCCATTGGCGTCGGGCAACGAATTCTTCGCGAAAGTAAGCTAGATGTGCAATCGGGCCTCCGAAAGAAGTGAGACCTAGGCGCAGGAATACCAGAAATACCATCCATGGGGACTCAGTCGTAACACCCTTTGAACGTCCCTCGGCTGACAAGATTCGTTACTCCCCACATGACTGCTATAGAACACCAAATACGACGGCCTCCCTCACCGGCATATCTCGGCTTCGATATGCCGTCGCACACTGTATCGTGATCCTAACGACAAAATGATGGCACTTCGTTAGACGGTGCTCCTACAGCAGAAATTCTGATGGAGAGAAATTCTGCTGTCAGCTCATTTTCTAATCACCTCGATAGAGTGGCTGTGGCAACGGCAGGCGCAGCGCTGCGACGCAAAATCAGGACTCCACCGATTGCAGCCAAGGTCGAACCGATCAACACGCCGACTTTTACCTCGTCAATCAGGTGAGCTGATCCAGCAAACGCCAAGTTGCCAATGAACAGGCTCATGGTGAAGCCGATGCCACACAGGAGCGCAACGCCGTAAAGCTGTGCCCAATTGCTGCCTTCTGGTAGTTTGGCCAGGCCCATACGAATGGCAAGAGCAGCCAATAGGAAGATGCCAATCTGCTTGCCCACCAACAAGCCCAGCGCAACACCCAGAGGAACCGGATCGACTAGGTTCTCCATGGAAATACCTGCCAGTGAAACGCCCGCATTGGCGAAGCCGAAAATCGGCACCACAGCGAACGCAACCCACATGTGCAGCTTTTCCTCCAGGAATAGCAGTGGAGACCGGGCTTCCTCTTCAGGCTTGCCCATTGGGACGCACAGAGCTACAGCGACACCCGCAAGGGTGGCATGCACTCCCGACTGCAGCACGAAGAACCACAGCACACCGCCGACCAGCAAATAAGGGAATAATCGTCTGACGCCCAATCGATTCATTGCGATCAGAATGACCAGGGTTACGAGCGATGCCAGCAACATCGGCATGGAAAGACCGGTGGTGTAGAAAAAGGCGATGATGACTACAGCACCCAGATCGTCAATGATCGCCAAGGCGGCGAGGAAGACCTTCAACGACGTAGGGACTCGCTTACCTAGGAGCGACAAGACGCCCAGGGCGAACGCGATGTCGGTAGCGGCAGGGATAGCCCACCCCTTCAAGGTCTCAGAATTCCCCCAGTTGATTGCGATGTAGATCAGCGCAGGCACCACCATGCCGCCTATAGCACCAAATCCCGGCAAGGCACGCTGGCCCCAAGTGGATAGCCCGCCTGCCAGAACCTCCCTTTTGATCTCAAGGCCGACCATCAGGAAGAAGATAGCCATCAGGCCATCATTGACCCAATGCTCCACAGACATGCCCAGCCAGACACTGTGCAAGGCGGCAAAATAACCTTGCGAGAGAGGCGAGTTAGCCACAATTAAGGCCGCGAGTGCTGCGCCCATCAGTACGAGACCGCCAGCGGATTCCGACGATAGGAAGCGAGCCAGGATCGCGGCTGCTCTAGGGGTTTCTGCGGGAGTTCTGCTGTGAGTCATCAGTGTCCTTACGCTTTGATCCAAAGCGATTATTTTAACATCCGAGGTTTACCAACGCGGCAGGGCACATAGCCTGTAACGATTTACACCAAGCCCTAATCAGCCTCCAGCCTGTTCCCCGGCAGAGGCTCGCTCACGAAACTCAGGAGCACGCTCCAAGCGCATATCCTCAATAGGCGAGCGAACATTGATCATTCCTTACAGGCGTGTGGTTCCCCGGATATTTGATGATTGAAGCAACTGAAACCCACCATAAATGCCCGCACCTCAGCGCGATCCTCCGACTGTGGCATTTCAATCTGGAGTAAGCCTATTTGGGGATATACGCTGCTACCGACTTGCGAATTTCTTCCCGCGCTTCATCCGCGCTCCCCCAACGCCCCATCTTCACCCACTTACCCGGCTCCAGTGCCTTGTAGTTTTCGAAAAAATGCTGGATCTGTGCGAGGAGTAACGCAGGGAGGTCTGAGCACTCCTTTACATCGCTGTACATTGAGCTGAGTTTTTCATGAGGCACTGCGATCACCTTGGCATCCGCACCAGCTTCGTCCGTCATGTACATCACACCCACCGGGCGACTGCGGATGACAACGCCAGGTGAGACGGGATAAGGGCAAACCACCAGGACGTCCAGCGGATCACCATCGTCGCTCAGCGTGTTCGGGATAAACCCGTAGTTGGCCGGATAGAACATCGGTGTGCTGAGGAAGCGGTCAACGAAGATCTGCCCACTTGGCTTGTCCACTTCGTACTTGATCGGAGTGTGGTTTGCAGGAATCTCGATAACGGTGAAAAAGTCATCGGGGATGGCTTTGCCAGCTGGGATGTCCGCGTAGCTCATGTTCATAGCTCCGAAGTTGTGGAGGGGGCTGCGCTGGAAGGCGTTTTTCCAAGGGTGCCCATCTCGATTGGCGTCTTAGTGAAAAACACCGATATCTCCTCGGAGTCCAGTCGTGTGAACAACCGTTCTGCCTCATCTTCCGTGATTGCCAAGCGAATCTCCGTGGGTTGATCCGCCAGCTCAAAAAAGTGCGATGAATGCAGTTTTCCGGTGTGCCCAAACCCTTCGATTCCAGTGCAGAGCGTGGCGCCTCGCAAACCCATTTCTTTAGCCACGTCGACGATCCATTCGCCTAGCATCTTTCCCTGATAGCGACGGTTTTGTTGAGTAAAGAAAACGACCATAAAGCCTTTCATTTCGATCTCCTCAGCGAGTACCAATCATTTGGTAGGACAGAAGCCCGGCAGCAGTCATCGCTAACGAACCTACGACGTGCAACGAAATTGAGCCGAGCGCCCAGAGCAGTCTGCCTTCCTGAATCAAGGCAACCGTTTCGGCTGAAAATGTGGAAAAGGTGGTAAGCCCACCACAGAAGCCCGTGATGATCAGGAGACGCCACTCTGGGCTTAGGGTCGGAGATGCGGCCAAGAAGGCGATGGCCAAGCCGATGATGTAACCCCCAACCATGTTCGCGACCACAGTACCTGGAGGAATCGTTGGGAACAGAGCATTCAGCTTCATCCCCAAGAGCCAACGCAACCAAGCTCCAAGTGAAGCGCCAACAGCGATGACGATTAATGACTTCAGCATGGCGAGCCCACCTCATCAGACCTGAATGGAATAACAGGCGGAGGGCAGGTGCAGAGAAGAAATCGAGACTCGAAGGGTAAGATCATATCCTGTCCTAAATTGGAGGACAGGGAGGCACACCTACGCACCCTGTCCAGGGTTCACGTAGGCATCATCAGCACGAAGGCGGTTAAAGGAGGAATGCCATCTCCTGTTCTGATCCTATAGCATCAGCGCCAATGGCATCAAGAGCAGTTACACGCGAGCGATCTGAAGGCCCCTTCGGCCAGGCAAGATGGTTGATCAATGATCCAGGCAGGGGTCGACCCTTCGCCCAACCAGATTAGTTGGCGCGTCTACATCGATTTAACCGATACCACTTCCACATACTTGTACTTTTTCCTAGCAGCCTTCACAGCCTCCTGCTCAGCAAGCAACGAGCTCAACGTGTCGGCCTCGTGGATAAACTCATGCATCTTCCCCTCGAATTCGTTTCCAACCCGAAGCGTGACCTTCAGCCTAGGCGTAAATGCTTTTGCCACTTTCTTCTTCGCTGCTGGAGCGACCAGCGGTTTGGCGAGCACAACTTCTTCCACGGGCTCCGGCACTAGCGACGTAGAAACTTGCTCCTCTGGCTGAGGTGTGCCGAAAAGGGCATGACGCATTTCTTCTTCAGTTAAATCAGAGCTCATAGAACATCTCAAAGGGACGCATTTCGCTGGGCAAGTTCTAATAGGATTGTTGCTGACCGGTGTTCGGGGAGCCTGCGGAGACGTCAAATCCCCAATTCGATTTCAATACAAGAGCCTCGCAAGGCTCGCGAAAGCTGCGCCTTTGGCAGCAGTGTAATGAGCCCATCAACTAAGTTGCTAGCGTGACGAGCGTACAGCGTGACTGTGCCTGCATCAGGCGTTCGACCTGGCACGATGGCACCTACCCGCTGCTGGGCAATTTTCAGTATGCTCAAGACTTCCTGACTCACCTCATTGGTGGACAGGTGTTCAACCAATGGTCTGGGTGGAGGGGCGGCGCGGCTCCACATTTCTATGACCGCTTGGAGGAGTCCGTCTGAGCCGAGATGCTCGAGGGCCCTCTCCCATAACTCACCCTCCTGCGCCATATTCAGGCGAGCCCTAGTCATAACGGAGTTCCTGCAACATGAGGCTCTTTCTTGATTGCGAATTTACTCAGCTCTCATCTGCAGCGAAGCTGATATCGCTGGCACTGGTTGCTGAGAATGGTCGCGAATTCTACGTGGAATTGGTCGACACATGGCGAAAGGAAGATTGCAGCGACTTCGTCGTAGAGATCGTCCTTCCGCAGCTATGGGGCGGTGACAATGCACAACCTACCATCAGGGCAAGAACTGCACTGCTCGATTTCCTAGCCTCGTTCGACGAAGTTCTGGAGATTGTCACAGATGCTCCACAGTACGACTGGGAGCTTTTCTGCGAACTCGCATATGACGATGGTAAATGGCCAAGGAACATCCGGAATTACCCCACTGACGCCACCACTCTGGATGCCACAAGTGAAGGGGTTCCGCTTCCGCATCACGCTCTTCTTGACGCCCGTATCATCGCTAGCATGTTCAACGAAAGCGATCTGAAGAAAGGGTGATGAAGTCCTACGGGCCCAAGGTGATCTAAAGCTGTCTTCCACAGCAATCCTTCTTGGGACATATTCAGCCTGGTGCTGGTCATTCAGAAATCAAGCCTGTTCAGACTTGCTGGTCAAATACCTACGAATAGTAGTTTTAGACAGACCCAACGCTTCAGATATCTCGGTTACTGACACTCCCTCACTGTGAAGGCGATTTGCCTCTGCCGCTTTCTGCGCTGCTCCGGATCGTGCTGGTCGACCAGGAGGAAGCTTCCCTGCACTTACCAACGACTCCATCTCAATATCTACGCTGTCCTTCCTAATCCTATTTAGTTGCTTATTCAGACGCTTCAGCCCCTCCCTAAGCGGCTCGTTGGACTGTAGACACGTCGCCATGAGGATCAGTGAGGCTGGCTCAACCTCCAGCAGCGCTGCAAGACGAATGAGCACATCAATCGTGATGTTCACCTCCCCACGCTCAATGCGGCCCCAATAGGAACGGTCAATAGTGATCAGGTTTTCTTGCGTAAGACCTTTTTTTCTACGCAGTGCTCGCACCACTACAGCTAGGGCTTCTGCGGCCTCCATGACATTTCCCCACGCAAATCGAGGATAAGGCCATATTGCGGCGCACCATAACACGGGCTATGATCCGTATTATGGTGCTATCAGCGTTTTTGAGGCCTGCTTTTCGATGCATATACATCCGTAAGCGGAGCTACGCACCTTGCTTGCGGGAGCCATCTGCTCGAGTGCGAGCGACAACAAGCGGGCTTGAATTGTCAATTTCCCGGTTATTAATGAAAGGAAGCCCTATGGCCAGCGTCGAAGAACCCGACTTCATGAATGGGCCACGGACACCACTTGAGGGCCTGTCGAGCAGCTCTGCAGCTCGAGCCTTAGCAGTCGAACGATTTCCTAAAAAGCCTTACTGCCTAGTTCGCGACTGGACAATATTTCGTATTGAAGTCACCCGCGACGAACTCTTCAAATGCCAGGCAGCGGGCCAACTCCCGATGATTCTGTTTGCTCACAACGTGGCCGAGGACAGCCAAGGCCGTTTCGAACGCGGCGATTGGGTTCGTTCAAGCATGTGCACCGGTTTCCACGACGGTGTTGCGTTCGAAACCAGAAACTCTGTGTACGTGTTGATTGGCCCTGGTCATGAACAGCTCGCAAGCCTGAAAGACGTTTTCTCCCTCTTCTAACTGCGCTCTGTATCGGAGCCCATTCAGGCTAAGGACATACGATGTTTAGAACACACGACGCCGACATGCTCGGTCTACCCGGTATGTTTGGTGAAGGTCAGTACCAATGGCATCAGGTATCCAAAGTGCTTCGTAATCACTGGTATCACGTAACTGTCCAGGCCATGTACGAGGACAGAATTTCAGAGGCGATTCTGATGATCGACAGCGAACCACGGCTTCAGCAACTGCTGATTGCCCAGGACGCGGAGACGATCATCACAGAGGTGCAAGTAGTCACACCTGCCCACATGAATGGCACGGGAGTTTGGCGCATGGAGAAACTGACCAAAGTGACGCTTGGTGAAGACCAAAACGAGTGTGTTGTGTGTCTGCTGGAGGTGGAGACCGGCTCCAAATACCACAGCTCTCACCAACCTGGCTTCAACACTGATGTGCTGAGCAACCTTCGTCCGATCTATCACGCGAACATGATTCGTACAGCCTGAGATTTACCAAGAATCCCGCACGATATCAGCGCAGATGTTTCCGTGCGGATTTCCTGGTAACGCCATACGGGCTGCGAAAGGAGCGCAATTATGCTGAACACTCTGGATGTGAATTTTCATGGAAAACGACATACGGATTTCGATCTCGCACGAATCCTAAAAGCACAAGCGCAAGGCTTCGACAAACCGATAACCGCCTATCTCTGCGGAGTATCCATAAAGGGTCGTGCTGGATTAGGCGTCGTATTTGGTCACAACCGTAAAGACCAATATGGACGGTTCGGCGACGGTCACTTGATCCAGACTTCTGACGTCATTAAGGCGGAGCGAGAGGGCCGATTTTGGGTACTGACCACAGTCAACTCCAGGTACGTCCTCGCTACGTTTCAGCGTGGCAATGGTAGGTCTAGTCTGCGCGAGTTTCAGCGTCTTGCGGCGGGGCTGCACCATTTCACCCCATGGGCGTTGCAGTGATCTTTTACGGAGTGACTGGGCGCTTTGTATGAGGCCATGGTGGAACCCAGACCCTGCAGGTCTTGGCTCTGACGGGCTTACATCCTCACGTCTCTGCCGAGTTGCCTGCGTGCTCCGCTTGCCTAAACCTGGGAGGAGCAATTGAACGGCCACTGATCATTCCTTTCACTGGCCGTTTCTCACACCTGTGTCGGGCTATTCTGCTGCAGTTGAAGTGTTTCTGGTCACCGTTGCCTTGACACCTGTCCGAGGATTGCCCTCAAGGTGGATAGTATTCAAAAGGTATTCGTCGGGCAGACTGGAGAACTTCTGCGCCAGATGTCTTGCCAGGGTGTCACTTGCGGTCGTCAGGATCAGGTTCATGTGATCCATCGAAGTAGCTACGAGCCTGAATATGTCAAGCATGGCGACCCTGTTGAGGTCGTCCAAGTGTGCGATTGGCTCATCAAGCAGGAAGCTGCCTCCAGTAGACTTAGCCCTCGCCAGGTAAAGTGACAGGGCCAAATCCTGTCGCTGGCCTTGACTCAACTTTTCCTGCGCTGCAAGCGGAGTATCGTTACCTTCCGCAAGCACCATCCAGTTCAGATCGTCCCCAGATACGCTTAGCTTGTGATACACCTCGTTAGCATGCATTCGAGAGAATAGTTCTGTCGCCGGGCTCAAGAGCGGAGACAGGCTTGATACAGTCACATCGCGAACATGATCACCATATCGATTGATAGCCTCATCCGCTGTGAGGATGTGATTTTGACCTGTTTGTAGCTTTTTGCTCACAGCCGACTTTTCCTTCTGAAGCTCGATCAATTTTCCAGAGTCATCGTCGACACTCAGCAACACTTGGCATTCGGCGATCTCCGATTCGTATCCTTCCGCCCTGATGAGTTCCGCCTCTACGCGAGTTTGGGTGGCCGCGTGCAGTTCTTTCGAAATAGGATGGCCATCGTTAACCTGGTTCCACTGGTCTTGAAACCGATTTACAACCCGGGAAACCGCCGCAATGCTGGCGTTGAGTTGATTGGACTCTTGGGCCTTGGCTTGGATGGCCCGAAGCTTTTCGTCCGCAGACCGAGCAAGGTTTGTGCGCTCTAATGTAGTCGCCTCCAATTGGCGCTGGTAGTGCTGCGAATACTGAGCCAGTCTTTGACGCGCCTCCAAAACTCTAGTGATCGCATTAGGAGAGGATGGGGACTTAAAGAAATCTTCAACCTCTAGAAGTGATCGAACAACCTTTTTCGTCCCGATCACAACTGTGATTCGAGCTCTTAGGCCTCCGAAATGAATGATGTCGGACTCTAAAAACTCGTCCTTACCCATGATGGAGAGGTAGCCTGTTTTCGACTCAAATGCCTTCAAACTATCGCGTACTGACCCAAGCAGAGCGGTGTAGTTCTCGGCGGATTTTTGTTGCGAGCGCGCGGCCTGTAATGAGTCGCTCCAAAGCTTCTCCGTTTTCTGAGCAGTCTCCAGTTTGGTCTTGGCGACCTGTATCTCCGGAGTTATCGCTGCGTAGGTGAGGTGCTGGCGCAAGGCTTCCGCATCACCCCAATCGTGGCTGCAGAGTGGACAATGACCGGTTATCGAATTCTCCGCTGCTTCATGCCCTAGTGCCCTCAAGCGATCTACCACATTTGATAGCGCGTTGAATTCGGATTGAGCCTTCTCGCATTCTCGCGTGGCGTCGCTGGCAGATTTTGATATTTGGATGAAGTTTGCCGGAGGAAGGACAGGGCTGCGCAGAAGGTCAGACCTTTGCTGCAGGAGGCCAAGCAGTGCGTCCTTGTTGTGGATCAGATACTCCAGAGCGCTCAGCCATTCCTGTTGTCGGCTGTCGTCCCAGCTATACTCGACAAACTCATCCTCCACAGCCTTGAAAAAATTGACGGTGTCATGGTTTCTTTGAGCGATGATTTCGCTCTTGGCAACGTTGTCCCATTGGTCAAGAAGGGCGATTTGTGATTGCGCCCACCCTACGCCTAGCTTGGCTTGGCCGATGCCTATATCGACCTCAGAAATTCGCCCCGAGAGCTGGCGATGTTCCTTGGTTAAAGTTTCGCTGGTTTCTGTGGTTTCTTTAAGCTGCTTTCGGCTAGTTACGAGCTGCTGCGTGCTGGACTCATATCCTGCCCACCCTTCGAGCAGGAGATCTAATATCCCCTTTTGTTGCCTGGTGCTTTGCAGCAGCCTAGCGACCTTCAGCTGGGCATTTTTAAAGTCATCCAAAAGATTCCCCGACAGCTGGCTGTCAGGAAACCCTGATAACACTGCGTTCAGCTTCGGAATGGCTTGATCGCGCCCCTGCTGACCTTGAGTTAGCCTTGCTTCAAGAATTTCGATTTTTGCCAAGAGGCCCTTTAGCTTTGTCTCCAAACCTTGGGTCTTGGGCAACTCATTGCGGTATTCCTTCAGACTACTGAGCGTGCTAGCGAGATGGCCCAGCCCGAGTATGTCGGCAAATATTTGCTGTCGGGTTCCTGATTCACTGTTATCTACAAGAAGAGCTAGGGAGTTTGCATACAACCATCGGCTGTTGCGCAGCCAATCCCGCCGGGCTTTGCTCGTAGCTTGCGCGGTACTACCTGAGACTGAGATAGGGGTTAACATTCCCAGCAGATCAGGATCTTTAATTTGCCTCATCTTCTTGTCGGATGGGGCTTTGATCCAGGCTTTGCCTTTGATTCGTTCTAGCTCGTGCCTGACACCGTTTATCTCGCATTCAACGTGGACAGCAGTATCCCCAGCCCCCCACTCGCACGAAAAATCAGTGGTCGTTGGAAGGTCATTCACCTTGTTTGTTAGCAGCCATTCCAGCGCATAGCAAATGGTGCTTTTTCCGGTTCCATTGGCAGCGTGGATGATGGTGAGACGTGCATCCAGAGGTATTTTCAGGACTTTTGGCACGCCCCGAAAATTTCTGATTTCGACCGAGAGGAATTTTATGGCTGAGTTATTCATTCAAATCCCACTTCTTTCCATGTTGGCGGGCGAGTACCTTTCCGGTCGATCCGGCGAGTGCCTGCAGTAAGCTAGTCACATTCTCGTTGTTAGTGTCGAATGCTGAGAATTCGGCCTGCCCTAATGGCGCCGCCAGCCCAAGTGGGGTAATTCGCTGGCAACGTTGCCAATCACCGGCGCCAGGGTATACAACATGCTTTCTCACGAATCGTGTGTCTTTTTCGACTTCGTTCATGAAAGGCTTCAGCTCATCAGTCATTCCCGCGAGCGCCAGAACTAGATATCCGTCCACGACGGATCCCTTTTTCTCCAGCCGCAGAAGTCCCGCATCCAGAAAAGCTTCGGCCTGCCTAGTTTCTGCCCACACTTCATCATATGAAGAGCCTTCGATCCGCACGAGCAGAACCGCCGCAAATTTCGTTGACCAATATCTTTCTTGGGTTGGCAACGGCGGGCCAGGCCAGTGAGGGTCGTTATCGAATATCAGGAGCCCCTCTTGAGGTGATGCGAACCCTGCATCGATAGCTCGCTCATCCAAGATCTTGATCAGTTCATTGAGCATCTAGATTCTTCCTGCGAGTGGAAATGTCATCCATGAAGTCCTCAACCGCGATTGTCTCCTCTTCGTCGCAGCATGAGTGAACCTCATCAAGTGGAAATACATACACTCGATTCACCATGCCGACTTCCGTGAATGACCCTCGTTGGCCTGGGGCTGCCGTGATGTCCAGGCGTTCTTCGCCTTCACTATTAAGTTCGCCCAGCTTTTGGTCTTTGACTCTGCCCTCTGCATTGGCAAAGACGACGAGATGAGGGTGGTTGGCGGTGTCTCTCGCCCACTTGTAAAGCTCTACGGTCATCTGCCTTACTAGGTAGTCATCATTTGTCCACGCAAGCACGTTGTATTCACCTTCGCTCGCTGCGCTGAGCTGAAGATGACCTTTCGATCCAGGCTCTGTTATCCATGTTGCGCTGCCGTGGGACTTGAGATAACTGAGGGCGGAAAATGCCTTCATTACATATTTCCCAGAGGTGGCCAGGTCTTCCAGGGTGAATGCTTTTTCCGGCGCCACGCCGTGGCGTGTCTGATAGGCAAACGACTGCGAGTCTTTCAGCTCTCCTTGCTCGATCAATTTGTCCAAAAGAGCTAGTTGATTCCTTACCTCTGGAATGTAGTAGCTGGAAGGCGGATGTCGATCAAAGAGCTCATGCATCTCGACCGCTGCTGGCATCAGGTCGCATGTGATACCTCCAGCTTGCAATCGATGGCCTCTAGCACGCTTCAGAGTGATATTCGCATCCCAAGTGAGCGTCAGCGTAAGGCTGCCGCTCGTGCTCCTACGCATCACGCGGCTGGGGGGGTGCATGGATGGAGGGCTTGATCGCGTGTGTAGGTCGGTTTCGATGGCAGGAAAGATACCCGTAGCGCTGTGAAGCTGCATCTTGCAGTTCTGAAGTCGGGCACTGTTCGCCGACGCAATCGCAACTGGGGAAATCAATCGGCGAGCATGGTAGTCGGTGAGTGATGTCACGACGTCCATAAGATCAACGATGTGCAGGGAGGCCAAAACCAGATTCGGGCGTTTAAATTTGTCTTCCGCTTGACTGGCAATCAGTCTGCGCAAATGAGAGTTTCTATTCGACGCCGGATTGATAAAATCATCACCTAACGTTGGCCAGATGATCATGTCCTTGAAGGCGAGTCGAAGTGAGAAGCTGCCGTGATCAAGGGTTGGATTTTTAGGAGCGGTTTCAACCAGCACATGGCAGCTGATCTCATCCTCAGCGCCATTTGTAACCCAGCACCATCCTGCTCTGTAGTCTTGAGCCGACGCGGGCTCCCAGAGCGGATCGATCCAAGAGATGTTGTCCGCAACTCGCCAGGCGTTGAGTTGAACCCCCGTCACTGCCCCGCACCCCACTAGAAGTACGAGCGGGCTTGGATACGCTTCTACCAATTCGTTAATTTCTAGCCACTGCGCTGGCGTGGCAGCTGCCGAACCGGCGGTTACAACTACAGGTCTGCTGCCAAATACCTCTTTAAGAGCTCCAGATTTCGGGTTAAGCATGCCCTGCAAGAATGGCAATAGATCTTGGCCTTGGATCAGGCATACGTTGAGGTCATCTCCGTCTCTTAGCTCCCAACTGATGTACTCCGTACGAATCTTGCTAAGGGACGCCTCTTCTCCGGTAGGCAATGTCCCTCCAAGAGACGCTAAGTAATCCCGCACGACCTTTAGGGTTTCGTCGGCATCCGAGTCCAGTTTGAAGTATGTATTTCTTACCGAAGGGTGCTTACCTACCAAGGCCGACAAGCTATCTTTTCTCAGAGCCCTGGTTTCTAAGGTAGGTATCCGCTGCCAAACAATTGCGCAAAGTTCGGCAGGGGTCAGTTTGTAAGGGAGTCGTTTTTCTGGAAAGTCTTGGATTTGTTGAAGACTTTTTCACAAGCTTCTTGGAAGGCGCCCAGCCTGTCGTTGAATCGCTTGATACCTTCCCCTTGAAGGAACTCAAAAGCATCCGTAGCTACGTCATCAGCCGCCGCAAAGTAGTATCGGAACGTTTCACCGACAGGGGGCGCAATTTGCGGTCGGATGTGTGCATAAAGGAAGAACTTGCAGGTTTCGTAAATCACCGTACTGAGATCGAGTTTTTTCTTCAGCCGCTTACATTGGATAACCCCAGCCGGAACGCCTGCCTTGAAGAGAATGACGTCTCGACCTTGGTCGGCTCCATCGTTGAGACGACCCACCACGTCGTACCACGTGTCATTGTCGCGCTCGTATTCGGCCCGATATATGTCTGCGACTAAAAGCTCAAAATGAGCATCACCCATGCGTTCGAATGGGAGTTGCCCGCAATCCATAGCGAATAGATCGGGAGCGACTGTTGTGTCCGCTCTAACCTTCGCTTCCTCCTCAGGGCTGATGAGTGAGATCTCTTCTTCGGCCAATTTCCGCTCCTAGCGTTTAGTGACTGGCATCGTGCTGAGTCCGGCGTTTTCCATCAGGACAGTGGCGGGCAACTGGCTGAGCAGAGTCCTTGCTGTGTTTGGAAGCCGTGTGCCTCAACGCCCTTATTTGAGAGGGGGGCGATGCCAAGCGGCAATCATCATAAGTCGTGCAGGAGCCTGAAGATAGCAGCTAAACTCATACGCTCTCCCTCTTCCGATAAGCGTCAGTGAGCACAAACGGCTCAAACATCCTTCCCTCGGCTTAAAGCACGTCTAGCCCCCGCTCTTCAAGCTCGCTCGGCTAGCTCGAAGGCGGTGTCCGCACCCTTAGGCTCGGGATGAGGCATCCTGGAGGATGCAGCTAAGGACTATAGGGCGATGGCTATGAATAGCCTCGCTAGTTGAGCTTATCCGATATTTACCAGCCGCTCCTCATAGAGCCTATAGGCTCGCAGAGTAGCGGTGAGCGGTAAATCACTCAACGGACACCCGTTTATTCCAGTTGGTCAAAACACTCTGCTGCAGAGCGCGCGCGGTAGGGATAGGAGACTGTAAGCTCCTGTTCGTTCAAGGCGAATCTTTTGAGTTTAAAGGTTCCATAAATCTCACGCATTTCATACATCTTAATAGGTTTATCCCGCCCCTCTAATGCCTTGATAACCGTGTGCTTAACCGAGTCTATGCAACGTGTGCCAAAAGTCACGTCAGTTACTTCAAGTGGCGAGTCTGATAGGCCTCGGCGCCCTATAAATCTCCATTCTTTCTCATACCGCCAATCATGAGCTTTACGCAGTAACACCAAAGCATCCACTTCCTCGCGGGCCGCATCATCGCCGTTAAGCATTGCGGCCACTCTGCTCGCGTCAATGAGCCGGCTTCCCCCATATGCCACTTTATGAAGATTCTTCTGAACGTCCACAGGAACCTCGTAACCGATACAAAGGCCATGGTGCTGGTCTCCATAGTGGCTCCACATAAGAGGGCAGGAGTTTTTTGTTGCGAGCGAGAGCACTCCCTTGTTGTATGCTTGAATGAGCTCAATCTGTAATTGGTAGGTTAAGAGCTGAACTTGCAGACTTGGAGAAATATCACGATATTCAGGATTGGTCGCATTATAAGCAATGTCTGCGATAATCCGCTCTGCTTGACGTTTACTATGCCGCTGGATGTGACCGACGGTCTTAGGGCCTCGATACATTATCGCCTTAGCAGCGGCTGCCATCTCCGCAGAGATCCTGTTCTCTATTAGCTTTCGAAGTGTGTGTTCGAGCTGATCAACAGGAAGATCCGGGTTAATACAGGGCTTTGTGTCAAGCGGGTCATTGAACGAAGCAGGATCGGCAAAGTAGATCTTGTCCGATACCAGTAAATCGACGGTTAGCGCACTGAATGCTCTGTATTTGTACAACCGTTTTGGAGCTTCCATTTTGGCATCCTTGGCAAATCGTAAGAAATATCAAACAGCATAATTTAGTCGTAACACGCTTACCCCAGCCTGATTTTTTGCCCAGCTCCGGACACCTTGATGCGTCCGTTCAACTCCTAGAAATTCATGCTGCGTCCTTACCCACAATGCAGCGACATCACTGGGAGTCGAGCCAAGTCTCCACTTTGTGGATCCTGCCAACCTCAAAGAGCTTCGGCTTGGCCAAGTCGAGCATCTTGAGTAGTCGCTGCTTTTCCGTCAGGGATGGAAACCACTCGTCAATCTCGATATTGCAGTGCTCGGATTCGCTCAGGGCCCATCTCACAATCATATCCGCCGCCGCTCGGTAGTGATCCGCCATGAAGAGCAGTTGCCCGTCTAAAAACCAACCGCGCTTGGCCAGTTGTTCAGTTACGTCAATGACGCCCGCGTCGCCAAAAAATCCCGTGGTGTCAGGATAGTGAATACCTGCCAAAGACACTTTCGCTACGCCCGAATCCCGGTCGAAGTAGGACAGGAAATGCCACCCACCAGTGGGGCTTTCATGGTGCGGGAAGTTGATAGCAGCTTTCCCAGTGATGTAATGCTCAAGCGAAACGCGTTTGAGATCAAAATCGAAGAGCGGCAGGGTCATGGAAGCTTTTTGAGCCGGGCCAGCCCCTGTTTGATATGACCAGCGTTCTCACCAATCGTGTAAAGCGCACCACGAACGTTGTCGCCAACTTCCGCATGTCCCTGGGCTTCCACATGGAGGGTTAGCTCCATGAGAGCCGCCTCGAGGGCTAGCTGGTTTTGGCACATTCTTTCCAGAACGTCTGACAGCGAGTATTCACCGGGCATCTGCATGGACTCCTTGATTACGACCCAGCATAGCTCAGAGATGAGTCAGCAAGTGTCTTACGGTTAGCTCCCAGTGCTCAGCAACTTTGAACTAATCATGACGACCATGCCCCTAGGCACTTGGTCGGTTTTTATTGATCCGCCGTAACGAATCTATCAGAGGCCGGGCCTCCGTTGAAGCTAAAATCGGTGGTGCCGTGGGTGATCCATTCGACCAGCTTTTCCTTCGGTGTGTAAGCCACCACTCCATGTTTTTGAGTCGGATCGAATCTTAAGACGCGCCATATACCAAAATCGGGGCCAAAGTCGATGAACACGGGTTTGGAAACCAACCAGCGAGCAAAGAGCTTGCTGCGGGAATACCAGCTAAATGAAGCCAGTCCATTCTCCGACACTTTCGACAAACCCATTCTGAAGTTGTACCTGTCGAACTCAGTTCGCGTGCCATCGATCACCCAGATCATATTTTGATAGTAGTTTTGCCTCGCGATGACCTCTTCGGGATGTATCGTCGATCTCTGAAACTCAATAACCATCCCTGAAGGAGTTCGGACATCTGCTATATGTCGCTCCCCTGAGGATGCTTGCAACACAACTTCCTGCCACTCGGTTGGGAACATATTCTTCCAATCGCGATGCCATGCCGTTTCCGTTTCCCACCACGGATCGCAATTGTCCAAACGTTTATGAGCCCAATGCCAGACGACATGGTTCCCGCATTTAGCGACGGTCTGGGAACCACAAAAACTGCAAACACCACGTGCTTTTGGAGTGGCCTCTACACGAGCGCCTTCAAGCAATGAGTATTTCATTTTCTTCCTTGATGATAAAAATGGGGGCGGTAGCTCTTAACTTCCTAGTTGTCAGTACCTTGTGACCCACAGGACGAAAGACAATATCTGAACACGGAAGTCGTCCTAGCAGCCTGGCAGGCCTGCGTAAATGTCTATAGAAGCAGGAGGCGTAGGGTGTTCCCACTTAAATCGCCTTCAGGAGACGCTCAAGCGTTTGATGCTCCCATGTGCTAAGCATAGCAATGGGATCTGTGCCAAAGCGATCTCCCGAGTCAAAAGACCAGCGCCGCCCGTCAGGGCTTATGCACTCTTCGCAGTAGTCAAGCTCATCGAGGTCGTTATGAATAGAAATTCGCCAACCTTCGACATTAACTTGGAAGCGCTCCGCATAAATTTCGTCCCATCCCCGCTCGCAGGCTCTGACCATAATTAGCCGGCCAAGAGCTACCTCCCTCAGCACTTGGCTGACCTCTCGCGCTGAGAGTGGAGTCTCTTCGGCAACGCCATCGAGCTGCGACGAACGAGCTGCAGCTCTGGCCTCTTTCAACAATTGCTCAGCGTACATAGCCGGATCATCATCTGGCAGCGGGTAGCCTGCAGCAGATAGAGCTTCGGCGCGCTCTTCAATCAGCAGACGCTCGGGATCGCGAACCGTTTGGTAGGCTCTGCCTGGTACGCGTCGAGTTGTGTCCATTCCCGGCTCCCCAGAAGGCTGATGACTAAGAGCGACTAAATTACTTTTAGAACGATAACAGAACGCTTCGAATAGCGATGCCGAGCTCCGAATCATGAGGGTAGGATGCGTTGCGATCTATGCTTCACAGAGGCTCAGACATCAAGCAAGCGGAGCGCGCAGGCGTGAGGGATGCGAGCCCGCAGGGGCGAGACACGCCTTGGCGGGGCTCGATTCACGGCAGCCTGACGCAGCAGGCGGCATGCCATCAACGCCAACAAGAGATAACTCAAATGCCCGACGATGAACTCCGCGAACTGGAGGCCAAGAGACGAAAAGCTTTGTGGATGCTTGCGAACATATCTCCAGGCGATTCGAAGGCGTTCGATCCCTTATCCATTCTTGATGACCTTGAACTTCAAGAGCGAAAAGACTCCCCTCATGCTGACAAGGCACTTGAGCTCAACCAGCTTCGGGATTGTGTCACGGTGCAGCATCACCACTCCGGAATCGACATCATTTTGGAGCAGACTATCCCCCAGCCCTGGAGGGAGCGCTTCAGTCAGGCGAGTATCGGGTCGACCAGATTGTTAGATGGGCCGTACGCTGCGGACTGGTATAAATTCCTGGCTTGTTGGGAATCAGAGATGCAGCACCTCGAGGCACACAGAGCTGCCAGCAGTAAGCCCAAGCTGGATTGATGCAGACGGAGAAAAAACGTGGAACGAGACAGCGATGACACCGTGTATTGCGATATCCAAATGCCGGTGGCTAAAGGGCGGGAGCTATTGACGTTAGTGAATGTCCTGCGAGAGTCGAAAGCTCATCCAAGTCTCGACAGAGTTTTTGAACACATGCAGTACGAGCTCAGCACGTCGATTGATATAGTCGAAAATCCGCCGACTTGGGGCCTTTGGCGCGAATGATTCCCTCATCACGGTGTTACTAGCCAATAGCAAAGCCGCAATATAACGTCGAGGATTGGATTTCGAAAAATTTATTTCTGGCGTCTATGGTCGGCATGGATGTGCGCAGGAATAGCGTCACTTTTTGGCCATCTACCAGGAGGTTAAAATAGGGTTCGCTCGACCTTACCCTAACCCGGATTTGTGCTCTGTTAGCACCATTGGCAAATTTGCTGAACGTTTTGATATAGAACGAGCCGTTAAATAAGTTAACCGATGCAGTTCCAAAAACAATGGTATTGCTCCAGTTTACTGAGTTGACATCCTCCCCAGCGTGACTCAACGGAACGAATGCATCAAAGTAATTGAGCGGCTCATTTTCTATATAAAGCTGATGCTCGACTCGTTCGTTCATGCTCAAAATCCTCCAAGCATCGACAACTTCCTGTAGCGTGCCAGGGTGGATTGCTGGAGAGCTCTGAACTTGTTGAGCAAGCGCAAGCATTTGTGCTCGCGTAGGCATGGCCTTTTTTTTCGTAGTAGGAACTGCGCCTAAGTGGCTTGGGATGATCGTGGGTGCTACTGCCATTGCAACTTTTTTTTGCTCTCCCTGTACATTGGAGTTCTCGATGGATTCCTTTTCATTCTTACATCCCGTGATATGCTTGTTCGGCGCCCTAAAAAATTTGTTGTTCCTTTGCGCTGGGACGACCTTTTCCAAGCAGTTCTGCTCAGGACAAAAATAATAGAAAGTGGAGTTGTCTTTTGCGTACTCTGCCGACACGTTGGCGCCCACCTCCCAGCACACTGCGGTGGTCATCAATTCAGAGCTCATATTTCATATTCCCTCATTCGTCCGAAAACTCATCCTATCCACAGTGATGGCCCATGACTATTTGTGGTTTGTATCTTGTTCTGAGACCAGTGGCGGCTGCGGTGTGGCCTGATCGCGAATGAGGACAGGCTACTCATGTGCAAATGCCTTGGGATGAAACCAGGATCGATTCTGCACGTCGTTCCCAACGTCCAGCCGCAACAGGAATCGTCGATCAATGTCCTTGGAAAACCATCTTATACGTCACCACCAGAATTAGCTGATCTAATCACATCGCCTTCTTATAGGCTTTCGAGGTAGGGCTTTTTATCAATCACTGCAGCACGCACCTTGCTTCGCAGGAGACTGACTAAGTCGCTTTTGTTCATGAGCAGCACCACGATTTCCCTTAGCGTGCAAAGCACCATCGTTTTCTGGGTTGAGTGAGTGACGCACTCGGCGATAGTGGTAGAGGCAAAATCTGAGTTCGAGATAAAAATCCCTCGAGCGTCAGCTCTCGCAAACAGTCTAACCATGTGCGCCGCGAGATCATTCACTCCTACTGGATCCTTGAGCCATTTCATCTCTACAAGGTAAATGTGTCCTTCAAACTCGATGATTCCATCTATTTGCTCAACGACGGCGCCTCCAGATTGATCTAGTCGTTTGAAGTCTTCTCGTAAAAGGATTCCGTGTGCCCGGAACAGGTCGTTCAATACTCCCTCCAAGAGCTTGCCGCGCTTTTGAGGTTCTCCATCCATACCAAAGAGAGCACTCAGCCGATCACGAACGTCTTCAACTTTACGATCCTTCTCTGCAGTCGCTTGACGCTCGGCTCGTGCCTTGGTGGCGACCTCGGCTTGAGCGGCCTCTCGTTGCTGGTTCATTCGGGTAAACGAGTCTTTGACATTGACGATGCGCGCCAGGTCTCCCACGTTAGCTTTGGCCTTGTGAACATTGTTGGGCCAGCATCCTGAAAACTCCTCGAACTCCACCACCCGTTTGATGATTTCGCGCCTAGCCGCCAAGCCGCCATCCCCTCGCTTATTCAGCTTTTCAAGAACGTCGCGAACTATGGCAAATGTACTGACTGAATCACGGTTTGTTTTAACCGTGACGTCCATCAGCGCGAGATCATCATGAGGCACTCCTGCTCCCCGTAAAAAAAGCAGCACATCAGCCTTACTTTTGCAAAGTAGCGGGATGGTGTCGACCAGCAGGTTAAAAACATCAGGGGGATAGTGGTAGCGCGCGTCCATGTTCCAGCCCAGCACGTGGTGGTGAAATGCAAGAGTAGCTACCGAGACCACAATGGCACCAGCGGTGGATGTAAAAAAAGCTCACGACGGACATGTCTTGCTAGCAGGCAAAGCGCCTGCGCCAAGCTACGGCCTCAGCTGATTAGACTTTGGGGCATGTGGCACAAGCGTTGAGTGGTGCCCACTGGTACTTAACCTCGTCACGGGGCGTCAGAGTTTCGTATCAGACTCCCTAGTAGATTGAATCATCCTGGCGATGTGCTATCCATTGGGTATATACGCAATCGTTGAAAACAGGGTATCCCACCGGTGCGCATCTATCGGCGCGACCATTGCCTATCTGCAAGGAAGAACCATGCGCCTCGATCAAATGCCGTACCACTCGATGCCTACTCTAGCCGTACTCCCATTCCGTCAATTTGGAATCGGCTGGTCATGGCAACTGCGAGCCCTGAAGCTCTTCCCCGACTCCCTGCTTGCCTGGAAACGCTATTTCTACGATAACGGCCAGGGACATGCACGTGGTTCCTCATTTAGCACCTTTGCAGAAGCCATGATTGCGGCAGATGCGTTCAACCAGACCACCGCCGAGCGCATAGGCATAGCGGTGCTTGATCCCGTGCTCCAAGCCTCAGTCACCCTAAAGGTCGACAAGGCTTTGACTGCGGCTCGCCGCATTCAGGACGAAGAGGAGCTAATGGAGCGCGAGGCGATCAAACGTAATGCTCATCTGCCCCGCCCAGCCATCCGAGATTTAAATCTGCCCAGTAAGAT
This sequence comes from Pseudomonas sp. G5001, assembly GCF_013385475.1. Classification (NCBI taxonomy): domain Bacteria; kingdom Pseudomonadati; phylum Pseudomonadota; class Gammaproteobacteria; order Pseudomonadales; family Pseudomonadaceae; genus Pseudomonas; species Pseudomonas sp. G5001. Next base: position 87,264 of record NZ_JACAPZ010000029.1, read on the forward strand.
GGACAGTTTGCGGGAGCCGCTACACGAACAGCTTATACGCGCCCCATATTTGCAAGTGATTGCAATCCCAAGGTTTAACGCTTGTCTTCGTCGTACCGGAGACATGGAATGGGAAGAGATCGGCGCTCTAACCCCGAAGCGCTCACAGATATGCCTTAGAGAATTTACGGCCAGGGGTTTTGGTCTTTCGGCAGCTGATCACTGGGGAAGAACCAAGGCACAGATTCGTGCTCTGCTGCTTCCAAGAGCTAACCAACTGCTTCAACTGGCCAGCGTCAAACAAATGCTTGCCGAAGCCAGGATGCGCGGCCAGAGGGTGTTGGTCTGTGGAGGTTTCGTGTTCTGGCTTGAGGATGATGGGCAGCCTAGGTGGGTCATCAAGAACACTGGGGGCGAGTCCAATAGCGAAGAAGGTACGACCCTATGGCATGAAGGCACCATTTTGTCCAAGAATCATGGTCGGATCGTAGTGCTTCCATATATCAAGGAAAATGGCGAGCGGGTGCAAGGGCACACTAAGAACGCGCCACATGACGGAAAAGCTCTACTTCGTCATCGAGATCAATATGTCACCCTTCCGTTCGAAATCTTGGAAGGAGATCTCATGATCGGTTTGTTCGGAGAGCTGCACTATGAGTGACAACCGAACAGCACTTGATGCGCCCCCCCGCATCGATGACCATGAAATCAATGGTCAAGCGAGGACAATCAGAGCTCCGCATCCCATGCATCCATCGCCTCACTCACGGTAGCCAACCAGCGAAGATGATCGTTCTGTATAGCATGGGCGACGTGCCTGGCTGTGTTGGCTTCGATCCAAGATGGAAGACTATGCGAGCCCTCTGAGAACAGGTTTGCAGTCGCGACAGCGAATCGCCCCGTACTTGTAGATTGGAGGCACACGTACCGCACTACAGCGCCACTCAGCAACCGACGCCAAGCCACTACCTCGATATAGTCCATGGTGCTCACCGGAGCCTCTACGGTGGAACTCACTAACGGTTCCACCTGGGCATCTTCCGATGCTCTGAATGATCGGTTAGGCGCTTCTGACCTGTGGACAAGATGCTTCAAATGCTCACGCGAGGCGACTATCTGTTCGCGGAGCTCTTCGGGGTCAATGGACATTCCGCCCTCCGGCGTCACCCTGAGAGTTTTGAGACCGTTCGCTGCCTTGATGAACTCCCGCTCACGCTTCTTCTCTCGTTGAGGACGGCGGTCGGGAAACAGCTTGGTGATTAAGCGATGGAGGTTGATCATGGTGTATTCCACAAGCGCCGATTGTAGCCGAGAAGCTCGGATAGGCTATCACTAGCATGCCTGCATATCCCACAACCTAACGCGTATATGGCGGAACCTGTTGCCGCTGCTCGAGTGCTGTCAATAACAGCGACGAAAAATGGACATTTATCATTTTTATGTAAATCATTGATTTTAAAGAATTTGATATGTCCATTTTAGTAATAAGCTCACGCGTGCAGAACTTCGACAAGACCATCGTCTCGATTCCCACCTGGCGCCTGATGTCCGAGTCGTTCAAGAACTGGCGCGGCATGCAGGCCTCCGGTGGCCGGCGGATCAAGCGCAGCCTGTATATCGACGCCAGCGGCGTGCGTTTCATCCGCGACGACGAAGAGCTGAAGCTCACCCAGGTACACCTGCTGACCGACTACATGAGCCGCAAGAAGGCCGAGCTCAAGGCCTGGAACGAAGCCCAGGGCAATGTCGCGGCGATGTCCGCCAACCGCCGACGCATGACCAATATCGGCACCTTCCGCGCGTATGCCTTGGCCTATCTGAAAAGCCATCCGGAGATCCAGCCGAACATGACCTGCATGGTGCGGCAGATGCAGACCACCGCCCAAGGCATCCCGCTGGAGATCTACTGCTTCACCCGCACCACCGCATGGGCCGACTACGAGCGGATCCAGGGCGATATCTTCGACTACCTGCTGGCGGTGCTGCCGGAATTTGGTTTGAGCCTGTACCAGCAGCCCAGCGGCGGTGACTTGCGGGCGGGGATGTTGCCGGCGGTGCTGGGGGCCAGTCACCTGCCCCCGGCGGAAAAGGCAGTGATGTAACAACAAAAAACGGCACAACCCGAGTTGTGCCGTTTTTTTTGCGCTGGACCTTACTTGACCTGACGCTGCGGCGAGCCGTGAACCATGGTGTAGGCGTAATCCACGCCCATGCCGTAAGCGCCGCTGTGCTCCTGCACCAGGCCCATCACCGCGTCGTAGGTTTCCTTGTGAGCCCAGTCACGCTGGTATTCCAACAGCACTTGCTGCCAGGTGACCGGTACCGCGCCCGCCTGAATCATCCGTTGCACCGACATGTCATGCGCTTCTTTGCTGGTGCCGCCGGAGGCGTCGGTGACGATGTACACCTCGTAGCCTTCGGCCAGGGCTTCCAGGGCCGGGAAGTTCAGGCACACCTCGGTCCACAGGGCCGCCATGATCAGCTTCTTGCGCCCGGTGGCCTTCACCGCGGCCACCAGCGCCTTGTCTTCCCAGGAGTTCATCGAGGTGCGCTCGATCGGCTGCTGGTCCGGGAACACATTCAGCAGCTCCGGCCAGATATAGCCGCTGAAGCTCTTGGTCTCAACCGAGGTCAGGATGGTCGGTACGTTGAAGATCCTGGCCGCCTTGGCCAGCGCCACCGTGTTGTTCTTCAGGGTCTGGCGATCGATCGACTGCACGCCAAAGGCCATCTGCGGCTGGTGGTCGATCAGGATCAGGGTGGAGTTGGCTGGGTTGAGCAATTCGCGAATAGACATGGTGACTTCCTTTTAATGGTTTCGATTCGGTAAGGGGTGCGTTCAGCGCCGCTGTGAAGCTTGGCTGGCGGCTTGGAAGTAACTTTATGGGATGGATAAAATCGAGACAATTACCTAAAATCGAGAATCATTGATTCTAAAAAAGGGACAATCATGGACCGTATCGAATGCATGCGGGCGTTTGTCGTCACGGTCGGCGAGAACGGCTTCGCGGCCGCCGCGCGAGCCATGGACGTACCGCGCTCAAAAGTCAGCAAACAGATTCAGGCGCTGGAAGAAGCCATAGGCGTGCAACTGCTTCAGCGCACCACCCGCAGCCTGCATTTGACGGAGGCCGGGGCCGAGTATTTTGAAGCTGCGCGTGAAGTACTGGCCGCCCTGGACGAAGCCGAACAGCGGGCCCGGGATGGTATCGGCGAGCTACGGGGCGTGTTGCGGGTCAATGCGCCGATGTCGTTCGGGCTGCATCGCCTGGGGCGGTTGATTCCGCTGTTCCATGAACAGCATCCGCATATCGAACTGCAACTGGTGCTCAGCGACCAACAGGTCGACCCGGTACGCGGTGGTTTCGACGTGACCATCCGCATCGCCAGCATGCCCGACTCAACGATGATCGCCCGCCAGTTGGCACCTGCGCCACGGATCATGGTGGCTGCGCCAGCCTACCTGGCACGCGCGGGCACACCGCAGACCCCGCAAGACCTGCGCCACCACCAATGCCTCAATTATGGGTATCTGCAAAGCGGCGTCAGCCTGCAATTGAGCAAGGGCCAGGAAACCCAGCGAGTCAACGTTACCGGCCCTCTGCACGCCAACAACGGCGACCTGCTGGCCCAGGCGGCAGAGGCCGGGATGGGCATCGCGCTGTTGCCGGACTTTATCGTCGAAGACGCCCTGAGCGCCGGGCGCCTGGTGCCGGTGCTCTGCGAATGGCAGGCGCCGGCAATCACCATCAATGCGGTTTATTCGTCAGCGCGACGCGTGCCGCAAAAGACCCGCGCATTCATTGATTTTTTGCTGACGCAATTGGCGCCGACGACCGCAGGCCCAGCCGGCTGATCCACACCGCCCCGAGAATCACCAACCCGCCCAGCAGCAACCTGCCCAACGGTTCATGCTGATTCCAGATCAGCAAGTTCAGCAACAACCCCACCGGCACATGCAGGTTGTTCATCACCGCCAACGTGCCACCGTTGACCATGCACGCGCCCTTGTTCCACCAGTACATACCCAGTGCCGTGCTGACCAGACCGAGGAACACCAAAACGCCCCACTGCAACGGCGCTTCCGGCAGGTAGTTGGCCTTGCCGAACATCAGGAACGCCGGCAACGCCACCGCCAACGCGCCGAGGTAGAAGTAGCCAAAGCGCCGGTAATGCGGCAGATCACTTGGATGACGGGCCACCAGATGCTTATAAAGCACCTGCCCGGCGGCGTAGGTGAAGTTGGCCAGTTGCAGTAGCAGGAAACCCATGAAGAAGTTCGGGGTGATCTGGTCGAAGCGAATCACAGCTGCCCCCGCCACCGCCACCAGTGCGGCCACCAGCGCCCACGGGTTGAAGCGGCGGTTCAGGGCGTCTTCGATCAGGGTCACGTGCAACGGTGTCAGGATGGTGAACAGCAACACCTCCGGCACCGTCAGTACGCGAAAGCTCAGGTACAGGCACACGTAGGTCACGCCGAACTGCAGTGCGCCGATCAACAGCATGCCGCGCATGAACGCCGGCTCCACCGAGCGCCAGCGGGTCAGCGGGATAAACACCAGCCCGGCCAACAGTACACGCACCAGCACCGCGAAATAACTGTCGACGTGACCGGCCAGGTATTCGCCGATCAAGCTGAAGGAAAACGCCTGGATCAGCGTCACAACAAGTAGATAGCCCATGCTCGCCTCATTTTGAATGGGCGCGACATTAGCGGTTTTCCGCGCGTTACGAAACTCAAGGCAAAAAAAACCCGACCTCGCTAAAAGCGTCAGTCGGGCGGGAGCACTCAGGAGCAAAAAGTGCAAAGGGAGGTTCGATACGCGTACTTGAAGGGTTGCGTGGAGCTATCTAAACAGCGGGCGATTATCTGACGATTAACATCTCACGCCACTTGGGCCAACAACGCCTTGGCCTGGTTCAAACCCTTCTCCTGGAAATCACCGCCCAGGTTCACCCCTTCGGCATGAATGAACGTGACGTCATGGATGCCGATAAAGCCCATGACCTGACGCAGGTACGGTTCCTGGTGGTCGGTGCTGCCACCGGCGTGGATGCCGCCGCGGGCGGTCAGCACAAAGGCACGCTTGTCGGTCAACAGGCCTTGGGGCCCGGTGGCGGTGTATTTGAAGGTCACACCGGCACGCAGCACATGGTCGAGCCAGGCTTTGAGGGTGCTGGGAATCGCGAAGTTGTACATCGGCGCGGCCATCACCAACACATCGGCGGCCAGCAACTCATCGGTCAGTTCGTTGGAGCGGTCCAGGGAGGCCTGCTCAACCGTGCTGCGCTGCTCGGCAGGTTTCATCCAGCCGCCCAACAGATTGGCATCCAGGTGCGGAACCGGGTTGATGGCGAGGTCTCGTACGGTGATCTGATCAGCCGGATGGGCGACTTTCCATTGGCTGATGAATTGTTGGGTCAGCTGCCGGGAGATTGAGTCCTGCTGACGGGCGCTGCTTTCGATGATCAGAACACGGGCCATGATTATGTAAGCTCCATCGGTGAATGCTGTAAGGCGATGGAGTGAAGGTTAGACAGGGTCCGTTCGATTAAAAAGCGTAAAAAACTGCTATAACCCATCTAGAAATTTGTTTATAAGCGGAGTATTGCTGTACGCAAGCTCCGCTTTTGCCTTATTTCGGTGCGCAGGTGAGCTGGATACGCATCTTGATAACGGCACGGTTGAATTTGACCGTGGTATTGGTGGTTTTCCCTGCTGCAACCGTGACCTTGCGCGTACGCGGGGCTTCCGGGCCGTTGGTAAAGCGTACCTTGCACTCCGCGTCATTGGGGCCGTAGTTGGTGAGTTGGATCGAACTGATATTGCTGTCGACGTCTGACGCGCTGTAATCGATCTTCACGCCCTGAATGTCTTTCGTCACATCGGTACTGAATGCAAACGCACTCAACGGCAGCAACGCCAGCAGCACACAACAGAATTTTCTCATTCGGCAGTCTCCAATAAGGACCGCCAGCTTAGGACAAGAGGAGCTCATCTTGAAAGCGCCCCGCGTTACCCTTGATCAATGGCGCACCTTGCAAGCCGTGGTCGACCATGGCGGCTTCGCCCAGGCGGCCGAAGCGCTGCACCGCTCGCAATCCTCGGTGAGCTACACCGTGGCCCGCATGCAGGATCAGCTCGGCGTGCCGCTGCTGCGCATTGACGGGCGCAAGGCCGTGCTCACCGAAGCCGGTGAAGTGCTGCTGCGCCGCTCCCGGCAACTGGTGAAAAACGCCAGCCAACTGGAAGACCTGGCCCACCATATGGAACAAGGCTGGGAAGCCGAGGTGCGGCTGGTGGTCGATGCCGCTTACCCCAACGCCCGCCTGGTGCGCGCCCTCACTGCCTTTATGCCGCAAAGCCGTGGCTGCCGGGTGCGTTTGCGCGAAGAGGTGTTGTCCGGCGTCGAAGAGCTGTTGATGGACGGCATGGCCGACCTCGCCATCAGCGGGTTCATCATTCCCGGTTACCTCGGTACGGAAATGAGCGACGTCGAATTTGTCGCCGTGGCCCACCCCGAACATCCGCTGCATCAATTGCACCGCGAACTGAGCTTCCAGGATCTGGAAAGCCACATGCAGGTGGTGATCCGCGACTCCGGCCGCCAGCAGCCACGGGACGTCGGCTGGCTCGGCGCCGAGCAGCGCTGGACCGTCGGCAGCCTGCCCACCGCCGCCACCTTCGTCAGCAGCGGCCTGGGCTTCGCCTGGCTGCCGCGACACCTGATCGAACGCGAACTCAAGGAAGGCCTGCTCAAGCTACTGCCCCTGGAACGGGGTGGCAGCCGCAACCCGACCTTCTATCTTTACTCGAACAAGGACAAACCCCTGGGCCCCGCCACGCAGATTCTCGTCGAGTTGCTGCGCACCTTCGACACTGCACCACTGGACGCGCCATTCGCCGCACCGCAGCAAGCCTGAACAAGGAGTTCACGTGGCCTATTTCGAACATGAAGGTTGCACCCTGCATTACGAGGAATATGGCCACGGCGCGCCGCTGATCCTGATCCACGGCCTGGGCTCCAGTTGCCTGGACTGGGAACTGCAAGTGCCCGTGCTGTCCCAACACTATCGCCTGGTGGTGGTGGATGTGCGCGGTCACGGCCGCTCCGACAAACCCCGTGAGCGCTACAGCATCGCCGGCTTCACCGCCGACCTGGTGGCCTTGATCGAACACCTGCATTTGCCGCCGGCCCACGTGGTCGGCCTGTCCATGGGTGGCATGATCGCCTTTCAACTGGCAGTGGATGAGCCGCAAATGCTCAAGAGCCTGTGCATCGTCAACAGTGCGCCCCAGGTCAAGGTTCGCAGCGCCAGCGACTATTGGCAGTGGGCCAAGCGCTGGAGCCTGGCGCGCATCCTCAGCCTGAACACTATCGGCAAAGCCCTGGGCAGCCTGCTGTTTCCCAAGCCCGAACAGGCCGAACTGCGGCGCAAGATGGCCGAACGCTGGGCAAAAAACGACAAACGTGCTTACCTCGCCAGCTTCGATGCGATTGTTGGCTGGGGCGTACAGGAACAACTTTCGAAAATATCCTGTCCAACCCTGGTCATCAGCGCCGACCACGACTACACCCCCGTGGCGCAGAAAGAAATCTATGTAAAACTGCTGCCCGATGCGCGGCTGGTGGTGATCGAGGATTCCCGCCATGCCACGCCGCTGGACCAACCCGAACGCTTCAACAACACCCTGCTCGATTTTCTCAAGACAGTCGAAACCACAACCCAGGATCACTGACCCATGCTGAAAAAAATCGCCTTCTTTGCCGGTTCCGTACTGTTCGCTGCCAACCTGATGGCGGCCGAACCCGCCAAGGCACCCCACGTCTTGATCACCACCACCAATGGCGACATCGAGATCGAACTGGACCCGGTCAAGGCCCCGATCAGTACCAAGAACTTCCTGGCCTATGTCGACAAGGGCTTCTACACCAACACCATTTTTCACCGGGTAATCCCGGGCTTCATGGTGCAGGGCGGTGGTTTTACCCAGCAAATGTCGCAAAAGCCGACCGAAGCACCGATCAAGAACGAAGCCAGCAACGGCCTGCATAACGTGCGCGGCACCCTGTCGATGGCGCGTACCAACGACCCGAACTCCGCCACCAGCCAATTCTTCATCAACGTTGCGGACAATGCCTTCCTCGACCCGGGCCGTGATGCCGGTTACGCGGTGTTCGCCAAAGTGGTCAAGGGCATGGACGTAGTCGACATCATCGTCAACTCGCAGACCACCACCAAACAGGGCATGCAGAACGTGCCAATCGATCCTGTCCTGATCAAGTCGGCCAAGCGCATCGACTGAAGGCTACAGGGAGTTTCGCGCGGGGCCCGCAAGGCGTCGCGCGCATTTGAACAGGAGAGCCCGCCGCGCGGGCGTCAGACCCAATGCTCTATCGTCGTTTTGAACAACTGATCGACATCTTCCGCGAACCTCCCAGCGCGGCCCCTCCAGACAAAGTCCTACCCTTCTACGTCTATTACCTGCGCCAGGTATGGCCAAGCTTTGCCGCCTTGCTGGTGGTGGGCCTGATCGGCGCGCTGATCGAAGTGGCGCTGTTCAGCTACCTGAGCCGCATCATCGACCTGGCCCAGGGCACGCCGCCCGCCAACTTCTTCCAGATCCACGCCACCGAGCTGATCTGGATGGCCGTGGTCGCCCTGCTGTTGCGCCCGATCTTCGGCGCCCTGCATGACCTGCTGGTGCACCAGACCATCAGCCCCGGCATGACCAGCCTGATCCGCTGGCAAAACCACAGCTATGTGCTCAAACAGAGCCTGAACTTCTTCCAGAACGATTTCGCCGGGCGCATTGCCCAGCGCATCATGCAAACCGGCAACTCCCTGCGCGACTCCGCAGTGGCCGCCGTGGACGCGATCTGGCACGTGGCGATCTACGCCATCAGCGCCCTGGTGCTGTTCGCCGAAGCCGACTGGCGCCTGATGATCCCGCTGATCACCTGGATCGTCGCCTACAGCCTGGCCCTGCGGTACTTCGTGCCACGCGTCAAGGAGCGCTCGGTCATCTCCTCCGAGGCACGCTCAAAACTGATGGGGCGGATCGTCGACGGCTACACCAACATCACCACCTTGAAGCTGTTCGCTCATACCAATTTCGAGCAGAACTACGCCAGGGAAGCGATCGTCGAGCAGACCGAGAAAACCCAGATGGCCAGCCGCGTCGTGACCAGCATGGACATCGTGATTACCACCATGAACGGCCTGCTGATTGTCACCACCACCGGCCTTGCCCTGTGGCTGTGGACCCAATCCCTGATTTCGGTGGGCGCCATCGCCCTGGCCACCGGCCTGGTGATTCGTATCGTCAACATGTCCGGCTGGATCATGTGGGTGGTCAACGGCATTTTCGAAAACATCGGCATGGTCCAGGACGGCCTGAAAACCATCGCCCAGCCGCTGGCAGTGACCGACCGGGAAAATGCCCCGCGCCTGGAAGTGCCCCATGGCGAGGTGCGGTTCGATCAGGTGGATTTCCACTACGGCAAGAAGAGCGGGATCATCAGCGGCTTGAACCTGGCGATTGAACCGGGTGAAAAGATCGGCCTGATCGGTCCGTCCGGCGCGGGCAAATCCACCCTGGTCAACCTGCTGTTGCGCCTGTACGACCTGCAAGGCGGCCGTATCCTGATCGACGGCCAGAACATCGCCGACGTCGCCCAGGAAACCCTGCGCGAACAGATCGGCATGATCACCCAGGACACCTCGCTGCTGCACCGCTCGATCCGCGACAACTTGCTGTATGGCAAGCCGGACGCCACCGACGAAGAGCTTTGGGCCGCCGTGCACAAGGCCCGCGCCGACGAGTTCATCCCATTGCTGTCGGACGCCGAGGGCCGCACCGGCCTCGACGCCCACGTAGGCGAACGCGGGGTGAAACTCTCCGGCGGGCAACGCCAGCGCATCGCCATCGCCCGGGTACTGCTCAAGGACGCGCCGATCCTGATCATGGACGAAGCCACCTCCGCGCTGGATTCGGAAGTCGAAGCGGCGATCCAGGAAAGCCTGGAAACCCTGATGCAGGGCAAGACAGTGATCGCCATCGCCCACCGGCTGTCCACCATTGCCAGAATGGACAGGCTGGTGGTGCTGGAAAAAGGCCAGATCGCCGAGACCGGCAGCCATGCCGAATTGCTCGCACACGGCGGTTTGTATGCGCGATTGTGGCAACACCAGACCGGTGGCTTCGTCGGAATAGACTGATTCCGTTGGTTAACTGCAACCTCAATTCCGAACAATTCTGACAGTTTTCTCTATCCCGCTGGTCTTGCTACACAATCCTGCTGTACTCCAATCAGGCCCCAGGAGGGCCCTGATTTAAGGCAGCAGGGATGCATCACAGACCCGTTAATCAGATAGAGCAATCTATTAAGGATGTGTTCATGTCACTGTTCAAACGTTCCGTTACGGAAGGACTGGGTACGTTTTGGCTGGTGTTGGGTGGCTGCGGCAGTGCGGTACTGGCCGCATCGTCCCCGGTCGGGATCGGTGTGCTCGGTGTGGCCCTGGCGTTCGGGCTCACGGTGCTGACCATGGCATTTGCCATCGGGCACATCAGCGGTTGTCACCTGAACCCTGCAGTGTCGGTGGGGCTGGTAGTGGGCGGAAGATTTCCGGCCAGGGAGTTACCGGCGTACATCGTGTCCCAGGTAATCGGCGGCGTCGTTGCCGCTGCACTGTTGTACTTCATAGCCAGCGGCAAGCCGGGGTTCGAACTGGCTTCGGGCCTGGCCAGCAACGGCTACGGCGAGCATTCGCCTGGTGGTTATTCGATGGCAGCGGGGTTTGTGTGCGAGCTGGTGATGACGGCGATGTTCGTGTTGATCATCCTCGGCGCCACCGACCGCCGTGTGCCGACGGGCTTCGCGCCCATTGCCATTGGCCTGGCGCTGACGCTGATCCACCTGATCTCGATCCCGGTCACCAACACCTCGGTCAACCCGGCCCGCAGTACCGGCCCGGCGCTGATTGTCGGCGGTTGGGCGCTGCAGCAGTTGTGGATGTTCTGGCTGGCGCCGATCCTCGGTGCAGTGGTCGGCGGCATTACCTATCGATGGCTCGGCGCGGAAAAAACCGCCTGAGCCAGACAGGTTCAGCCCTGCCGATAAGGCAGGGCTGCCCTCGCCTCCTCGGCATACGCCAGGATCCCCACGCTTTCGCGCTCCAGGAAATCCGCCACGGCGGTCTTCAATCCCGGGTGTCGCAGGTAATGCCAGGAGTGCGTGATCACCGGCTCAAACCCGCGAATCAACTTGTGCTCGCCCTGGGCGCCGGCGTCGAAACGCTGCAGGCCATGGGCAATCGCGTAATCCATGCCTTGGTAGAAGCAAGTCTCGAAATGCAGCCGGTCGAACTCGGCCAGGCAGCCCCAGTAACGCCCATAAAAGCTGTCGCCGCCGATCAGGCTGAAGGCCATGGCCACCGGCCGTGAACCTTGCTTGGCCAGCACCACGCGAATCGCCTCGGGCATGCGCTCGGCCAGCAGGCTGAAAAAATTCCGGGACAGGTAGGGCGATTGTCGGCGTATGGCGTAGGTATTGGCGTAACAGGCGTAGACAAAATCCCACTGTGCCTCGCTCAACTCATGGCCTTGCAGCCACTCGAAATCGATGCCCTGCCCCGCCACTTGCTCGCGCTCCTTGCGCATCTGTTTGCGCTTGCGCGAACTCAGCGCGTCGAGAAAGTCCTGGAAGTCGCGGTAGCCGCGGTTTTGCCAATGAAACTGGCAGCCCAGGCGTTGCAGCCAACCCGGCTGCCGGGCCAGTGCGGTGTCTGCGAGGGCGTCGGTAAAGTTGATATGGGCGCTGGAAAGGCCTTCGATTTCCAGGTAACCGGGCAGGCTTTTAAGCAATTCGAAACCGTCCTCGGCGCTGGCGGCCAACAGGCGCGGGCCGCTGACCGGGCTGAAGGGCACGGCCGTCAGCAATTTCGGGTAGTAGTCGATGCCCGCCCGCTCGCAGGCATCGGCCCAACCGTGGTCGAACACGTACTCGCCATAGGAATGCCATTTGCGATAGCTGGGCAACGCGGCAATCAGCCGTCCACCTTCATAATGCAGCAAATGCTCGGGCTGCCAGCCGGAGTGCGGGCCGATGCTGGCGCTGTCTTCCAGGGCACTGAGGAACGCATGGCGCAGAAACGGCTGATCGACGGGGACCAACGCGTTCCATTCATCGGGCGCAATCTCGGACAGGTTATTCAAACGTTGTAACGGCATCCCATTCCCCGACGGTCACGGCTTTGTGTAGGAGCGAGCGTGCTCGCGATGATCGTTAACGACAACGCGACCATTCTGACAGAACGCGGTGATCTCGGGTTCTTCGCGAGCAAGCTCGCGCCTACAGGACACGGCGCAAAAAAAAGCCCCGCCAAACGGCGGGGCAAACCAAATGAGGAGCGCTTTGACGGATGAAGAAAGAGCGCTTTGGAGCGGTATTACAGGTTGCCTAGAACACGTATTGCACGCGGGCCACGATGGCGTCGCCGCTGTCGTCGCCATTGGCGTTCTGGATCTTGTCAGTGCTGACCTTGAGGTAGTTGGCAGACACCTTCACCGCTTCGTTGGCGTACCAGTTGACACCGATGGTGTTCAGGCTTGCCTTGGCGTCACCCACTTCACGGGTCGCGCTGTTACGCACCACGTTTTTGTCGTCAACGCTGATGTTGTCGTAGCGGTAGAACACTTCCCACGCACCGAACTGCTTGTTCTGCGGCTTGATGGTGTCGAACTTGGCGCCGTCGAGTTTGTAGACCCGGGACTCGCCGGTCAGCGTGTAGGCCACCTGGCCGTAGAAACCCGTGGCCTTCACATCCTGATAAGCGCTGCTGTCGGCCTTCATCTTGCGGTTCAGGTATTCGGCCTGCAGGGACAGCGGACCGCGGGCGAAGGCAAATTCGCCGCCGAACACCGTGTCGGTGTCGTAGGCGTCGTTCGCGGTCAGGTTGCCGGAGTCCAGCCCTACACCGCCGCCGAAGGTCGCACGGTTGCCGTTGGCCCCGGCATCGTTACCGCCGTTGGTGGCAACGCCACGAGCGTCCAGGCGAGGACGGATCCGCGAGTCGAACGAGGTGTCCTTCAGGTCACGCACCGCCACGTCCACACCCAGGTGCAAGACGTTGCCGCTGTCGTGCATCGGCGCAAACACGGCACGGCCGTTGAACTGCTTCACGCCTTTGCCGTCCTTGTCGTTGATGTCCTTGGACGACACGCTGGAGGACAGGTAGGCCATGTCAGCCACCACGGCGCTGACCTGCAGGCCCATGCCGTTCTCGTGGGAGTTGATCCAGTCGGCGACTTCATAACCGAGGTTACGCTCGATGGCGGTCACCCACTTGGAACTGGTGGCTTTTTCCAGGCCGAAGTCCTGGTCGAAACGACCCGCGCGGATCACCACTGGCTTGAAGCCTACGTACGAGAAGGACGCTTCGTCGAAGTAGCCATCATCGGCATTGCCGGAGTTGTGGGAAAAGTCGTAGTTGATCTGGTATTTCCAGTCCTTGTACACCGTGCCGCCCAATTCGAGGTAGGCACGTCGGAAGTATGTGGCGTCAGCCGAGTTGCCATTCTTGGTGTAAAAGCCATCAAACGTGCCGTAATCGGCCTGCAAACGACCACCCAGCTTGAAGCTGAAATTCTGGTCGGTGGTTGCAACCTCAAGGCCGCCCTTGGTTTTGACAACGATATCGGCACCGTCAGTAGTGACAGTACCGGCGAAAGCCTGGGCGGTGACGGCCAGGGCCAAGGCGCTGGCCGCGAAACCGGCGAAGTGCTTGCGGATCATCGAAGAATTCCCCTAATTGATGGTCTTGTGCATTGGTAAAACACGCGGTTTAGAGCCGCTGGTGTTGGGGGGCGATCTTGGCGAGGGGATATTTCAGCTGGGTTGCCGGAACATAAATATTTTGTTACTCGGGAACTTTTTAATAGCCATTCGAAATAAGCTAGAGCCTATGGAAATCAAGGCTCCAGCCCTGAAAACTGGTGAAAATGGCAGATGATACAAAATGTAAAAACACCTGATAAAAATGAAATATTTTTCATCTTGGTTGTTTTTTGAGCAAAAAAAAGCCCGCATCTTTTGTCGATGCGGGCTTCGTTTCAGTGTGAAAAGTGATGGATATTATTGGTCGCGGGAGCGCTCGGCGGCCAGGCGTTCGGCCAACGCATCAACATCGGCGATAGGCGGCTCGGGCAGGATCTTCAGCGTCGCCTGCATCAAGCGCATCTGCCGGATAAAGCGCCGGCAGTTGGGGCAGAACATCAGGTGATGGCGCACCAGCAGGCGCTCGCGAAAGGTCAGTTGCCCATCGAGATAGTCACTGGAACGTGCCACTTGTTCCTTACAGGTCAACATTCGCCGGTTTCCTCAAAATGCTCCACCGTGGCGAAGACTTTAAGCCGTGCTCGATGCAACAGCACACGAACATTGGAGAGCGATAGCGTCAGAAGATTACAAATCTCCTCCAACTCCAGCCCCTGGCGCTCACGCAGCAGCAGTACGCTGCTTTGCAGCTCGGAAAGACTGGCCAGTGTGTGCTCCAGGCATTTACGCAATTCGTCTTCAGTGAGCAGGGCTTCGGGCGTGTCCTGGTGCCAGGCAAACGGCGCGACGGCCCAGTGGCCATCTTCGGGCACAAAGCGATCATCACCGATGGTGCCATGGGGCGCCGGCAAGTCATCGAGCAGTACTTCCCGGCGGTTTTGCTTGTAGCGGCCCTTTGCCGAGTTGGCAGTGATGGTCAGCAGCCAGGTCTTGAGGCTGGAACGCCCCTCGAACTTCGCCAGGTTACGCACCACCGACAGCCAGGCGTCCTGCACCACCTCATCGGCATGGCGCTGGCCAACGATGGCATAGGCCACGGCACGCATCGCGCTCTGGTAGGTGGTGACCAACTCCTTGTAGGCCCGCTGCTCACCCTTGAGCAATCGTTCAAGCAGGTGCGCGTCGTCCGCTGCTGCCATTCAAGACCTCGATTTCAAAACATGATCAGCGTTTGCGCAGGATCACGCTACCAATCGAATACCCTGCGCCAAACGAGCTAAGCACAGCCACAGCGCCCTTGGGCAAGTCGTCCTGGTAGGTGTGGAACGCAATCACCGAACCCGCCGAACTGGTGTTGGCGTAAGTATCGAGGATCACCGGCGCCTCTTCCACAGAAGCCTCGCGGCCCAGCAGTTTCTTCACGATCAGATGATTCATGCTGAGGTTGGCCTGATGCAGCCAGAAACGCTTCACATCGCCGACATTCAGCTGGTTTTCCGACAGGTGCTTGCCGATCAACTCGGCGACCATCGGGCAGACATCACGGAAGACCTTGCGGCCTTCCTGCACGAACAGCTTGTCCGGGGCACCAATCCCCTCTTCCGCCGCGCGGTTGAGGAAGCCGAAGTTATTGCGAATGTTGTTGGAGAACTTGGTCAGCAGCTTGGTGCTCACCACGTCGAACTGATGCTCGGAAGTGGCCAGGTCGGCCCGCTCCAGGATCACGGCGGTGGCCGCATCGCCAAAGATGAAATGGCTGTCGCGGTCGCGGAAATTCAGGTGGCCGGTGCAGATCTCCGGGTTGACCATCAGGATCGCCCGCGCCTGGCCCAGCTGGATGCTGTTGGCGGCGTTCTGGATACCGAAGGTCGCCGAGGAACATGCCACGTTCATGTCAAAGCCAAAACCCTGGATACCCAGCGCTTCCTGGACTTCGATGGCAATCGCCGGGTACGCCCGCTGCAGGTTGGAACAGGCGACGATCACACCGTCGATATCGGCGGCGGTCTTGCCGGCACGCTGCAACGCTTGCTCGGCAGCACTGACGGCCATCTGGCAGAGGATCGACCATTCGTCGTTGGAGCGCTCGGGCAGGCGTGGCGCCATGCGTTGCGGGTCGAGAATGCCAGCCTTGTCCATGACAAAGCGGCTCTTGATGCCCGAGGCCTTCTCGATAAAGGCGGCGCTGGATTCGGTCAGGGCCTCCACGTCACCGCGTTCAATGGCGGCGGCGTTATCCAGGTTGAACTGTTGCACGTAAGCATTGAAAGACTGCACCAGCTCTTCGTTGGAGATGCTGTTGGCCGGGGTGTACAGGCCTGTGCCGCTGATGACGACGTTATGCACGGTCGTTCCTCTAAATCTGTTCAGGCAGAAGGGTATTGGTACCGTCGTACCAAACCGTAAGTAGTTTTATGCCGCCCAGCGGCCTTCAAACTGGAAACGCTTTATTCCATCGCGCCACGGCTGCACCAGCCCAACTCGACGATCCCGGCATTTATAACCGCGAAGTTTGCCACAACATCGGACACTTGGCGCCTATCCCGCGCAAACACCTTCCCTGTGGCGAGCGAGCTTGCTCGCGCTGGGTCGCGAAGCGGCCCCAATAAAGTGACCCGGGTGTTTCAGAGAGACCTTATGGGGCTGCTTCGCAGCCCAGCGCGAGCAAGCTCGCTCGCCACAGTTGCTTGCCGCACGTCGGTCACGCTTCGACCAGGCTCCATTGCTTGCTCAGGCGCTTGTCGGAAATCGGTACCTTGGTGCCCAACTGCTGGGCAAACAGCGAAACCCGGTATTCCTCCAGCCACCAGCGATACAGCTCCAGCTGAGGGTCGCGCTTGCCTTCCTGGGCGTGTTTGTTCAGGCGGTTCTGATACTGGCTCCACAAGCCGCCCAACTCGGTACTCCAGACCCGGTCCTTCTGCACCTGGCTTGGCAATTTCTCCAGGCGCAGCTCGATGGCCTTGAGGAAGCGCGGCAGTTCCTTGAACCATTGCGCCGGGGTTTCCCGTACGAAACCGGGGTACACCAGATTGCTCAGTTGCTGCTTGATATCATTCAGCGCCACCGCCTGGGCCAGGTCAATCTTGCCCTTGAAGCGTTTTTGCAGGCCATGCCACAGTTTCAAAATTTCGAGGGTCAGGCGCGCCTGGCGCTCGGCGTGCTCGGTCCAACTGCCACGCTTGCGCTCGGCCAGGGCGGCCAGGCCGGCGCCGTCCCGCGGCAGGCTGGCTTCGCCTTCCAGCACGCAACTGTCGAGGCTGGCCAACAGAATGTCTTCCACCAGGGCTTCGATACGCCCCAGCTCGCGGTACATCAACCCCAACTCGGTCAGGCCCGGCAATTTGCCCCGCAGGAACTTTGCCGGCTCGGCCAGTTGTTGCAGCAGCAGGCGCTGCAAGGCTCGACGGTGCTGGAACTCAGCCTCGGCAGCGGTAGAGAAACGCCCTTCCTTGACCGTGCCGTTTTCTTCGACCAAGGCCGGATACACCGTCATCGACAGCCCGGCGATGTTTTGCTGGGTTTTCTCGGCCACCGCCGCGAACACCTTGGCCTCCACCGGCTGCTGGCTCTTCGCAGTCTGCGGCACCGCCAACGCAGCTTGGCTGGCCTCGGCGAAACGCGCGGTCAACTCGGCCAGGTCGCGGCCTTCACCGAGGAACTTGCCCTGGCCGTCGACCACTTCCAGGTTCATCTTCAGGTGGCTCTCCACCTGCTGCGCAGCCTCGGCCCAGGCTTCATCGCTGACCCGTGCCCCGGTCATGCGCAGCAACTCGCGCCCCAAGGCCTGAGGCAACGAGCCTTGGCCAAACTCGATACGTTGCAACGCCGCCTTGACGAAATCCGGCACCGGCACGAAGTTCTTGCGCAGGGCCTTGGGCAAGTTGCGCACCAGGGCAATGCACTTGGCCTCGATCACACCCGGCACCAGCCATTCCAGGCGCTCGGGTGGCAAGGCCGGCAACAGCGGCGCCGGCACGCGCAGGGTCACACCGTCCCGTGGATGGTTGGGTTCGAAGTGATAACTCAAGGCCAGGGCCAGGTCGCCCAGGTGCAAGGTGTCGGGGTAATGGGCGGCGGTGACTTCACTGGCCTCGCGGGCCAGCACGTCTTCTTCGCGCATGATCAACAGTTGCGGGTCTTTCTGGCTGTTGACCTTGTACCAACTGTCGAAGGTCGCGGTCTGGTGAATCTCCGCCGGCAGGCGCGCGTCGTAGAAGGCGTACAGGGTTTCTTCGTCCGCCAGGATGTCGCGCCGGCGGGCCTTGGCTTCCAGTTCGTCGAGCTGCTCCAGCAATTGCTGGTTGGCCGTCAGGCAGCGGGCCCGGGACTGGATCTCGCCGCGCACCAGGCCTTCGCGGATAAACAGCTCGCGGGACGTCACCGGATCAATCGGCCCGTAATGCACCGGCCGGCGCCCGACGATGATCAACCCGAACAGGGTGATCTGCTCAAACGCCACCACCTGGCCGCGCTTCTTTTCCCAATGGGGTTCGAAGTGGTTTTTCTTGATCAGGTGCCCGGCCAACGGCTCGATCCAGTCGGCGTCGATCTTGGCCACCATCCGCGCGTACAGCTTGGTGGTTTCCACCAGCTCGGCGGTCATCAGCCATTGCGGACGCTTCTTGCCAATACCCGACGACGGGTGAATCCAGAAACGCCGCTGACGCGCGCCGAGGTAATCGCCCTCTTCGGTCTTCTGGCCAATCTGGCTGAGCAGGCCGGACAGCACCGCCTTGTGCAGTTTGGGGAAGTCCGCCGGTTCTTTATTGACGGTCAACTGCATGTCGCGACAGATCAGGCTCAACTGGCGGTGGGAGTCACGCCATTCCCGCAAGCGCAGGTAGTTCAGGAAATTCTTGCGGCACCAATTGCGCAGCGGGCTGGCGGTCAATTCCTGGCGCTGCTCTTCAAAACCACGCCACAGGTTCACCAACCCGGCGAAGTCCGAATCCGCGTCCTTCCATTGTGCGTGAGCCTGGTCGGCGGCTTGCTGGCGCTCCGGCGGACGCTCGCGCGGGTCCTGGATCGACATGGCGCTGGCGACGATCAGCACTTCCTGCAGGCTGCCAAGCTTGGCTGCCTCCAGCAACATGCGGCCCATGCGTGGGTCCACCGGCAGACGCGCCAACTGGCGGCCCATCGGTGTCAGCTGGCTGTTGCGGTCAACGGCGGACAACTCTTGCAGCAGGTTGAAACCGTCGCTGATGGCCTTGCCGTCCGGCGGCTCGATAAACGGGAAATCGGTGATCTCGCCCAGGCGCAGGTGCAGCATCTGCAGGATTACGGCCGCGAGGTTTGTGCGAAGAATCTCGGGGTCGGTAAATTCCGGGCGCCCGATAAAATCCTCTTCGCTGTACAAGCGCACGCAGATACCGGGTTCGACCCGCCCGCACCGGCCTTTACGCTGGTTGGCACTGGCCTGGGAAATCGCCTCGATCGGCAGTCGCTGCACCTTGGCCCGGTAGCTGTAGCGGCTGATGCGCGCGGTGCCGCTGTCGATCACATAACGAATGCCTGGCACGGTCAGCGAGGTTTCCGCGACGTTGGTCGCCAGCACCACACGCCGGCCCGGGTGCGACTGGAAGATCCGCTGCTGCTCCGCCGGCGACAGGCGCGCATACAGCGGCAGGATTTCAGTGTGCTTGAGCTGGGCCTTGCGCAGCATGTCGGCGGCGTCGCGAATCTCGCGCTCGCCGGGCAGGAACACCAGCACATCGCCGGGGCTCTTGCGCTCGCTGCGCTCGAAGGCGGCGATCTCATCGAGGGTGGCGAGAATCGCCTGGTCGACGGTCAGGTCGTCCTCGACGCGGTTGCCCTCCTCGTCCTGCTCCAGGGTCAGCGGGCGGTACCAGGTCTCCACCGGGAAGGTGCGGCCCGACACCTCGACAATCGGCGCATCGTCGAAGTGCTTGGAAAAGCGCTCCAGGTCGATGGTGGCCGAGGTGATGATGACCTTGAGATCCGGGCGACGCGGCAGCAGGGTTTTCAGATAACCCAGCAGGAAGTCGATGTTCAGGCTGCGTTCGTGGGCTTCGTCGACGATGATCGTGTCGTAGCGTTCGAGGTAGCGGTCGTTCTGGGTTTCGGCCAGCAGGATACCGTCGGTCATCAGCTTGATCAGGGTGTTGGAATCACTCTGGTCTTCAAACCGCACCTGATAACCCACCAGGGAACCCAGCGGCGTCGCCAACTCTTCCGCGACCCGGCTCGCTACGCTGCGCGCCGCAATCCGCCGCGGCTGGGTGTGGCCGATCAGGCCGTATTGGCCGCGGCCGATTTCCAGGCAGATTTTCGGCAACTGGGTGGTTTTACCCGAACCGGTTTCACCGGCAATGATCAGCACCTGATGCTTGAGCAACGCTTCCTTGATCTCGTCACGCTTGGCGGCGATCGGCAGGCTGTCGTCATAGCGAATCACCGGCAGGCTGGCGCGCCGCGCCGTCACCTGGGCGCAGGAGGCCTGCATCCGCGTCACCCACTGCGCAAGTTTTTCCTCATCGGGTTTCTTGCGCAGCTCAAGCAGCTGCCGCCGCAGGCGGTGGCGGTCGGCGAGCATGGCGTGATCGAGGTTTTTCAGCAGTTGGTCGATAGCGGGCGCTTGGTCAGTCATCAGGTACGCAAAGGTCGTCTATGTAGGCAGGGGGCGGATTGTCGCAGAAAAGCGCCGCCGCGCGCTCCCCTCATTCATTGTCCAGGCCCTTGCGCCGGTAAGGAAACACATCGATTACCTTGCCGGCGCGAATCGCCTCTTGCAGGCCTTTCCAGTAGTCGGCGTTGTACAACTCGCCGTGCAGTTCGTCGAACAGGCGGCGCTGGCCGGAATCAGCAAACAGGAATGGCGGAAACTCCTCGGGGAACACGTCCAGCGGACCGATGGAATACCAGGGCTCGGAGGCCATTTCATCTTCCGGGGTACGCGGCGCCGGGATGTGGCGGAAGTTGGCCTCGGTCAGGAAACAGATTTCGTCATAGTCGTAGAACACCACGCGACCGTGGCGGGTGACGCCAAAATTCTTCAGCAGCATGTCGCCCGGGAAAATATTCGCCGCCGCCAGTTGCTTGATCGCCAGGCCGTAGTCTTCCAGGGCTTCGCGCACCTGGGCTTCGTTGGCGTTTTCCAGGTAGAGGTTGAGCGGGGTCATGCGCCGCTCGGTCCAGCAGTGGCGGATCAGTACCGTATCGCCTTCGACTTCGACGGTACCGGCGGCGACTTCCAGCAGTTCGGCCAGGCATTCAGGCTCGAATTTGCTCAACGGAAAACGGAAGTCGGCGAACTCCTGGGTGTCGGCCATGCGCCCTACCCGGTCGACACTTTTCACCAACCGGTACTTCTCGATCACGGTGGCGCGGTTGACGTTTTTCGACGGTGAAAACCGGTCCTTGATGATCTTGAACACGGTGTTGAAGCCCGGCAGGGTAAACACGCTCATGACCATGCCGCGCACGCCCGGCGCCATGATGAACTGGTCGTCGGTGGTGGCAAGGTGGTTGATCAGCGCCCGGTAGAATTCGGATTTGCCGTGTTTGTAGAAGCCGATGGAGGTGTACAACTCGGCGATGTGCTTGCCCGGCAGGATGCGCTTGAGGAAGCCGATAAACTCCGCCGGCACCGGCACGTCCACCATGAAATAGGAGCGGGTGAACGAGAAGATGATCGACACATCGGCCTCGTCGGTGATCAGCGCGTCGATCTGGATGCCGCGCCCTTCCCGATGCAGCAGCGGGATCACCAGCGGCCACTGTTCGTCGCGGGTGTAGATGCGCCCTACGAGGTACGCGCCTTTGTTGCGGTACAGCACCGAGGAAAACAGTTCGACGTTGAGGTCCGGGTCCTTGCACACCCAGTCCGGCAGGTTTTCGCGCAATTGCGCCTCCAGGCGGCGCAGGTCGGCGGGCAAGTCGGCGTAGGGTTCGCTGAAACTGTAGTCGGCGAAAATCTGCTCCAGCATGCCCGCCAGCTTGCCGCCCGGCTTGTAGGTGCGGGTTTGCGCCGCCCGGGCGCGGCGCAGGCTGGGCCGGGTGGTATGGATGAACATGCAGCCGTCGCTGATCAGGTCATGGCTGAACAGCCCGCAAAACGTCGAGTTGTACCAGGTCTCGGACAGCTCATCGTCAAACCGCAGGTCGATCAGGCTGATGTAGGCACTTTTCACCAGCGGCCAGGCGGCAATGTCGAGCAACACGGCTTCATCGAAAGCCGCCCGCAGCCGCGCCGTGACTTCGCTGACCTTCTCTTCGTAAAGATTGATGCGCGCAGCCGATGCCGCCTGCCCTTGCTGCCACTGCGCCTTTTCAAAACGCTCCCGGGCGCCGTCGGTGATCTGGCGGAAGTGCTCGCGGTAGTCGTCGAAGCCGTCGAGGATCATCTGCGCAATGTCGAGGGCGGGCGTTGGCTGCGGCATTCGGGAAACCTCTGCGGGCATTTGGAGTGAGCTGAGCTTAGCCAGTGTGCGGGAACAGGAGAAGGATCATTTTTCATTCAGACTTGTACAAGATTGTTCATTTCGTACATTTATTTACTCTTTATTTAATTCGACTAACCGGTCAACAAAAAACCCGCGCGTCACCCTCCCCGCATCAAACGTTTCATCTACAGGCCTTGTGTGACGTGGCCTGCCTGTGCGAGCCGGGGTAAATAAGAGTCTTTGCTCTACTGCTCCGGTACTGGTGGCTTCTCGACCATTGGATCCAACGTAAGGGAAACCCTGACTACCCTAGCTAGTGGCACTTTGCTATATAGCGCGCCCTCTCCCACCTAACAAGGTCAGAAGACCGATCCGGGAACAGGTTCTAACCGCCAAAGGAGCATTGAGATGTCATTGAGGAATATGGGGATCGGCCTGCGCGCCAGTCTGAGTTTTGGGGTTTTGGCCAGCCTGTTGATCGTGGTCGGCCTGTTTGGTTTAGGCCAGATGGCCAAGCTGCGGGAAAGCGCACTGATCATCGAAGAGTCGTGGATGCCGAGTATTGAAAACATTCACGACAGCGCCGCCTACGTCGCCAGCATCCGTCTGGAAGCGTTGCGCTTGCTCACCACCGATGAGTCCCGGGTGCGTGACAACAGCAAAAACCTGATCACCCGCCAGCGTGGCGACCTTGAAGAACTGCTGAACCGTCACGAAACCCTGCTGAGCAACGAGCAGGAACGCGACCTGCTCAAACAGTTGAAAGCCAACGTTGCGAGCTATATGACGATCGTCGGCCAGATGATTCAACTGGTCGACCAGGACCAGCAGCAAAACGCCATGGACCTGCTCAACAGCCGCCTCGCCCCCCAAGGCATGGTCCTCAATAAAAGCCTGGAAGACATGATCACCTTCAACCAAAAAGGTGTGGAAGACGCCGCAACATCGGCGGCGCAGATGTACACCAGCGCCCAATGGGTGGTCGGCACCATCATCGTCACCGCCCTGATGGCAACTTTACTGCTGGCCTGGCTGCTGACCCGCAGCATCACCGCGCCCATTGGCCAGGCACTGACAGTGGCCCGCACCATCGCCTCCGGCGATCTGAGCCGGCCGATCGTCGTGGAGGGCAAGGATGAGCCGGCGCAACTGCTCACCGCGCTGGCCACCATGCAGGCCAACCTGCAGGAAACCATCCGTGGCATCAGCGAATCGTCGCAGCAGTTGGCCTCGGCGGCGGAGGAGATGAGTTCGGTAATGGAGCAGAGCACCCGCGGCCTGCAAGCGCAGAACGACGAGATCGAACAGGCTGCCACCGCCGTGACGCAGATGAGCGCGGCAGTCGATGAAGTGGCGGGCAATGCGGTTTCCAGCGCCGAAGCCTCCAAGGCCTCCGACGAAGACAGCAAGCACGGTCACTACCAGATCAGCGAAACCATCAGCTCGATCCAGAACCTGGTGGACGAAGTCCTCGGTGCCTCGACCAAGGCCGAGGGCCTGGCGGCGCAGGCCCAGGACATCAGCAAGGTGCTTGAAGTGATTCGCGGGATTGCCGGGCAGACCAACCTGCTGGCACTCAACGCGGCGATTGAGGCGGCCCGCGCGGGCGAGGCCGGTCGTGGTTTTGCCGTGGTGGCTGACGAAGTGCGCTCCCTGGCACAACGCACCCAGGACTCCACCGAAGAAATCGAGCAGATGATCAACGGTATCCAGCAAGGCACCCAGGACACCGTCGGCGCCCTGAACAGCAGCGCCGAACACGCCGGCCAGACCTTGCAGCGGGCCAACAGCGCCGGCAGTGCACTGGAGAAAATCACGGCGGCAATCTCACAGATCAGCCAGCGCAACCTGGTGATCGCCAGCGCCGCCGAGCAGCAAGCGTTGGTGGCTCGTGAGGTGGACCGCAGCCTGGTGAACATCCGGGACCTGTCGACGCAAACCGCCGCCGGTGCCACCCAGACCTCGGCGGCCAGCCAGGAACTGTCGCGGCTGGCGGTGGACCTCAATGGCTTGGTGACGCGTTTCGTGCTGTAAAACATGTATTAGCGATTGTGTCAGACAGGTCGGTGGGCAACACTTCCGCCCTTATCAAACTGGAGTTCCTCCGTGAGACCTGTCGACACCCTGCACCTGTTGGTGCTGGCCGCTATCTGGGGCGCGAGTTTTTTGTTCATGCGAATTATCGCGCCGGAAATCGGCACCCTTCCTACCGCGTTTTTCCGGGTGTCGATTGCCGCCACCGGCCTGCTGGTGATCCTCGCCATGATGCGGGTGAGTTGGGATTTCCAGGGCAAGTTCAAGACAGTCCTGTTGCTCGGGGTGATCAACTCGGGCATTCCCGCGACCATGTATTCAGTGGCGGCCCAAGTGCTGCCGGCCGGTTACTCGGCGATCTTCAATGCCACGACGCCACTGATGGGCGTGCTGATTGGCGGGTTGTTCTTCAGTGAGCGCCTCACGCCGTCGAAAATCGCCGGGGTATGCCTGGGCCTGTTCGGCGTTGGCATCCTGACCCGCGCCGGGCCGGTGGCCTTCGACATGGAACTGCTGATGGGTGCGCTGGCGTGCCTGTTGGCGACCACCTGCTATGGCTTTGCCGGCTTTTTGGCACGGCGTTGGCTCGATCAACGGGGCGGGCTGGACAGTCGTCTCGCAGCCTTGGGCAGCATGCTCGGGGCCACGCTGTTCCTGCTGCCGCTGTTTGCCTGGAGTGCCATCAGCCATCCACCCGTCAGCTGGGGTGGCTGGCCTGTATGGTTGTCGCTGCTGGGGTTGGGGCTGGTATGCACGGCGTTTGCCTACATCCTGTACTTCCGCTTGCTGACGTCCATCGGCCCGGTGAAGTCGATGACCGTGACCTTCATGATTCCGCCATTCGGGGTGTTGTGGGGCGCGTTGCTGCTGGATGAGCCGTTGTCCATGGCGCATCTGTATGGCGGGTTATTGATTGCGGGGGCGTTGTGGCTGGTGCTTCGGCCGGGGAAATTGGCCAGCAAGCTGTAGGAGCTTTTTGGCTCCTACAGCATTGGGTTTATCAGCCCTTACGGAACACAAAAGCCAATCCGACGATGATCAAGCCCATCCCCAGCAAGCTCAACATTGCCAGCTTGTTGCCGAAGATCAGGTAGTCCATCACCGCCGTCACCGCGGGCACCAGGTAGAACAAGCTGGTGACATTCACCAGGTTGCCCCGGGCAATCAGCCGGTACAGCAACAGCGTCGCCAGCAATGACACCACCAGCCCCATCCACAGCACCGGCACGAAAAAGCCGGTGTTGTGTTCAAAGTGGAACGGCTGGAACGGCACAAACACCGAGCACAACAGCAAGCCGGCCAGGTATTGCACAGGCAGCGTGCCCAACGGGTTATCGGTGATGCGCTTCTGCATGATCGAACCAAAGGTCATGCTGGCCAGGGCCAACAGGCCAAAAAGCATGCCTGCCAGGGACATGCCGGACATCCCGATGCCCTGGTACACCACCATGATCAACCCCGCCAATCCCAGCGCGAGGCCGAACATCCGGCTCCAGGAGCGCCGGCGCTCCATCAACACCACGGTCAGGATCGGCTGCACGCCCATGATGGTTGCCATCATGCCGGGCGTGACTTTGAGGTCCAGGGCCAGCAGATAGAAAATCTGGTAGGCCCCCAACAGCACCAGCCCGGTAGCCGCCGCGTAAAGCATCGGCTTGCCGGGACGCGGCAACTTCAGCTTGAGGATCGGTACCAGTATCACCAACCCCGCCAGGGCGATGGCGAAACGGATCAGCAGAAACGCAAAGGGTGAAGCGTGGGCCAGGCCCCATTTGGAGAAAATCGCCCCGCTGCTCCACAGCAAGACAAACAGGCTCGTCGAGGCCGCCGCGGCCACGGATTGTTTCGAAAGAACAGACATGGATACCACCTGTGATCAGGCAAAAAGCCAACTCAGCAACAGCTGAAATTCAGTAGGTTTTTTCAGGCGGGCACAGGGGAACAGCCATCAGCTGATCAGCCCGAAATGCCAACACCCGGCGGTGATACGACTGCGTACACCGGCGTGCTACTGACAGGTGGGGGGTAGTGACTGATCTGCGCAGGCTGCTGGCTCCCGCACGGCACGACCGCAGCGTTGACCGCTGAATCGACTACCGCTATGCGCAGGGAAGCTGGCATGTGCTGATCTTTTATGAAGGGATGAACAAGGTGTCTGGAAACACCTGCGGCCGACTATAACCAGCTGGGGACATGCTTTGCAATAACTTCGCCCGCACAAATCCAGCGCATAAAAAAACCGCTCATCGGAGCGGTTTTTTCGTGCCAGCAAAAGCCTTAACCAAACAACCAATACCCCAGCGCCGTCAGCACCACCACCGCCAGCACTGGCCGCAGGATGCGATAAGCCTTCGGATGCTTGCGCTTCCACTGCTTGACCACGCCACTGAAGCTGTCGCTGAAGCGCTTGCTCCAGGCATACGCCTGGTTGATCCCGCCAACGCGTTCGTCATCCAGGTTCTGCGGTGCGGTGGCGCGCCCCAGTTGCGCGCTGACCCAACGGTTGATGCGGGTCATCAGGCGGTTGCTCAGCGGGCGTTCGATGTCGCAGAACAGGATCACCCGGGTGTGCTCGGTTTCGTTCTTCACCCAGTGCACGTAGGTCTCGTCGAACATTACATCTTCACCGTCGCGCCAGGCGTACACCTGGCCGTCGACGAAAATACGGCAGTCGTCGGAGTTCGGCGTGGACAGCCCCAGGTGATAACGCAGCGAACCGGCAAACGGGTCGCGATGCGGGTTGAGGTGGCTGCCACCTGGCAACAGGGCGAACATCGCGCCCTTGACGTTGGGAATACTGCTGACCAGGGCCACGGTTTTCGGGCACAGCAGTTCAGCCGACGGCAACGGTTTGTCGTACCACTTGAGGTAGAAACGCTTCCAGCCCTTCTTGAAGAACGAGCCGAAACCGGCGTCGTTGTTCTTCTCCGCGGCGCGGATGTAGCCCTCGTCGAACAGGTGCATGGCCTCTTCGCGAATCACTTCCCAGTTGTCCTTGAGCACGTCCAGCTCCGGGAACTTGCTGCGGTCCAGGTACGGCTTGGACGGCACGGCGGAGAAGATGTACATCAAGGCGTTGTACGGGGCGAACAGCGCTGAATGGTTGACGAACTGACGCAACATCGGCAAACGGGCCTTGCCACGCAAATGCACATACAGCGTGCTGCCGATAAACAGCAGCAACACCGACAGTTTGGCGGCCAAAGAAAAGGTCATGCAGCAACTCCTGGAAATAGGCGTCTGGCCATTAGCCTCCCGTTACGGGGAAACCAGACGTAGCAGCCGGCCATGATAAACACTCCGGGCCTCGGGAAAAACCCGCGCACTCCAACAATCAGCATCTAGCGGTGCGCGATAACGGGCCAATTATGCATAAGGGCCACGCCATCGCGCTGATTTGAATCAAGCCTGGTTTTCCTGATCGGTGAACAAATCGGCGAACAGCATGCTCGACAGGTAGCGTTCACCGGAGTCCGGCAGCACCACGACGATGGTCTTGCCCTGCATTTCCGGCTTCTCCGCCAGTCGCACCGCCACGGCCATCGCCGCGCCGCAGGAGATACCGCACAGAATCCCCTCCTCCTGCATCAGGCGCAACGCCATGGCCTTGGATTCTTCGTCGCTGACCAGCTCGACCCGGTCGACCATCGACAGGTCGAGGTTCTTCGGCACAAAACCGGCGCCGATACCCTGGATCTTGTGGGGGCTGGGCTTGATCTCTTCACCGGCCAGCGCCTGGGTAATCACCGGCGAACTGATCGGCTCCACCGCCACCGACAGGATCGGCTTGCCCTGGATGTTCTTGATATAGCGCGACACCCCGGTGATGGTGCCGCCAGTGCCCACGCCCGCTACCAGCACGTCCACCGCGCCATCAGTGTCATTCCAGATTTCCGGACCGGTGGTTTTCTCGTGGATCGCCGGGTTGGCCGGGTTTTCGAACTGGGCCGGCATAAAGTACCTGGCCGGGTCGCTGGCAAGGATTTCGCCGGCTTTTTCAATCGCGCCCTTCATGCCCTTGGCCGGCTCGGTCAACACCAGTTCGGCGCCGAGGGCCTTGAGCACCTTGCGGCGCTCGATGCTCATGGAGGCGGGCATGGTCAGCAACAGCTTGTAACCACGGGCGGCGGCGACAAATGCCAGGCCGATCCCGGTGTTGCCGGAAGTTGGCTCGACAATGGTCATGCCCGGCTTGAGTTTGCCGCTGCCTTCGGCATCCCAGATCATGTTTGCGCCAATCCGGCACTTCACCGAATACCCCGGGTTACGCCCTTCGATCTTGGCCAGGATAGTCACGCCACGCGGCGCGATACGGTTGATCTGAACCAGGGGCGTGTTACCGATGGAGTGCGCGTTGTCTGCAAAAATGCGGCTCATGACGGGTCCTTAAGGCAATTTCAGGAAGGCCCCAAGGGTATGCCTCGTGCTGCAAGGCGTCCAGTCAAGCGAACGTCCGGCGGCGCCAGCAGTCAATCGCCTACACGGATGGAGAATTTTCCTATGAAACGTCGCTACAGTTGGCCGCTCTGGACCCTCGTCGGGGTCGTGGTACTGCTGGTCGTCCTGGATATCGCCCTGCCCTATCTGGTGCGCAATTACCTGAATGACAAACTCGCCGACATGGGCGATTACCGCGGCCAGGTCACCGATGTCGACCTCGCACTGTGGCGCGGCGCCTATCGGATCAACGGCTTGCAGATCGTCAAGGTCGACGGCAAGGTGCCGGTACCGTTCGTCAAGGCACCGGTGATCGACCTGTCGGTCAGCTGGCATTCGCTGTGGTACGACCACGCAGTGGTGGCCGAGGCACAGTTCATCAAGCCGGAGCTGAACTTCGTCGACGGCGGCACCAACAAACAGGCGTCCCAGACCGGTCAGGGCACCGACTGGCGGGCACAACTGAGCAAACTGTTGCCGATCACCCTCAATGAGGTGCGCATCAACGACGGCAAGATCGCGTTCCATAACTTCAGTTCGAAACCGCCGGTCAATATGTACGCGACCCAGGTCAACGCCAGCTTCTACAACCTGACCAACGTGGTGGATGTCAAAGGCCAGCGCGACGCGCGCTTCGACGGCAAGGCGCTGTTCCTGGGCCAGGCACCGCTGGAAGCCACCGCCACGTTCGACCCCTTGAGCAATTTCGAAAACTTCGAATTCCGCTTCCGGGCCCGGGATATCGAACTCAAGCGCATGAATGACTTCGCCTCGGCCTACGGCAAGTTCGACTTCAATGCCGGCAACGGCGACCTGGTGGTGGAAGCCCAGGCCGAAAAAGGCCAGTTGACCGGCTACATCAAGCCTTTGCTGCGCAATGTCGAAGTGTTCAACTGGCAGCAGGATGTCGAGAACAAGGACAAGGGCATCTTCCGGTCGATCTGGGAGGCGGTGGTTGGCGTCAGCGAAACCGTGCTGAAGAACCAGCAGAAAAACCAGTTCGCCACCCGCGTGGAGCTCAGCGGCAACGTGCACCAGCAAGATATCAGCGCGTTCCAGGCGTTTTTGCAGATTTTGCGCAATGGTTTTGTCCAGGCCTTCAACGCCCGCTATGAACAACCCAAGCCCTCGACAGATTGATCTTCAACGTGACTGCCCATTCAGAGACTGAATAGCCCGTCTGCGTTCACAGTCGCCGGGGCTGCGCGGTATAGTCGGGCCAAGCTGATTACTCGCCCGCTTCGGTCCTGCACCGTTCGGCGTCACGTTCGAGGATTGATAGATGAAGTTCGAAGGCACCCAGGCCTACGTTGCCACCGATGACCTGAAACTGGCCGTCAACGCCGCCATCACATTGGAGCGGCCACTGCTGGTCAAGGGCGAACCGGGCACCGGCAAGACCATGCTCGCCGAGCAACTGGCCGAATCCTTTGGCGCCAAGCTGATCACCTGGCACATCAAGTCCACCACCAAGGCGCACCAGGGCCTGTACGAGTACGACGCGGTGAGCCGCCTGCGAGACTCGCAACTGGGCGTGGACAAGGTGCACGACGTACGCAACTACCTGAAAAAGGGCAAGCTCTGGGAAGCCTTCGAGTCCGAGGAGCGGGTCATCCTGCTGATCGACGAAATCGACAAGGCCGACATCGAGTTCCCCAACGACCTGCTGCAAGAACTCGACAAGATGGAGTTCTACGTCTACGAAATCGACGAGACCATCAAGGCCAAGAAGCGCCCGATCATCATCATTACCTCCAACAACGAAAAAGAGCTGCCGGACGCGTTCCTGCGCCGCTGCTTCTTCCACTACATCGCCTTCCCGGACCGCACCACCCTGCAAAAGATCGTCGACGTGCACTACCCGGACATCAAGAAAGACCTGGTCAGCGAAGCCCTCGACGTATTCTTTGACGTGCGCAAAGTACCGGGCCTGAAGAAAAAACCGTCCACCTCCGAACTGGTGGACTGGCTGAAACTGCTGATGGCCGACAACATCGGCGAAGCGGTGCTGCGCGAGCGCGACCCCACCAAGGCCATCCCGCCCCTGGCCGGTGCCCTGGTGAAGAACGAGCAGGACGTGCAGTTGCTGGAACGCCTGGCGTTCATGAGCCGTCGCGGTAACCGATAAGGGCGATTGCCATGCTGCTCAACCTGTTCAATGAAATGCGTGCAGCCAAGGTGCCGGTGTCGGTGCGTGAGCTGCTGGACCTGATCAACGCGCTGAAACAGCGCGTGACCTTCGCCGACATGGACGAGTTCTACTACCTGGCCCGGGCGATCCTGGTGAAGGACGAACGGCATTTCGACAAGTTCGACCGGGCCTTCGGCGCCTACTTCAATGGCCTGGAAAAACTCGATGATCACCTGCAGGCGCTGATCCCCGAAGACTGGCTGCGCAAGGAATTCGAACGCTCGCTGACCGACGAGGAACGCGCACAGATCCAGTCCCTCGGCGGCCTCGACAAGCTCATCGAAGAATTCAAGAAACGTCTCGAAGAACAGAAAGAACGCCACGCCGGCGGCAACAAGTGGATCGGCACCGGCGGTACCAGCCCCTTCGGCTCCGGCGGCTTCAACCCCGAAGGCATACGCGTGGGGGATGCCGGCAAGCGCCAGGGCAAGGCGGTCAAGGTCTGGGACCAGCGCGAGTACAAGAACCTCGATGACTCGGTGGAACTGGGCACGCGCAACATCAAGATCGCCCTGCGCCGCCTGCGCAAGTTCGCACGCCAGGGTGCGGCGGAAGAGCTCGACATTGACGGCACCATCGACCATACGGCCCGCGATGCCGGGCTGCTGAATATCCAGATGCGCCCGGAGCGGCGCAACACCATCAAGCTGTTGCTGCTGTTCGACATCGGCGGCTCGATGGATGCCCATGTGAAGACTTGCGAAGAGTTGTTCTCGGCGTGCAAGACCGAGTTCAAGCACCTGGAGTATTTCTACTTCCACAATTTCATTTATGAATCGGTGTGGAAGAACAACATGCGCCGGGGCTCGGAACGCACCTCGACCCAGGATTTGCTGCACAAGTACGGTGCCGACTACAAAGTGATCTTTATCGGCGATGCGGCCATGGCGCCGTATGAAATCACCCAGGCCGGCGGCAGCGTCGAGCACTGGAATGAAGAGCCCGGGTATGTGTGGATGCAGCGGTTCATGGAGAAGTACAAGAAGCTGATCTGGATTAATCCCTACCCGAAAGATACCTGGGGCTATACGGCGTCCACCGGGATTGTCCGGGATTTGATCGAGGACCAGATGTTTCCGTTGACGTTGCGTGGGCTTGAGGAAGGGATGCGCTTTTTGTCGAAGTAAGTTGTTTCCCAGACAACCACGATCAAATGTGGGAGCGGGCTTGCTCGCGAAAGCGCAGTGTCAGTCACCGAATATATTGGCTGATACACCGCCTTCGCGAGCAAGCCCGCTCCCACATTTGTCCTGCGGCGGTCTTTAGTTTCTGGCAAGGTACTGCAAATACTCCACTAGCTGGCGATGCGCCGTTTCCTGCACCACCGGCGCCAACCTCACCTTCTCCCCCGGCAAGCACTGCGCCAGCCGCGCCAACGCCAATGGCGTCAACGCGCCCAATCGTGGGTAGCCGCCAATGGTCTGCCGGTCATTGAGCAACACAATCGGCTGCCCGTCCGGCGGCACCTGGATCGCCCCCAGCGGGATGCCTTCCGAGATCAGCGACGGCCCCTGATATTCCAGCGGCGTACCCAGCAAGCGCATGCCCATGCGGTCGGCACGGCTGTCGAGGGTCCACTCGCTGTTGAACACATCAAACAGACTCTGCCCGCCAAACTGACCGATCTGCGCCCCGAGGATCACCTCAAGTGGCGCCTTGGAATCCAGCTTCGGCAATTGCCCGGCGGACAACACCTGCATCGCACCGCCCACGCCCGAATAGGTCAATTGCGCACCTTCGGCCAGTGACCGGCCAAAGCCATCCAGCCCGCCCAGTTCTTCACGGCCCACCGTGGCGCAGCTGCCCAGCACCTGCGGCGCATCAAACCCGCCCGGCGCTGCCAGGTAAGCCCGCGCACCGCTGAATGGCTGGGTAAAACGCAAGCGCTGGCCCTTTTGCAGAATAAAGCTGCGCCCCGGGCTGATCGCGCGCTCGTCGACATACGCGCCCAAGTCCGCCCCGGCCAGCGCCAGCAGGCAATAGGCCTCGGCCTGCACGGTGAAGCCACCCAAGGTGATTTCCACCACCGGCGCATCCAGGGCATTGCCCAGCAACCAATTGGCCCACGACATCGACACCCAATCCAGCGCGCCGCCCTGGGTCACGCCCAAGTGCCTTACGCCAAAACGTCCAGCGTCCTGCAACAAGCAGAGCGGGGTGCTGGCCTCGATCAACAAGCGGCTCATGCCTGGGCCTCCAACGGTGTGTCATCGCCACCCAGGTTGATGAATTCGCGATGGCTGACCGCTTCGTAACGCACGGTGTCCCCCGGCTGCATCAGACTGTAGCCGTCGCGTTCGCGGTCAAACAACTTGGCCGGTGTGCGGCCGATCAGGTTCCAGCCACCTGGCGAGACCACCGGATAAGCCGCCGTCTGCCGCTCGGCGATGCCCACGCTGCCCGCCGCCACCCGCTTGCGCGGGGTGTTGAGCCGCGGTGTCGCGAGCTGTTCATCCACCAGCCCCATAAAGGCAAACCCCGGGGCGAAGCCCAAGGCGAATACCTGGTACTCATGCTGGCTGTGACGGCGAATCACCTCCTCCACTGCCAGGCCACTGCGCTGCGCCAGCAACGCCAACTCCGGGCCGACACTCAGGTCATACCAGACCGGCAACACATGGCATTGCCCGCTGCCCTTGGGTTCGGGCTGCAATTCCTTGAGCGCCTGGTCGATCAACGCCCGTGCCTGGCCAGGGTCCAGCGCCAGCAGGTCGTAGTGCACCATCAGGGTCGTGTAGGACGGCACCAGGTCCACCAGCGCCGGGCCAAAACCTTCGCGCAAACGGCGGGTGGCGGCGAGCATCCAGGGCATGTTGTCTTCGGCGATCACCTCAAACAGGCGCACCATCAGGCAGTCGATGGCCACCACTTCAATCCGTGGCTTCATGCTGGGGTCAACGCCTCGCGGATGCGCTGCACGGCAGCCACTGAGCTAGCGTTATCACCATGCACGCACAAGGTATTGGCTTGCAGGTGCAACGGACTGCCATCACTGGCGACCAACTGTTCTCCCCGGGCGATGATCAAGGCCTGCTGGATGATCTTTTCCGGGTCATGATGCACCGCGCCCGGCAACTGGCGGGAGACCAGATGGCCGGCGCTGTCGTAGGCACGGTCGGCAAAGGCTTCGAACCACAGGGTCACGCCATATTCGTCACCCAGGGCCTGGGCGGCGCTGTTGTCGCGGGTGGCCATCAGCATCAATGGCAGGCTGGCGTCGTAGGCCGCCACGGCCTGGATCACCGCACGCAATTGCGCAGGTTTGGCCATCATGTCGTTGTACATCGCGCCATGGGGTTTGACGTAGCTGACCCGTCCGCCCTGGGCCCGGCAAATACCGTCGAGGGCGCCGACCTGGTAGTGCAACAGGTCCTGGATTTCCTGCGGGGTGTAGGCCATGGAGCGGCGGCCGAAGCCCTGCAGGTCCTGGTACGCCGGGTGCGCGCCCACCTGCACGCCATGCTCGAAGGCCAGGCTGACGGTCTTGCGCATGATGCTCGGGTCGCCGGCGTGGAAACCGCAGGCTACGTTGGCGCAATCAATGAACGGCATGACTTCGGCGTCCAGACCCAAGGTCCAGTTGCCAAAGCTTTCGCCGATGTCGCAGTTCAATAGCAGGCGGCTCACGGTAGGGCTCCTGTAGGCTTTATTTTTTTGTAGTGTGGGATCTTTTACCAAGATCTCGCAACGATGTTGTCCCGAGCCCCAACGACGCTTATCGTGAGACAGCTCGATTTTTGGCGGTTGCGGCACGCTGCGTCCAACTAATAAAAAACAATCCATGCATAAGAAAAGTTGATCCCATGAATTTGAAGTTCCTCGAAACCTTCGTCTGGGTGGCCAAGCTCAAGAGCTTTCGCCTCACGGCAGAGAAGCTGTTCACCACCCAGGCCTCGATCTCCAGCCGCATCGCCGTGCTGGAAAGCGAGTTGGGGGTGAAGCTGTTCCTGCGCGATTCCCGAGGTGTGAGCCTGACGCCGGAAGGCTTGAAGGTGCTCGATTATGCCGAGCAGATGATGGCGACCATGCAAGGGCTCAAGCAGTCCCTGGAAACCACCAGCAGCAAGGTCGGGCGTATCCGCATCGGAGTGATGGACACGGTGATTCACACTTGGCTGAGCGCGCTGGTGGCAGAACTGACGGACAACTTTCCGCGGGTAGAAATCGAGTTGGTCGCCGATACCGCGTTGAACCTCAGCGATCAGTTGCAAAAGGGCTTTCTCGACCTGATCCTGCAAACCGACCTGCTGCGCCAGGAAACCTTGCGCAGCCTGGAACTGGCCAGCCACCCCATGGGCTGGATCGTCGCCAGCCACTCGATCTACAACCGCGACTACGCGTCCCTCGCCGAACTGGCCCAGGAGCGCATCATCACCTACTCGAAAAACTCCTGTCCGCACCAGGACGTGCTCAGCCTGATGCAGGCTAACGGCGTATCCGCCCCACGGATGAACTGTGTGAACTCGGTGTCAGCGATCACCCGCCTGCTGCGGGACGGGTTCGGGATTGGTGCGTTCCCGCCCGTATTGGTCAGTGAAGAGCTGGCACGAGGTGAATTGACCATGCTGCCCATGGAACAACGGCCGCCGAACCTGCAGGTGGTGGTGTCGTGGCGAGTGGGCGTGGAGTTGGTGGAGGAGATTGTGGCGCTGTGCCAGAGCGTGGTGCAGCAGTATGCGCAGAAGGTGGGCGAGGACTTGATGGTGTTGAGCAAACCCATGCCACTGAAGGAACCGATTTAAAACTGTGGGAGCGGGCTTGCTCGCTCCCACAATTTGACCGCGTCAGCCTTTAAAGCCCCTTGAGGTCCCGCTCTTCAATCGGTCGGCTCTGGCGCAGGCGCTTGCCGCCCAACACCACCCAGTCGATCAGGCGGAACAGGCACTCGATGCCGAACGACAACAACATCGCCCCGCCCAGGCCCCAGCCCATGGCTTCCGGGGTCAGCAACAGCATGTAGCTGTAGCCGTTCCAGGTTTCCTGGCGAATCGCCGGGTCGGCGGCCACCGCCACTTGCAGCGCGCGGATGTACCACGGGCCCTGCATCGCCTGGAACTGCTTATCCAGCGCTACCTGGCGGTCGAGCAAGGTGCCCAGGCTGTTGGCATCGCTGCGAAACACCGGGTCGTCACTGGCACGGTAATGGGCCACCAGCGCCTGCAAGTCACCGTTGAAGAACTGTTGCGCCGTGGCATCGAAGCCGCGCAAGCCGGTCTGGGCTTCGATCAAGTGGGCTTCGACGCGCTTGGCGTAGTCGCTGATAAACCCCGGCACCTGCACACCGACCAACAGACCCACGGCAAACAACACCAGTCGCAAATAGCTGAGCAACATATTCGACGTCCTTATTCCGTTTTACCTTGGCTGACACATTCGCCGCGTCGCCACAGGCTCCACTGGCCCGGTTCGTAGCGGGTCCAGGTCTCGTTTTCGGTCAGGGGTTCGGTGGCAATTACCGTCACCACGTCATTGGGGGTGGTTTCGGCCTGAAAATCGACGATCACGTCGACATCTTTCAACCGTGCGGGGCCAAATGGCGCACGCCGGGTGATCTGTGCCAGCTTGGTCGAGCAATAGCAGAACAGCCAGTCACCGTCGCTGAGCAGGCAGTTGAACACGCCCTTGCTGCGGTATTCGCTGCAGGCGGCGATCAGGTCCGGCAGCACCTGTTCGATGTCCACCGGTTCCGGGAACGCTTCACGGACTCGGTTGAGCAAATCGCAGAACGCCGCTTCGCTGTCGGTATCGCCCACCGGGCGGTAGAACGTGGCGCGGGGGTTGAAGTCCGCCAGTTGACCGTTATGCGCAAAGCACCAGTTACGGCCCCACAGTTCACGGACGAACGGATGGGTATTGGACAGGCACACCTTGCCCACATTGGCCTGGCGGATATGGCCAATCACCACTTCACTCTTGATGGGATAACGCTGCACCAGCAGCGCGACTTCCGATTCGCTGCTGGCCGCCGGGTCCTGGAACAACCGCAGGCCACGGCCCTCGTAGAAGGCGATGCCCCAACCGTCGCGGTGGGGCCCGGTACGTCCGCCGCGCTGCATCAGCCCGGTGAAGCTGAAGACGATATCGGTCGGTACGTTGGCACTCATGCCCAATAATTCACACATGCCAGGCTTCTCGATACAGGGCGTACAACGTTAAAGGCGCGGTTCGACCCGCATACCGCTGACAGGTGCCGGGCGACCGTAACGCTCATCGGCGAAGGGTTCGTCGTCATCCTCCGGCTCGGCAGCAGCGGCTGCCGCAGCGGCGGCCTTCTGCTCACGACGAACCCTGGCGGCACGCTCGATGGGCCAGCGGATCAGCACGAACACCAGGTACACGCCGAACGCGATCATGCAATACATGAACAGATCGGAAATCGCCCGCCAGGCGTTGTTGCCGACCTTGAGCACCAGGTCCAGGGCGGTGATGGCCACGGCCGGGGCGAACTGGGTCTTCACCGGATCGACGATGGTCGGGCTGAACAGCAGCACCGCCACCAGCAACCGCAGTGGCTCGCGCAGCCAGCGCCACATCCAGCGGGTCATGGCAAACCACACCAACAGGCAACCCAGGGCTGCGAAGGCGTAGAGGCCCCAAGCGATCAGATAGTCGTTCTCGGTCATGGTGTCCATGGCAAGGTAGGCAAACAGGCCGCTATGATAACGGCTTTTCAGTGCCGAGGCTGCAATGCCGTCGGCCAACCGCCAGACAGAGAGTGATCCATGCCCCCATCGACCCACATCACTGCCGCCCCGATCGCCCGCAAGGCCCCAGGCACCGACCCGTATGCCTGGCTGCAAGCGCGTGACAGCGCCGAGGTGCTCGATTACCTCAAGGCGGAAAATGCCTGGCAAGAAGCACAATTGTCCGACCAGCAGGCGCTGCGCGAGACCCTGTTCGAGGAGATCAAGGGCCGCATTCTCGAAACCGACCTGTCCTTGCCCTCGCCCTGGGGCCCGTACCTGTATTACACCCGCACCACCGCCGGCGACGAATACGCCCGCCACTACCGCTGCCCGCGCCCGGCGGACGACAGCCAACAGGTCGACGAAAGCGCGGAAGAGCTGCTGCTGGACCCGAACGTACTGGCCAATGGCGGCTTTTTCTCCCTCGGCGCCTTCAGCATCAGCCCGGACCACCAGCGCCTGGCCTACAGCCTGGATACCAGCGGCGAAGAGATCTACACCCTCTACGTGAAGGAATTGGCCACCGGCAAGGTCAGCGAACTGGAGTTTGAAGACTGCGATGGCAGCATGACCTGGGCCAACGACAGCCTGACCCTGTTCTTCACCGAACTGGACGACACCCATCGCCCGCACAAGCTGTATCGCTATCGCCTGGACGGCACTGCCGCCGAAGAAGTGTTCCACGAGCCTGACGGACGTTTCTTCCTGCACTGCTACCGCTCCAGCTCCGAGCGTCAGTTGCTGCTGGCCCTGGGCAGCAAGACCACCAGCGAGATCTGGGCCCTGGACGCCGAAAAGCCGCAGCAGGCGTTTACCTGCATGGCGCCACGGGTCGAAGGCCATGAATATGACGTCGACCACGGCAAGCTGGACGACCAGTGGACCTGGTTTATCCGCAGCAACCGTGACGGCATCAACTTTGCGCTGTTCCAGGCGGCCGACACCGGCAGTGTGCCGACCCAGGACGACTGGCTGAACCTGATCCCCCACGACGACGCGGTAATGCTCGATGGCGTAAGCCTCAATGCCCGGGCCATGACCCTGAGCCTGCGGATCGGCGGCCTGCCGATCATCGAAGTGCACCCACAGGGGCAAGCCGCTTATCGCGTGGAGTTACCGGACGCGGCCTACAGCCTCTATGTGCAAAACAGCCTGGAATTTGCCAGCGACAAGATCCGCCTGCGCTATGAGGCCCTGAACCGCCCGGCCCAGGTTCGTCAGCTGGAACTGGCCGGCGGCGCACAACAAGTGCTCAAGGAAACCCCGGTGCTGGGCGTGTTCAACGCCGACGACTACGTCAGCCAACGCCTGTGGGCAACGTCGGCCGATGGCACTCAGGTGCCGATCAGTCTTGTCGTCCGACGCGACCAGTTGGGTAAGCCGACGCCCCTGTATCTGTACGGCTACGGCGCCTACGGCCACAGCCTCGACCCGTGGTTCTCCCACGCCCGCCTGAGCCTGCTGGACCGTGGCGTGGCCTTCGCCATTGCCCATGTACGCGGCGGCGGCGAACTGGGTGAGGCCTGGTATCGCGGCGGCAAGCAGGAGCACAAGCAAAACACCTTCAGCGACTTTATCGCCTGCGCCCAACACTTGATCGCCCAGGGCCTGACCACCTCCAAGCAACTGGCCATCAGCGGCGGCAGCGCCGGTGGCCTGTTGATCGGCGCGGTGCTCAATCAACGCCCGGAGCTGTTCCAGGCGGCGATTGCCGAAGTGCCGTTCGTCGATGTGCTCAACACCATGCTCGACCCCGAGTTGCCGCTGACCATCACCGAGTACGACGAATGGGGCAACCCGCAGGAGCCCGAGGTGTATGAGCGGATCAAGGCGTACGCACCGTACGAAAACGTCAGCGCCCAGGCCTATCCGGCCACGCTGGTGATCGCCGGCTACAACGACAGCCGCGTGCAGTATTGGGAAGCGGCGAAGTGGGTGGCCAAGCTGCGCGACACCAGGACCGACGACAACCTGTTGCTGCTCAAGACCGAGCTGGGCGCCGGCCACGGCGGCATGAGTGGTCGTTACCAGGGATTACGTGACGTAGCACTCGAATATGCATTTGTTTTCAAGGCGCTGGGGCTGATTTAAGGAACTCCGCCTGGCGGGCCGGTCTGAACACTTGACCGCCGGGCGCGCCCTGCACGATTTATGGACAAAGACTGTAAGCCTCATGCCAGAACCGACCTTACTCAATAACGAAATCCGCGACATGCTGATGGATTGCGGCCTGTTCGACCCGTTGCTGCCGGAAGACTTCCACGTAGCGGCGGGCTATTTCAACATCAGCAGCATCGCCCGCGATGAGGTGATTTTCCTCGAGGGCGACGCGGGCACCTTCATGTGCATCATTCACTCAGGCCAGGTGGCGGTGCAGAAGACCAACCATGCAGGCCAGCGCCTGACTATCGCCACCTTGCGCAGCGGGCGGACCTTTGGCGAGATGGCTGTGCTGGACGGCGAGCGCCGCTCCGCCAGCTGTGTGGCGGCCAGCGATTGCGTGCTGTTGAACCTGGGCAAGGATTCCCTGGAAAAGATGCTCAACGATGCACCGAA
Source organism: Pseudomonas sp. G5001 (assembly GCF_013385475.1). Classification (NCBI taxonomy): domain Bacteria; kingdom Pseudomonadati; phylum Pseudomonadota; class Gammaproteobacteria; order Pseudomonadales; family Pseudomonadaceae; genus Pseudomonas; species Pseudomonas sp. G5001. The sequence goes on from NZ_JACAPZ010000029.1 coordinate 127,339, forward strand.
AATCGCGGCCAAGATCATTCGTGCGATTGCTATCGCCCTGTCCAGGCGCCTGCGCATGGCGGACGGGCAATTGCTGTCCCAGCAGTTTTAGCCGCCTGGGGTCTTGGGCTTGATGTCGTTTTGCTGCAAGCCGGGGATCGTCTGGTCCTTCGGCGGCGCGGGCAGCACGATCGGCGCCAACAATGGCTCACCGCTGCCGGCCGCCTTTGGCGTTGCCGGTGGCGTGACTTGCGGGTAAGGCGTGGGCGTTGCAGTACCCGGTGAACCCGCCGTGGGCGCGGGGGTAATCGGCACGGTTTGCGACTCCTGAGCCTGGGCCACACCGCCAAGGGCGAGCGCGCTCCACACAATGACCGTTAGAATGCTGCACTTCATCGATGGCTCCATGGCCTGACCGTAAAGTCGTAAGGCTACTCCCAACCGCGCAAGAATGCCCTTCCCAATGAGATTTCCATGAAACGTTTCGTTCTGCTGGACACCACCCCGATCCCCGACAACGGCGGTGCCTTGTGCCTGTTCGAGTACGGTGAGGATTTTGTCATCAAGATTCAGGGCGGTGACGGTGGCCAGTTGATGAACACGCGCATGCACGGTTCCGAGGATGCGCTGGCGGAGATTCCGTGCCGCAAAGTCGCCGGTCGGCCCGGCTCCAGGGTGTTGATTGGCGGCCTGGGCATGGGTTTTACCCTGGCGGCAGCGCTCAAGCATTTGGGCAAGACTGCCGAAGTGGTGGTTGCCGAGCTGGTGCCCGGCGTGGTCGAGTGGAATCGCGGGCCCCTGGGGGAAAAGTCCGGCCGCCCGCTGCTGGACCCGCGCACCGTGATCCGTATGGAAGACGTGGCCAAGGTGCTGCAGGCCGAGCCCCAGGGGTTTGACGCAATCATGCTGGACGTCGACAACGGCCCCGAAGGCCTGACGCAAAAAGCCAACAGCTGGCTGTATTCCGCCGGTGGCCTAAGCGCCTGCGCCAAGGCGCTACGGCCCAAGGGCGTGCTGGCGGTATGGTCGGCCAGCGCCGACAAGCAGTTCAGCGACAAACTGCGCAAGGCCGGCTTCAAGGCCGAGGAAGTGCAGGTGTTTGCCCATGGCAACAAGGGCACGCGGCATACCATCTGGATTGCCGAGAAACTCAAGGGCTGAAACAGCCGCCTGAATTCACTGCGCGGGTCGTAGGTCAGATCGACCGGCGCAGTCGATTCAAATGCCTCAAGCCTTCCAGCACCAACACCACCACGGCCAGCCAGATCGGCAGGTAGGTCATCCATTGGCCCGGTTTGAGGGCGTCTCCCAGCATCAGCGACACGGCCACCAGCAGCACCGGCTCTGCGTAACTGAGCAAACCGAACAGGCTGAACGGCAACAGCCGGCTGGCCAGGATGTAGGAATAACCCGCCGCCGCGCTGACCAACCCCATGAGTGGCACCAGCCAATAGAGCGCCGGGCGCTGCGCCAGGGTCTCGTTGATGGGCTCACTACCGAGGACGAACCACAGCGCGACCGGAATCATCAGCATCATGTCCAGCCACAGCCCGCCGAGGTTGCCGGTGCCACAACGCCTGCGCAGCACGAAATACAGCGGATAACCGACGCACACCACCAGGGTGGTCCAGGAGAACCCGCCCGTGCGATACAGCTCGTTGGCCACGCCCACCGCCGCCAGCGCAGCGGCAATTTTTTGCAGATGGGAAAGGCGTTCGCCGTAAACGATGCGCCCGGTGATGACCATGGTCAGCGGTAACAGGAAATAGCCCAGCGACACATCCAGGCCGTGGCCATTGAGGGGCGCCCACATGAAGATCCACAACTGCACACCCACCAGGGCACTGGTGAGCACGACACAAGGCAGCAACGCGGGTTTCTCCCGCAGACGCTTGTAGATCAACGGCACCCACTTCCAATCCCCGGACAGGCACAGCAGCAACGTCATGAAGGGCAAGGAGATGAGCATTCGCCAGCCAAATATCTGCTGGCCATTCAAGGGTTCAAGAAGGGAGGTAAATAAATACAGCACACCAAACAGGAAGGAAGCGGAAACCGCCAGAACAACGACTTTAGACACAACAGCCTCTACAAAAAATTGCATGCATTCAATTGAAGCAGGCCGTTGCATTCACGCAGTGTGAATGTCAGTGAGATGAACATCAGAAGTTTATTAACGGGCACCATAAACTTACAACTTGCACAGGACACCTATCCCGAATCTTCAAGTTATAACAACAGGGTAACGCGTTGATTTTTTATTATTTGCACGACGATCATCAGACACTTCAACCACCCGACTTCGGTTATTGGAAGCAGTACGCTCTGGATGAGCGCTTCTGATTTGAAACGCCACAACGTCAACCACGGCGGTTGATATCGTGAAAGGAAAGCCCGGCTTGCGGGAAACTGACAGTCGCCAGGAAAGACCTGACGTATTGACTACCTGACGCCACCACAGAACACACTAACGGCAGTAGGCCAAGAGGCGCCACATTAAACAAACTGGCAAAGTTAGTCCAACACTTTATCACCCTGAAGCCAATTAAATGCCCCACGGCATTTAAATCGATATCTGCCGGATCTTTACTGTATATTCAGCCGTTATACGCCCGACAGAAACAGCACAAGGCCGCCCCTGCCGGTTCGTCACTTAGTTACTTCTACTGTCGATAACGTAGGGCACTTTCTTCTTGAACGTATCGTTCAGTTCTTTGCGGTCAAGTGACGTGAAGCCGCCCAACTGCCGGGCGCTGAAGCCGCTGTCTCCTACCGGTGCCTCGGGCGCCAGGCTGACCATGCGCTTGGCTACCGCCTCGATTGCCTTTTCATACCCGCCTTGCTTGTTCAGGTTGAACGCGCCGAGGTCAATCTGCGTGCGCAACCACCCTCCCCAGTAAAACTCCAGGAATTCCGGCACCACCTCACCAGAGGTCGGCTTGCCGTAGGACGCCTTGCGGGAGAAGTAAACCAGGCTGCGGAACATATCGTCGCCGAGGTCCTTGAAGCCCAGGTGTGCCGGAATTTGCTCAGGTGTGATGGTCTTGCCCTGGCCGTCCTTGAGCCAGACCTTGCGGCCCTGCTCCATGCGTTTCCAGAAAGTCGCCAGGTCGGGACTGTCGCTGAAGTTATCGGTGACCCGCACCCACATCTTCAGTTTGGCGCCGGCACCTGGCTGCTCCCACAAGGTACTGAACGAGTGGTGGCCGTCGGTGAGGTACAACTGGCCAGCGGGACCGACCACCACGGTTTTCATATCCGCCGGGTGAGCGCCTACCGGGTCTTTGCAGGTGAAGCTGCCCGGCTTATGCAGATCGGCATCTTCAGGCACCTTGTCGACACCGCCCTGGCCGTTGGTTTCACAGTATTCGTCGAACACTTTTTTGGGCGACTCGGCAAATACCCCCAGCTTGTAATGGATCTGATCAAAACCGATGACGGCCTGGGTCGGGTGGAGCTGCTCCAGCGCCACATCGATCACCTGGCCTGGCTGGGGCGTGGAAAACGCCTGGACCTGAACACTGACGGCGCACAACAGCAGCGCCCACAACCATGAATGCATCCGCATGAGTACCGCTCCTTATGAATTCAGTTCGTCGATACTACAAACAATCCCCCTCACCGGCATGACCGCGCCTGAAAAAGCCGGAGGTTTATTAGCCCGCAAGCAGCTAGAATCAACGCTATCCGTGATCCACTAAAAGACAGGAGCCATGATGAGCTCGACCAACCCGCCCTCCCACACCGCCAAGCTGGATCGCATCCTCGCCGATGCCCAGCGCGACCGGGAAATGGGCTACCGCGACAAAGCCCTGAAGATGTACCCCCACGTGTGTGGCCGCTGCGCCCGTGAATTCGCCGGCAAGCGCCTGAGCGAACTGACCGTGCACCACCGCAACCACAACCATGACGACAACCCCCAGGACGGCTCCAACTGGGAGTTGCTGTGCCTGTATTGCCACGACAACGAACACTCGCGTTATACCGACCAGCAGTATTTCGGCGAAGGCTCCACCAGCAGCCCGACGATCGCCAAGGCGACGCACAACCCGTTTGCGGCGTTGGCCGGGTTGATGAAGAAAGACGACTGAGTATCTTCGCTGAATGTGACGGCCTCATCGCGGGCAAGCCCGGCTCCCACAAGGGATTGCATTCCAAATGTGGGAGCCGGGCTTGCCCGCGATAGCGATCGCCCAAGCAATGCATTAGCCCGAGGCCGTATAATCGCGGTTTTTCTCGAAGGCACCCTCTCCCGTGGGCAATAAACGCTACAGCTGCATCGGTCTGTACAACCCCAAATCCCCCGAAAACGTCGGCTCGGTGATGCGCGCCGCCGGCTGCTACGGCGTGGCCTCGGTGTTCTACACCGGCAAGCGCTATGAGCGGGCCCGGGACTTTATTACCGACACCAAGAAGGTCCACCACGACATTCCGCTGATCGGTATCGACGACCTGAAAAAGATCCTGCCCCTGGGCTGCATCCCCGTCGCCGTCGAGCTGGTGGAAGGCGCCCGCCCTCTCCCCGAATACACCCATCCGGACCGTGCGCTGTATATCTTCGGTCCGGAAGACGGCTCCCTCGACAAAGAGATTCGCGACTGGTGTGAAGACGTGATCTACATCCCGACCACCGGTTGCATGAACCTCGCCGCCACCGTCAACGTGGTGCTTTACGACCGTCTGGCCAAGGGCAACAACACCCGTTCGGGCCCCAAATACTGATTTTTTGGGAACATCCGCGGCCTGTGTGCAGTCAGCTGCATATCAATCAGCCCTTGTTGGAGACAGATCATGAGCGACAGCAAAACCCTGCGACCCGTTATCCGGTCCACCCCGTTCGAGCCCCAACCCACGCAAAACGTCCAGGGCTGGGAACGCATCGGCTCCCTGGCTGGCGGTGTGGTGATGATGGGCAAAGGCCTGCGCCGTGGCGGCTTTTTCGGTTTGATCCAGGTGGCGATTGGCGGCGTAGCGCTGGCACGCGGGATCAGCGGGCATAGCTCGGCGAAAGAGTTGCTGGAGCGCAGCCGCCAGGAAATGAACAGCGTGCGGACCAAGATCGAACGCGCCGGTGAGGAACTGAAAAACCTCAAGACCAAGGCTGAAGTGGCGGCTGAAAACGCCAGCAAAACTGTGGGTTAACCCGATCAAAAGTGGGAGCGGGCTTGCTCGCGAAAGCGGAGTGTCAGTCACTGACTGTGTTTCTGATACACCGCTTTCGCGAGCAAGCCCGCTCCCACCTTGGTTTCAGTGCAGCAGTTTGGTATCGAGTACTACCGACGACTCGCCAATAATGCTCTCCCCCAGCTGCACGAATTCCTTTGTGCTGATGCTGTTCAAGCGCATCACCGCCTGGGTCAAATCATCCAGCGAACGCTTGTTGTGGGTTTTCACACGAATCTCGCGGTCCAGCTCCTGCAACAACACCACCGCCCGTGAGACGGTCGCGCTACTGGCGTGCTCGACCCGCAGGGTGGTCACGTCCTTGCCTTCGTTGGCCAGCCGGGCCTGCAGGGCGGCATAACGATCGTCGCTGATCCCCCCTGCGCGGCGCATCAGCTCAATGGCGTAGTACTGCGCCAAGCCCTCGCTGATCCAGTCGCTGCCCTGGTGGTCGTTGAAGCGGCCGATAGCCTGCACCACTTCACGGATCAACGGGCTGCTGCCGTTCTCGCTGACCAACGGCGTACGGCTGTTGAGGTAAATCGAGTCCCGCGCCGAATACGCACCGCGCCTCATCAGGTCACTGGCGCCCACCACCAGCAATTTCGCCGGGTGCCGTGGGAATGCCGCTTGCACTTGCGGCCAGACAAACGTCAGCAAGGTCAGCACATCCATGCGATGCATGCCTTGCCCTTTGGGCGACGCCACGGTGATTTCGGTTTCCCCCAGGCGCATCCTGCGACTGCCCAGCGTACCCGCGAGCATCCAGCCGGTGGGCCGGTCAAACAGGCGGGAAACGTTATCGATGCGGAATTTGTTCTTGCCGATGCGCGGCCAGGACGTCTCGACGCTTTTCCAGCCGGCAGGCAGTTCAAACACCAGGCGCGACACCAGTTCAATGCCGTCCTGTTGATCTAGACGTGCAGTGGGCACCAGGTCTTCGCCGCGAAACAGCGCCCAACTCGGGGTCATCCGCGCTTCATAGACGCCTTTCTTGCGGGCGTGGGTGAGGCGTACACGGTAGGTCAGGCTGGCCTTGTCGGCACTCGGTTGCCACAGGCCGCGGCTGTCACCCGGGGTATTGCCCGGCAACACTTGCCACTGGCCATCGGCCTTGAAGTCGCTGTAGTCGCCGTCGCGGCCCAGGTCGAAGTTGAGGCTGCGCACCGCCGAGCCCTGGGACAGGCTCAGGCGCACTTCTGCCTGATCACTTTGGGGCAACAGCTTGACGTGATAGTCCAGGTCAACTTTCTTCGCCGCCCACGCCGGCGCACTCAATACCAACAACAGCAGGCTCGCCGCCAGCCTGGCTCCAACCGTCATACACACTCCTTCTCAGCCTGCTCGAAAAATCAGGTAATCCTCCCAGTCATCCTCGGGCACGCTGCCTTCGCTGAGCATGCGCCCGGACTGGGAAATGCGTTCCTGGTGCACAGCGTCGCGATCGCCGCAGACCAGGTGGTGCCACAGCGGCAAGTCCTTGCGCTCGCTGACCAGCCGGTAACCGCAGGTGGGCGGCAGCCATTTGAACTGGTCGGCCTGGCCCGGAGTGAGCTGGATGCAATCGGGCACCGAGGCGCGACGGTTGGGGTAATCGGTGCACTGGCAGGTTTTCAGGTCCAGCAGTTTGCAGGCGATGCGCGTGTAGTAGACGCTGTTGTCGTCTTCATCCTCGAGCTTTTGCAGGCAGCACAGGCCGCAGCCGTCGCACAACGACTCCCACTCATCCTGGTCGAGTTGTTCGAGGGTTTTGCGGATCCAGAAAGGTTCGACTTTGGCGGCCATGGCTCTACATCAATATCGGTATGTTAAAAGGCCGCCAGTCTAGTGCCCATGGCCCCCGGGGCCAAGCGCTTACGACTGTCGGTAGAACAAGACTTGTCAGCCACCCGGCGGCGAAGTAGTTTTGAACCCCGGTTTTTCATCAGGATCAGCCCAATGAGCAGCAACCCACGCGTCGCCGACTATCCGATCCACCCACAATTCACCGACCGCTGGTCGCCGCGCGCCTTCACCGGCGAAAGCATCCCGGTGGACACCCTGTTGAGCTTCTTCGAAGCCGCGCGCTGGTCACCTTCGGCCTACAACTCGCAGCCATGGCGTTTTCTCTATGCGCGCCGCGACACGCCGAACTGGGAACGTTTCCTGGGCCTGCTGAACGAATTCAACCGTGGCTGGGCGCAGCATGCCTCGGCCCTGGTGATCGTCGCGTCGAAGACGACCTTTGCCGTGCCTGGTGCCGCCGAAGAAACCCCGGCCCTGTGGCACACCTTTGACACCGGCTCGGCCTGGGGCCACCTGGCGCTGCAAGCCAGCCTCAGCGGCTGGCACACCCACGGCATGGCCGGTTTCGACCAGGAACTGACCCGCAAGGAACTGAAGATTCCTGAAGGTTACGCCCTGCACGCTGCCGTGGCGATTGGCAAGCTCGGCGACAAATCGACCCTGGCCGACTACCTGCAAGCCCGGGAAACCCCGAGCCCGCGTCGTCCATTGAACGAGCTGGTGTCCGAAGGCGACTTCAACCACCAGGACTGAACACGCTCTGGCAGTCGTTGACGGTCACGTCAAAACCCTGCTGCTGCGATCACAGCAGGGTACACCCGCCACAAGTGCAGCTACGCCTTGGCGATCAGCGCGTAATAGGCCCTGCGCAGCTCGTCTCGATCACGCTTGTACATACTGGCGAGAAACGGTGTCATGTCTTCAAGACCGTTTGCGTTCAAGTCCACTGGATAGATTTTATTATCCCTCGCTGAATACAGGAAATTACTTAACTGCAGATCGTTGTGGTAAAGATTTTTCTGTTCCATGCGCCGAAATGCGTCATCCAGTAAAAGCCTGGCCTCTGGGGGCAAACTTCCCCTTGCCAGGGTATTTACATCCACCCCGTCCAGCTTGCTCATTTTCAAATAACGGCGACCATTTTCAAATATCGTGGTTGCAAAGCCGTCACCGTAATAGCTGTTCAGGCACAGGGTCTCGTTATCGACAAAGTCGTCGGCAGAAGTCATGGATGAAGGGCCATAGTCCTTATAGACACTTTTCCCGTCGAGACTGTCGTAGATCGTCCCCTCACCACCCCCGCCAATTTCCGGCCCCAGGTCTGATGCCACAGAAGGCGGGTTACCGCCGCGTGCCCCCAGGCGCTGCCATTGGTCCCCCTGAAGGTGCTGCACCAGCAGCGGCGTTTGCCGGTTGTTGTGATAAATCTGCGCCTGTACGGCACCGTCGGCGGTGCGAGTCACTTGCCGCACTTCGTAGACCGCAGTGTTGCCGGCAGTATCGGTATGGCGGATGTGGGACAAGTGACCGTCCGCCGCCACATAGATCCCCTGACTGTTGCGCGCAAGCCCGGCTATTTTCGATTCGGCCACGCTGTAGTCGCCAAGCAACCGGTTGTTCAGGGCGCTGCCCGGCTCGGCAGGCGTGGTGATGATCGCCCCATCCATCGCACTCGTTTTTGCGGTGAAGCCTTCAAGAGGGCTGCCGTAAGGCCGCATCCTGTCCACATCAAACGCATACCATCGACCGTTCTGGAGTACCGCGCCTCCATCAACGCTTTGCCCGGCGACCTTGAAGGTACCCGTCGCTGCTGCGTCATAGTGTTTACTGGCAGCCTTCAACAGGTCATAGCTGCCGCTCGCGCCCCTGAGCTTGTTGACCACCTCTGCACCCGTGGCGCGTACAAAGTTGGCGCCTTTGCCCAGCAACCGGGCACCGCCCGCGACCAGTTCGCTGAAGCCATCCAATGGGTTGAATGCTTGAATGGCAGCCACACCGATGACTTTTGCCACTTGAATGGCCTTGGCGGCGGCGCTCGCGACCTTGGCCCCCGCCTTCGTGACTTTCGCCGCCACACCCGCGCCCGCCGTGACAAAACCAAAGACATCCAGCGCCAGGTCACTGGCCCCTTCCAGGTGGTTGCCCCTGGAAAAATTCACGATGGCTGACCTGAGCGGAATCAGGTCAAGAAAAAAGTGGGTGACGTTCCACTCGGTTGCCATTTGTTTATCGAATGAGGTGACACCCCGGGCATAGGTTTTTATATCATCACTGTCGAGATCAAGATGCTCAACAAAGGCATCGGCGATGTGCTGGGTTCGCGCACTGGAAAAACTGGGGGGCGGCGTTGACAAGCCGTCCTGGCTCTTTTGGCCAAGGGCAGCCTCGCTCACGGTCTTGGGCTTGAAGGGCTCCGTCTTGAACTCCTTGTTGGCCTGCCGCTCGCGTTTTGTTGTTAACTCCGAGGTCGGCACCGACTTGATTGCACCTGCGTTCAAATCAATTTCATAAACAGTGTTGCCATTCCTTCCGGTGGCCTTGACCCACAGTTTGTTTTCCGCGCCCTGGCGTTTTTTAGAGGTGAAGTCGAGGCCCAGTTCATAAGTGTTTTTCTGAAAAAACTCGAGCTTTGCAAACTCCAGGTTTTCCCGGTCAACCAAGGGCAGTGTTGCGACAAGGTGCTTGATGACGCGGCGAACCCCTTGCTGGCGAGAAGTGATTGCTTGTTCAAATTCTTCGTTGAAGATTTTGTTCACGCTGAAATCCAGGCTCTTGCCTTTGATTGCCTCGGCAATGCTCGGGTCCCTGGTTTCCCATGGGTATTGGCCAAGTCCGCTCATGGCGATGTCCAACAACGAGAAAAGCCCGCCGGGCGCCCGGTTCGGATCATAAAGTGGTTGGGCTGACGGTTGTTTCGAGTCAACGATCTTCAGTCGTTTCTCTTCAAAAGGTACGTGTTCGCCAAACCGCTCCTTCAAATGGGCCAACGCAATGTCTTTACGGCTTGGAATCTCGGCTTCCAACAAACCGGTAGCCGCAAGCGTCGACTTCAGTTGTGCGTTGAATGCCGTCCTTGCACGGTCTATCTCATCGTCGCTGTAATGATCACCTGACTGGCATGTGACGATCCCGTTGACCACGGCCCAGTCCACCAATGCCGCCTTTTGTGCATGTTCGGCGGCGGCTCGATTCGTCAGGATCGCGTTTTCCGCGCAGGACATGACTTGGGCAAAGGTCATGTGCGCCACCTTTCCGGGGAACTGCGCCTCTATGGCCGCCGCTGCGACCGCGAGGCTTACCCAGGCAGGGCTGCCGTAGGTCACGCGGTCGGGGATATCCTTGATCAAAAACTCGGGCGCCTTTCGTGCCAGTAACAAATAGGCGCCGGCCTTGGCCATCTCGGGACTGGTCTTGTGATTTTCGTGCAGGTAAGTGCTCAGGCGCTCGAGCACTGTCGAAGCCGGCTTGCCCCAATGGGCTTGTTGGGCGAGGTCGAAACCCGCCACGCGGTTACGGTGCGGCGCCGTGATGGACTCCGGGTCAAGCAGCAGATGGATCGCACTCAGTGCGTACTCGTTCACGCTGGTCTCGGACGCGGCGCCCCCAAGCTGGTCCTGTATGGCTTGCCCCAGTGCCTGCCCGCGGGTGGAGCTGACGAGGGTTTCGAGTGCCTTGGCAGGATCAGCCAATGCCTCGCCCGACAACGGCTGGTTCGCGTTCAGATATTCCAGTACACCCACGCTTGCGCCGATGTGCGGTGCATTGGGGTTCTGGCTGCCATGGTCGGTAGCCGCCGCCAGTACCCTGCGTTGTTCAGCGGCGCTCATGGGAACAGGCCAGGACAACCCGCCGCCAAAATTGCCGAGCGGATGCTCCAGTGCCCTGTCACTCACCGCGTGGGCATGACCGGTCAGCTGAAAATGATTGGTGGGCAACCCCAAGCCGATACTTCCGAGAAAGGTCTCTACCGTCGCCGCTTTACCCGCCTGGGTCGGGTAGGACGAGTCGGGGTGTATTTGCATCGGTGTCGTTTGCAGCGCGGCCAGCACCGCTTGAGGACTGGCATTCACGCCAAGACGGCTGGCGATTTCGTTGAGCTTCTGGCCCAGTGTCCGCAGATTCTCGCGGTCGCCCAACGCCGCGGTGAGACCGGATTGCCGGGGGACTGGGGCGAGGGCCTGCGTATCGCGATCGGCCGTAGCACCCAGAGCAGAGGGCAATAGAGGGAGCTCCGCCGGCTCGGTAGAAAGCAGGGAAAGTTGCGAAGTTACCCGTGGAGGGAGAGACACAGTGCCAGCATTCAACATGAGAATGTACCCATCTGGAGAGGGGTACGAGCCTCACATACGGCCTGCGAAACGAACATCTGATTAGTGTTTGCAGAAATTTGTAAGCGCCCGGCAACACGCGTTGCCGGGCCTTCGCGCTGTCAGTAACCGCGCTCGAAACTCACTTCGCCGCGCAACGTTTCCTGCGCCTGGTACGCGCGCAAATTCTCGACAAATAATTGCACCATCATCCCCGGCGAAGTCGGCGCCGAGCTGTGGCCGGTCAACAGCAAGCCCCAGGCAGTCCAGAACGGATGGCGCTGGGGCAATGGTTCCTGACGGCAAACGTCAATCACCGCGCCGGCCAGATGGCCTTCCTTCAACGCTTCCACCAGGTCCGCATCGACCACCGCCACGCCGCGCCCGACGTTGATGAACAACCCGGTCGGCTTGAACTGCTTGAACAGCGCCGCATTGTACAAATCGTGGGTGTTCGGTGTGTTAGGCAGCAGGTTGACCACGTAGTCCACCTCACCCACCAGGCGCGGCAACGCGTCGAGCCCGGCAACTTCGACAAACGGCGCCTGCTCACGGGCCTCACTGGCAATGCCGTACAGCTCAACGCCAAACGGCTGCAGGAATTGCGCAACGCTGCGGCCGATATCACCGGTACCGACGATCAGCACTTTGCGCCCCGCCAGGCTCTGGCCCATGCGGTTATCCCACTTGCGCTCGACCTGGCTGACCAGCCGCGCCAGCACTTCACGCTCATGGCCAAGCATGTAAGTCAGCACGTATTCGGCCATCACCTGGCCAAAAATGCCCACGGCGCGGGTCAGGCGGTAATCCCGCGGCAGGCCGTCGGCCAGCAGCGGCGTGATGCCGGCCCAGGTGGATTGCAGCCATTGTGGCTGGTGCCCCTGGCGCAGCAAGGTGGCCAGAAGATCCGGCTGGCCCAGCCACACCGGGCAATCGGCCGCCAGGCGCGACAATTCGGCGGAGTCGCCGCTGGTCATGACCTCAAGGTCCGGCGCCGCTTCGCGCAGCAGCCGGGCGTACAGCGGGTGATCGTGTTCAGCAATCAGAACGCGCATGGTTCAAACCTTTCAAAAACACTGCAGGCGGCCGCCGGTCCAGTTCACTGTACCGTGCGGCCGCCGCCAAAAATTGAATTCCATTGATGAATGTGCCCCGGACGGGGCACTGACCGATCACATCGGGTCATTGCGTCGCAGCAGCTCTTCGGGCAAGTGTTCGATGTACTCGTCCTCGGCCGGCGGCATTTGCAGGTGGTAACCCTGCTTTTCGAGGTTATCCAGAACCACGGTGATGTCCTCGCGGGACAGCTTGCGCTCCGGGCTCAGCACTAGGTCGAAGGCGTGGTGCGGCTTGCCGAAGGCGGCCAGCAGACTTTCCGGCACGCGCTCCAGTGCATCGCTTTTCAGCACGTAGAGGTACATCTCGTTTCGTTTGAGGCTGCGATAGATGGAGCAAATACGTTTCAAGGCTGTTCTCCGGCAGTGGCCAGGCTGTCCAGCAGCGCCTGGCCCATCAGTTCGCGGCGCCAGCCACGCAGCGAATCTGGCAATTGGTAAGGCCCCTCGGGGTAGCCGCTCTTGACCAGGGCTTCAAGGGTTTTCTTGCGCAGCATCAGTTCCGGCGCCATGTCCAGGCGTTCGGCCTCGGCCTGGCCCAGGGCGCGCAGTTGCTTGATCAGCGTGGCGGCGTCCACCGGCAATGGCTCGGCAACCGCCGGTGGCCACTGGTCCATGGGCACGCTGCCGGCGCGCTTGATCAGGCCCAGCAGGAACTCGCCGTCCTGGCGCACGGTGCGCGGGTGCATGTCTTCGATCTTGCCCAGCGCGGCGAGGTTATCCGGCTGGGATTTGGCCAGGGGCCATAACGAGTGCTCACGGATGATCCGGTTGCGCGGCAGGTCACGGGCACGGGCTTGCTGTTCGCGCCAGGCGCACAGTTCCCGCAATACGGCGAGCTGGGCACGGGAGAGTTTCCAGGCGAGCTTGGCGTCACGGTAAACCTCGTACGGGTCGACTTCGCGGCGCAGGTTGGCCACCAGTTCGGCACCGTCTTCCAGGACCCAGGCGTATTTGTCGTCGGAAAGCTTCGGGCGCAGGCGTGTGTAGACTTCTGCCAGGTGCACCGCGTCTTCGGCGGCGTAGCTGATTTGCGTCTCGGACAATGGCCGCTGCAACCAGTCGGAGCGGGTCTCGCCCTTGGGCAACTCGATATCGAGGACGGCTTGCACCAACCGCGAATAGCCCATGGAGAAACCGAGGTTCAGGTAGGCCGCCGCCAGTTGCGTGTCGAACAACGGCACCGGCAGGCTACCGGTCAGGCGCAGCAACACTTCCAGGTCTTCGCTGCACGCGTGTACCACCTTGATCACCGCCGGGTTCTCCAGCAAGGCGGCCAGGGGTTGCCAGTTGTCGATGGTCAGGGGGTCGATCAGGTAAGCGCGCACGCCATCACCGATCTGGATCAGCCCGGCAATGGGATAAAAAGTGTCGACCCGCATGAATTCGGTGTCGAGGGCGACGAATGGCAACTGCTGCCATTCGGCGCAGTGCTGGCCGAGGCTATCGTTGTCGCAGATCCAGTGAATATCGATGGCCACACGGCTCTCCCTTGAAGAATGGCGCGCAGTATATATCGCGAAAGGGAGTTGCGAGCATTCGCAGTACAGCATCCGCCATGAAAACTCTTATAGGAGCTGAAGAATAGTCCGACAGTCGGTACTTATCCTCTCTTACGCAGGACATACACCCGCCACATGGCTGAGCCGGGCATGAACTCCTGTTGACCGAGGACCTTGAAACCCGCCAGGCGAAACTCCGCCTCCACTTGCGCCCGGTGGCTGGCAACTGCCGCCGGGCCAGGCTGCAACGCCCGGTACCCGCTGTCGCTGTTGACCGAGACGATTACCGTGTCGCGGCTTACCCGATGAAACTCACCGAGCAGGGCCAGGCGCCCTTCTGCCGTTGGCACATGGCGAAACAACTCCAGGCAAAAAATGCAGTCCACCGCGTTGGCCGAAAGGCCGATGGAAAATGCCGAGCCCTGGAAGGTCTTGATCCGCTTGAGCAAGCCCGGCGCGTGGTGGGTACGGGCGTGGTCGAGCATGTCCTGGGAGTTGTCCGACGCCAGGATCACCCGGTTGCTGTGCTCGGCCAGCACCGGCCAAAAGCGCCCGGAGCCGCACGCCAGGTCGAGAATCAGCCCTGGCTCGCCGGCGATCTTCAGCGCACGGCGCACCAATTGCTCATCGCGCCACAACCCCAGGCGCCGCAACAGCCCCGGCGGACGCGTGTCGGCGCAGACCAGGGCATGCTGCTGGCCAGCGCGTTCGGCAAATTCAATCTCGATGGAAGACGGCGGTTGCGACGGCATCACACGACTCTGTTAATGGATCAGACATTCGCAGCTTAACCACCGTCTCGTGAAAAAAAGGTCGAAGGATTGTTCGCCGTTAATGCAGAACCAGTATCCAGCCCGCTGCCTGTCTGTTAACTGTCTGTGATCAGCGCCTTCATCTTCAGGCCTGGTGCAGATACCAGCGCCAATCCTGCTCGCCCACCTCGCCCATGAACTGACGGTATTCGGCCCGCTTGACCGCCAGGTACACGCCGAGGAATTCGCCGCCGAACGCCTCACGCGCCCAAACCGAGCCTTCAAGCGCACGCAAGGTGGTCAGCCAATCGGTGGGCAGCAACTCCTTGGCCTGGGCATAACCGTTGCCCTCCACCGGCGCGCCGGGGTCGCGCTGTTCGCGGATGCCCCGGTGGATACCGGCCAGAATCGCGGCCGCCGCGAGGTACGGGTTGGCGTCGGCGCCGCAGATACGGTGTTCGATATGCCGGGAAAACGCCGGCCCGCCGGGCACCCGCAGCGTGACGGTGCGGTTGTCCACGCCCCAGGTCGCGGCCAGCGGCGCGTAGCTGTTGGTCTGGAAGCGTCGATAGGAGTTGGCGTTGGGGCAGAACATCAGCAACGAGTCGAGCAAGGTGCTGAGCATGCCGCCCACCGCGTGGCGCAACAGCGGCGTGCCGTCGGGCGCTTCGCTGGCAAACAGGTTATTGCCGTCGCGGTCGGCCAGGCTGACGTGCATGTGCATGCCGGTGCCGGCCAGATCGTCAAACGGCTTGGCCATGAAACACGCGGTCATCCCGTGCTTGTGGGCTACGCCCTTGACCAGGCGCTTGTAACGCACCGCCTCGTCCATGGCTTGCAGGGCATCGCTGCGATGTTCCAGGGTGATTTCCACCTGGCCCGGGGCGTATTCGGAAATCGCCGTGCGCGCCGGGATGCCCTGGAGTTTGCAGGCGCTGTAGAGGTCGGCGAGGAACGGTTCGATCTGCTCCAGCTCCCGCAGGCCGTAGACCTGGGTCGAGCGCGGGCGCCCGCCGTCGACATCCCGCGCCGGTTGCGGGCGGCCGTTGCTGTCGGGTATCTGGTCGAGCAAATAGAACTCCAGCTCCGCCGCCATCACCGGGTAATAGCCGTCGGCCTTGAGGTCGTCAATCACCCTGGCCAGCAGGTGCCGGGGATCGGCCACGGTAGCGGGCATGCCTTCGGTGGGGTGCATGCTGACTTGCACTGCTGCCGTCGGGATCAGGCGCCACGGCATGCGCTGCAAACTGCCGCTGACCGGGTAAGCGCGGCAGTCGATATCACCGACTTCCCAGACCAGCCCGGAGTTCTCCACGTCGTCGCCATTGATGGTCAGGCCGAGGATGGTACTCGGCAGCGGCCGGCCACTTTCATAGACCGCCAGCAGTTCATCGCGGTGCAGCAGTTTGCCGCGAGGCACACCGTTGTTGTCGAGGATGAACAGCTCGAACATCTCGATATCCGGGTTCTGCTCAAGAAAGGACTGGGCTTCGTGCAGGGTGGCAAAGGGCGTGTTCATGGGCATTCTCATACGTTCGCGTCAGGCAGGCGCGCGGGCGCTGCCGGGCAGATGCGCGGGGCATCCATTCGGGCAAATCAACGTAGGAGAAAGGTGTCCGGTGGGCGCGCGTGGCGGCAGTGCCAGAGCGCCCAGAAGGCGAGTTCGGAAGGGAGGGCATCAGCGGTGACTCGACGACGATCCGGACGGCTGGACGCGGTGGCGCCTGGCGATGTCTCAGGGTGTGTGTCGGGGGAACCGTCCATGCGGGATTCACAGTAAAGAGATGCCGGGCAGCCTCACACGCGAGGTTAAGCCGTTAAATCCAGTCTTGATGGAGTTTGGTTGTGCCGTGGCTAAACATTTGCAAATAATGGCGGCCCTGCCCATGCCCAAGGACCCGACCGCATGAAAGCATTGCTGACCCTTTCCCTGCTGGCCGGCCTGTCTGCCCAGGCCCTGGCCGACAGCCCTGCGTCGCGCCTGGATGAAGTGCTCCAGCGCGGCGAAATGAGCGTCTGTACCACCGGCGACTACAAGCCCTACAGCTATTTGCGCCCGGACGGCAGCTACGAAGGCATCGACATTTCGATGGCCCAGTCCCTGGCCAAGAGCCTTGGGGTGCAGGTGAAGTGGGTGCCGACCACCTGGAAAACCCTGATGCCGGACTTCCTGGCCCAGCGCTGTGATATTGCGGTGGGTGGTATTTCAGTGTCCCTGGAGCGGCAGAAAAAGGCGTTTTTCAGCCAACCATTGGGCGTCGACGGCAAGATCCCGCTGGTGCGTTGCGCCGATGTGCAGCGCTATCAGACGGTGGAGCAGATCAACCAGCCGCAGGTACGCGTGATCGAGCCTGCGGGCGGCACCAATGAAGTATTTGCGCGGGCGCATTTGGGCAAGGCACAACTGACGCTGTTCCCGGATAACGTGACGATTTTCGAGGAACTGCTGGCGAACAAGGCGGACGTGATGATCACCG
Source organism: Pseudomonas sp. G5001 (assembly GCF_013385475.1). Taxonomy (NCBI): domain Bacteria; kingdom Pseudomonadati; phylum Pseudomonadota; class Gammaproteobacteria; order Pseudomonadales; family Pseudomonadaceae; genus Pseudomonas; species Pseudomonas sp. G5001. Next base: position 144,419 of record NZ_JACAPZ010000029.1, read on the forward strand.
ACGCCAGCGAGGCGCGGTATCAGCAGAAGCTCAAGCCGGGACTGTGCGCGGTGAATCCCGAGCGGTACATGCAGTACAGCGAAAAAGCGTTCCTGCTGCCCCGCGATGATGTCGCATGGAAGAGTTACGTGGACCAGTGGCTGCACTTGAGCACGGTGACCGGCGTGTATGACGGCATCATCAATCAGTGGCTGGCTGCGCCCTGACCAGCTCGACAAACGCCCTGCACGCCGCACTGCGATAGCCTCCCTTGCGGCTGAGCAACGCCGCCGTGCGTTGCGGCAACGGCGGGCTTAGCGGCACCGCCTGCAACCCCGGCTGCACCTGGGCAATCGCGCTGGGCAGGATGGTCGCCAACTGCGTATTTCGTACGATTTCGATAATCGCGCTGATGGAATTGGCCTCCATGGTAATCAGCGGTTTCACCGCCTGGCTGCGAAAATACTCATCGATATAGCGACGCGTGGCGAAGCCGGCATTCAGCAGCACCAACGGCTGCTGGAGCCACGACTGTCGATCAATGCCGGGATGACCGGCGCTCACCACTACGCTCAACGCCTCGACAAACACCCCTTCACACTCGATATCCGGCAAATGCTCGCCGGTAAAACCGATGCCGATATCCAGCAAATCCTCCGTCAGTGCCGCCTCCATGCGGTCCTGGGTCAGCTCCTCGACACTCACTGTAATCCCCGGATACAGCCCGTTAAATCGCGCCAGCAGCGGCCCGATCAGGTAGGCGGTAAATGTCGGCGTCATCGCCAGGCGCAAGCTGCCACGGCTCAGGTCCTGCACGTCATGCATGGCGCGGGTGCCGGCCTGCAGATCCTGCAAGGCCAGGCGCGCAAACCGCACATAGGCCTCGCCTGCATCGGTCAGGCTGACGCTTCTGCCGGAACGGTCCAGCAGTAGCGCACCGAGAGTGTCTTCCAGTTGCCGGATCTGCTGCGACAAGGTCGGCTGCGACACATGCAGCGCCTCCGCCGCCCGGGTGAAATTACGGTGCTCGGCAACGGCCAGCAGGTAGCGGATATGACGCAGCAACATGGAAGGCGCTCCAACTATAGGCATGACTTATAGAAACCATAATAAGCCGGTCTTGGACGCTATAGCTGAAAACTTCCATCCTTGCCCCATCAGCGACGCAAGGAGAACCACCATGCAAGATCTCATCGACGGCTTTCGCAAGTTCCAGGGTGAAGCCTTCACCCAACGCAGCGACCTGTTCAAACACCTGGCTACCACGCAAAACCCCGGCACGTTGTTCGTGTCTTGTTCCGACAGCCGCGTAGTCCCGGAACTGCTGACCCAGCAGGAACCCGGAGACCTGTTTGTGATCCGTAACGCCGGCAACATCGTCCCGTCCTACGGGCCGGAGCCTGGCGGCGTGTCGGCCACCGTCGAATACGCAGTGGCCGTTCTCGGCGTCAGCGACATCGTGATCTGCGGCCACTCCGACTGCGGTGCCATGACCGCGATCTCCACCTGCAAATGCCTCGACCACTTGCCCGCCGTGGCCAACTGGCTGCGCCACGCCGAGTCGGCCAAGGTGATCAACGCCGCCCGCACTCACGCATCGGATGCCGACCGGCTGAACTCGCTGGTACGGGAAAACGTGGTCGCCCAACTGGCCAACCTCAAGACCCACCCTTCCGTGGCCCTGGCCCTGGAACAAGGCCGGCTGAGCCTGCACGGCTGGGTCTACGACATCGAAAGCGGCGCCATCGACGCCCTGGATGGCCGCAACGGGCGCTTCATTTCGCTGCTCGACCACCCGGCCACCCGTGCCTACGCCGCCTGAACCTTATTCAAACCCAAGAGGACATCACCATGTTGCAATCCCAATTCGCCCAATCCCCACGCCTGGCCCTGGCCGACACCGTCATCGACATCAAGGCGCGCAAGAACCTGTCATGGCAGGACCTCACCGACGGCACCGGCCTGAGCCTGGCGTTCGTCACCGCCGCCCTGCTCGGCCAGCATCCGCTGCCCAAGGACGCTGCCGATGTGGTCTGCGACAAGCTTGGCCTCGACCAGGACGCCAGCCGCCTGCTGCAAACCGTGCCCCTGCGCGGCAGCTTCCCGGGCGGCGTGCCGACGGACCCGACCATGTACCGTTTCTATGAAATGCTGCAGGTCTACGGTTCGACCCTCAAGGCCCTGGTGCACGAACAATTTGGCGACGGCATCATCAGCGCGATCAACTTCAAGCTGGACATCAAGAAGGTCGAAGACCCGGACGGCGGCTCCCGCGCGGTGATCACCCTGGATGGCAAATACCTGCCGACCAAACCGTTCTGATTTGCCGGCAAACCGTCTACGCTCTTGGCACACCAACAAGATCGAGGGACGGGTAATGAAGGCAATGCTCCGAGCCACCTGGCTGCTGCTGTTATGTGTTGGCCAGGTGCACGCCGCCACCGCTGAGGAGGCGGATGCCCAAGCCGCCAAGGCCTTGCTGGAAAAGGCCTTGGCGTATTACCAGACGAATGGTGACAAGGCTTTTGCGGCGTTCAGCCGCCAGGGTGAATTCGTCGACCAGGACCGTTACGTGTTCGTGGTCAACACCAAGGGCGTGCTGCTGGCGAGTGGCGGGCCCTCTTCTGCGTTGATCGGGCGCAATGTTTCCGAGGTACTGGGGCCGGATTTGAACAAGTCGTTCAAGGAGGCGTTGGCGGTGCCTGAGGGCAGTGGCATCCAGCAGGCCGATTACCGGTGGCAGAACTGGAATGACGGCAAGGTGGAGCGCAAGCATGTGTATTACCAGCGCGTCGGGCAGCGGATTTTGGCCGTTGGCTACTACCTGCCGCGGGCGACGCCGGAACATGCCAGAGCGCTGCGAAACAAAGCCGTCAAGGCGCTGGAGAAAGACCCGGTTGGGACGCTCAAGGCCATCAACGCCATGCAGGGTGGTTTTCTACAGGACGATTTGTATGTGTTTGTGGTTGACCTCGACACCCAGCGCTACGTGGCCCATGGCACGACTCCGCGGCTGGTGAATACGGATTTCAGCAAGATCAAGGATCCCGACGGGAAGCCGGTGGGTGAGCCGATCCTGGCGGTCATGGCCGAGCAGGATCAGGGGGAATACAAGTACCGCTGGAAAAATCCGGTGACCGGAAAGGTTGAGAACAAGCATGCGTATTTGCGCAAAACCGGACATTTCATGGTGGCTGTGGGGTATTACAGCCCGTGAAGGTCAGCTATTTAAATGCTGGAACGTGATCGAATGTGGGAGCGGGCTTGCTCGCGAATGCGGTGTATCAGCCAACCTATTTATCAGCTGACAGACCGCATTCGCGAGCAAGCCCGCTCCCACATTTAATCTTCATTTTTTCGACTATTTGGCCTTGTCTTCCCGCCCCCGCAACACCCGATCAGGCATGGCAATCGCCGCCGCCAACCCCAACAACGACACCCCGGCACTGACCATCAGCAAATGCCTGAAGGTAATCAACAACTCCCCCCGCAAGGCATCCTGCGCCGGCCCAGGCGCGGCATTCAAACCATCCAGCAGCACATTCCCCGAACTCCCCTCCGCGACCAGCGCCCCACTGGCCAGGTGCGCAAAACTGGAGTCCTGCAACAACGCCAGCAACAGCGCCGACATGCATGCCACCCCAACCGCACCGCCCAGGGAACGGAACAGGTTGGTGGTGCTGGTCGCCACCCCGATATCCCGCTGCTCCACCGAGTTCTGCGTACCCACCAGGGAAGTCGGAAACTGCATCCCGGCGGCAATCCCGCACAGCAACATAAACAGACTGGTGACCGCCACCGCCTGAGGCGCACTCAACGCCATGCCGAAAATCGCGATCGGGCTCAGGAAGGCGCCAATCAGGATCATCGGTTTATAACGCCCGGTCACCGAGGTCATGCGCCCGGCAAAATACGCCCCCATCGGCAAGCCCATCGCCAGCGGCAGCAAATGCAAGGCGGCACTGTCGGCACCGGAACCGGTGACGGTCTGGTAGCGCAGCGGCATCAGCACCGTCAGGGAAATCGCCTGGAAACTGGTAAAGAAAATCGTGCACCAGCACAATACCGCGCTGCGGTTGGCAAACAGGTGCATCGGCAACAAGGGCTCCCGCGCCCGGCGCTCGTGCCACACAAACACCGTCAACGCCACCACGGCACAGACCAACAGCCCCAGCACTTCATCGTCGCGCCAATGATGGCCCTGGCCGATTTCGGTGATACCCAGCAACAGCGCCGTCAAACCGACGATCATCAGCACAGTGCCGAGGTAGTCGATCACCGGCTTGCGTTGCGGCACCGGCAGCCCCACCAGCGTGCGATGGGCCACCCACCAGGCGCCCGCGCCCAGCGGCAGGTTGATCAGGAACACCCAGCGCCACGACAGGTACTCGGTCATGTAGCCGCCCAATACCGGGCCGGCCACGCTCGCCACCGCGTACATGCTGCTGAAGTACCCCTGGTAGCGCCCGCGCTCACGGGGCGGAATAATGTCGCCGATAATCGCCTGGCTGACCGAAATCATCCCGCCGGCACCGATGCCCTGGAGAATCCGCGCCAGCACCAGTTGCTCCATGCTCTGGGCCATGCCGCAGAACAGTGAAGCGAGGGTGAACAGCCCCATGCCGATCAGCATCATTGGCCGGCGCCCGTACAAGTCGCCGAGCTTGCCGTAGATCGGCACGGCCACGGTCATCGCCACCATGTAGCCGGAGATCACCCAGGCCAGCAGGTTTACATCATGGAACTGCGCGGAAATGGCCGGCATGGAAACGGCGACGATGGTCTGGTCCAGGGCCCCGAGAAAGATCGCCATCATCAAGGCGACAAGGACACTGCGCACGGCGGGTGTGGCGGGCTGATTGAGGTTGGTCACGGCAGAACCTGCGAGCAAGGGCCCGCGGGAAAAGGAGGCCCACGGGAATGCTCGTCAGTGTACTAGATAGCTGACTATTCGATAGCCTCGTAAGGAAGTCCGACGTAATTTTCTGCAATGGTTTTACGGCCCGCCTCTGAGTCCACGAAATACTCCAATTCGCTCTGAGCAATGCGCTGGCTGAAGCCGTCTGCCTCAGGAAACTGATGCAGCATCGAGGTCATCCACCAGGAAAACCGTTCGGCCTTCCAGATCCTTCGCAGGCAAATCTGTGAGTACTTTTCCAGCAACTCTACCCGGCCCTCGCGATACACCTTGAGCAGGATATTGAACAAGGTACTGACATCGCTGGCCGCCAGGTTCAAACCCTTGGCGCCGGTGGGCGGCACGATGTGGGCGGCGTCGCCCAGCAGGAACAGGCGGCCGTACTGCATCGGCTCCACCACAAAACTGCGCAGTGGCGCGATGCTCTTTTCGATGGACGGGCCGGTCACCAGTTGCTCGGTGAGTGAGCTGGGCAAGCGGGTTTTCAGTTCATCCCAAAAGCGTGCATCGGACCAGTCGTCCACCGACTCATCGGCCGGCACCTGCAGGTAATAACGGCTGCGGGTCGGTGAACGCATGCTGCACAGGGCAAAACCGCGTTCGTGCTTGGCGTACACCAGTTCATCGTGGATCGGCGGGGTGTCGGCGAGGATGCCCAGCCAGCCAAACGGATAGACCCGTTCAAAGACTTTCAATGCCTCGGTGGGAATCGACTGGCGCGCCACACCGTGAAAACCATCGCAGCCAGCGATGTAGTCGCAGTCTAGCCGGTAATGCTCGCCTTTATGTTCGAAGCTCAGCCACGGCTCCGGGCTTTTCAGATCATGGGGCTGCACGTTGCCGGCTTCATACAACGTTGTCGCGCCGCTGGCCTGGCGCGCGGCCATCAGGTCGCGGGTGACTTCGGTTTGCCCGTAGATCATCACCGTCTTGCCGCCGGTCAGCGTCTTGAGGTCGATATGGGTCAGTTGCCCATTCAGCGCCAGCTCAAAGCCCTCATGCACCAGGCCTTCGGCATCCATCCGCGCACTCACGCCGGCCTGGCGCAGCAGGTCGACCATGCCTTGTTCCAGCACCCCGGCACGGATGCGCCCTTGCACGTAATCCGGCGTCTGGCGCTCAAGAATCAGGGTTTCGATCCCGGCGTTGTGCAACAGTTGACCGAGCAGCAGCCCCGAGGGACCGGCGCCGATGATGGCGACTTGGGTTTTCAGCGTTTTCATTATTTTTATGGCCCGCAAGCTTCACCCGAACGTATCCGGTGAAAGAGTTGTCATTGAAGGTGTTGCTGGCATTTTTCACTTGAGTGCCCGGCATAAGAAGGTGAAAACTGAGCCCAAAGCTGCGCTTTTCGCCAATTGGGGCGATTACCGCACAACTCTCCCGAAGTATCGGATGAAGCCATGACCAAAACTGCCAGTGCCGCGATTCCAGTGTTCAAACTCTACGGTGAGAGCCAGCAATGGCCGACCCCGGATTTGTTGCACTGTGAAACCATCTCCCGGCGTAGCCGTGAGTACCAGTGGGAAATCCAGCCCCACCGGCATGCGGACCTGTGCCAGTTGCTTTACGTGCACAAAGGCCAGGCACAACTGGAGATCGAGGGGCAGCGCAGCACCCTGAATGAATCGACGCTGCAGGTGCTGCCGCCGTTATGCGTGCATGGCTTTCGCTTTTCCGAAGACGTCGAGGGGTTTGTGGTCACCCTGGCCGCGCCGCTGATGGCGCACCTGCAGGGGCAACTGGGCGCGGCGCTGGATGGCCTGAATGCCCTGGGCAGCTACCCTGCCGGCAACGACAGTGACTACCTCAACAGCCTGTTTGCGCGCCTGCAGGAGGAATACGCCAGCGACCAACCGGCGCGGGACATGATGATGCACGCCCTGGTCAGCGTGCTGCTGGTGTGGATCAGCCGCCAGGCCATCCAGCGCCGCCATCCACGGGCACCGCGGGGCCGCGAATACTTCCGCCGGTTCACCCAGCTGGTAGAGCAACATTATCGCGAGCACCCGAAAATCGAAGACCTGGCCCACAAGCTCGGGATCTCGGTCTCACACCTGAACGGGACGTGTCGGGAGTTGGGCGGGCAGCCCGCGTTGCAGATCATGCACGACCGCCAGTTGCTGGAAGCCAAGCGCCTGCTGACCTACACCAGCATGACCATCAATGAAATGTCGGAGGTTTTGGGCTTTTCCGACCCGACCAACTTCTCACGGCTGTTTCGCCGACGCGTCGGGTTCTCCCCGAAGGCGTTTCGGGAGCAGTTGAAAGCCGACCAGGACGCTAGCGAAGCGAACTGAAGGCAGCCATGTGGCCAACGCATTGACCGTGATTGCAGCTGGAGGCGAAGCCCGGCTGCATGCGGGTCTGTTCGACGCGGTAGGCGGCAGTGCCATAGAGCGCGGTGGCGGCGGCGCACAGGGTGAAAATCATCAGGTACTTTCTTGTTTTGATCGACATGATGCTGACCTCTGATCCGATCAAGAAGGTGCTTTGATAAGCATAGGTCAGCTGGGGCAAGTCGCCATTATCGGGCGACATTCAACCTGTTTATGTCGGCTTAGAGACCGACGTCCCACACCGGCTCTTCCGGAAACCTCAATACCAGGAAATCCAGCAGGCTGCGCAGCGCCGCCGGCATATGCTTGCGCGAGGCGTACACCGCGTAGATGTTCATCTGCTGCGGCTCGGCCTCGGGCAACAAGCGGATCAACTCGCCACTGCGGATGTAGTCGCCCGCCTGATAACTCGGCAGCCGCGACACCCCTGCCCCCGCCAGCGTCACCCGCAATAAGGTACTGGCCTCGTTGGCGCTGATATTGCCCTGCACCGGCACCGACACCGGCTCGCCGTTCTCCATGAAGTGCCACAGGCTTTTGCCGAAGTAGGAGTGGGTCAGGCAATTGTGCCGGGCCAGGTCCTGTACCTGCCGCGGTTGCGGGTGCTCCAGCAGGTAAGCGGGCGATGCGCAGATCACCGAACGGCACAGCGTGAGTCGGCGGGCGATCAGGTTGGGGTCCAGTTCGAAGCTGGTGCGGATCGCCAGGTCGATGCGCTCATCCACCAGGTTCACCGTGCGATCAAGCATCTGCATATCGATGTTGACCAGCGGGTAGCGCTTGACGTATTCGGCCATGGCATCGGCCAGCTGTGCCTGGCCGAACGAGGTGCTGACACTCAGGCGCAGCAGGCCGCGAGGCGCTTCGTCGGGTTCGCTGACGGCGGCCTGCATGTCGCTGCACAACTCCAGCATCTGCCGGCAACGGGGCAGGGTTTCGCTGCCGGCGGCGGTCAGGCTGAGCTTGCGGGTGGTGCGGTGCATCAGGCGCGCGCCGACCCAGTCTTCCAGCTCCGCCAGGTAGCGCGACACCACCGGGCGCGACAGGTCCAGATGGTCGGCTGCCGCCGACTGGCTGCCCAAGTCCACCACCGCGACAAACACCCGCATTGCTTGAAGACGATCCATGATTTGCCCGCTTTTAGAAACAAACTATGTCCAAGCATCGCATTTTTTGTAGCGTTTGGTGCAACTAAGCTCTGTCCACACCTTACCGATGACTGGAGCTGCACATGTTTGGATTCTCCCCGCTCAAGCGCGTGGCCCTGGCCGCCGCCTCCCTGGCCTTCGCCGCGCACGCCATGGCGGCCGACTTGACTCTGGACGCCTACAACCCGGGCGAGACCGCGATGATGCCGGTCACCTCGGTACTGGTCAGCGGCGACAAAGATGCGATCCTGGTGGACGCCCAATTCGGCAAGACCCAGGCCGAGCAACTGGTGCAAAAAATCCGCGCCAGCGGCAAGCGCCTGACTACCATCTACATCAGCCACGGCGACCCGGACTACTACTTCGGCCTCGATACCCTGACCGCCGCCTTCCCCCAGGCCAAAGTCCTGGCACCGCAGCCGGTGGTGGACCATATCAAGGCCACCGTTGAACACAAACTGGCGTTCTGGGGCCCGAAACTGGGCGCGGACAAGCCTGGCAAAGCCGTCATTCCCCAGGTGCTTGAGGGCCACAGCCTGACCCTCGAAGGCAAGCAGTTGGAGGTGATCGGCCTCGACGGCGCACAACCGGACCGCACCTTTGTGTGGATCCCGTCGATCAAGGCGGTGGTCGGTGGTGTAGTCGTCGCGGAAAACATTCATGTGTGGATGGCCGATACGCAGACCGCGAAGTCCCACACCGATTGGCTGGCCACCCTGCAACGTATCCAGGACTTGAAACCGCGCACGGTGATTCCGGGTCACTACCTGGGCACGCCGTCGCTCAAATCCGTGGCGTTCACCGCCGACTACATCAAGGCCTTTGACGAAGAAACCGCCAAGGCCAAGGACTCCGCCGCCCTGATTGCGGCGATGCAAAAGCGTTACCCGAACCTGGGTGACGAGAGCACCCTGGAACTGGGCGCCAAAGTCGCCAAGGGCGAAATGCAGTGGTGAGTTGATTCAACCCTTAACCGTACTGGAGAACGTCATGAGCAAGATCGCAATCATTGGTGCCACCGGTCGTGCCGGTAGCCAACTGCTGGAAGAAGCGCTGCGTCGCGGGCACACCGTCACGGCCATCGCACGTAATACCGACAAGATCGGCGCGCGCCCTGGCGTCACCGCCAAGCAAGTCGATGCGCTGGATGCCCAGGCGCTGGAACAGGCCATCCGCGGCAACGACGTGGTGATCAGCGCGGCGCACTTCGCCACCCTGCCTGCGGAAGCGGTGATCAACCCGGTGAAAAAAGCCGGCGTGAAGCGCCTGCTGGTGGTCGGCGGTGCCGGTTCGCTGTTGTTGCCGGGCGGCAGCCGAGTGATCGACAGCCCGGGCTTCCCCGAGGAATACAAAGCCGAAGCCAACGCCGGCAGTGTTTTCCTCGATACCCTGCGCCAGGAAAAAGACCTGGACTGGACCTTCCTGTCACCTTCGGCGGAGTTCGTGGAGACCGCACGCACCGGCACATTCCGCCTGGGCCGGGATGAATTGCTGGTGAGCAGTGAAGGCCGCAGTTGGATCAGCTTTGCCGACTTCGCGATTGCGCTGATTGATGAAGTGGAAACACCGAAGCATTCGCGCCAGCGGTTCACCGTCGGCTACTAAGGCTGACGCGCACTAAAAATGTGGGAGCGGGCTTGCTCGCGAATGCGGTGTGTCAGTCAACAGATGGATTGGCTGACCCGGCGCCTTCGCGAGCAAGCCCCCTCCCACATTTTGATCTTCATTGTGACGGCGACTGTGCCTGGCTCACCAGCCAATCCATAAGCTGCTCCAACCCCGCCGAGGGCTCAGTGCCCGGCGGGTACACCAGGTAATACCCCATCCCCGTCGGCACCCGTAGTTCAAACGGCGTGGCCAACCGCCCCGCCTTCAGGTCCTCGCCAATCAGCGCGCTGTCACCAATTGCCACGCCCGAGCCTTGGGACGCCACCGTCATCGCCAGGTCCAGGGTTTCAAAATGATGCCCCTGGGCCAGATTGCTCAAGCGTGTATTCGCCGCTTTCAACCACAACGCCCAATCCCGCTCATCCCGCGTAGGGTGCAACAACACCTGTTGCTGCAAATCGGCGGGCGTGTGCAAGCCACCGAGCAAGGCCGGCGCGCACACCGGTGTCAGGCGCTCATCGAACAGATGCCGGGCCTGGGCCGACTGCTCGGCAATCGGCGCGTAGATCACCGCGGCATCGAACTGCTCGCGGCGAAAGTCGACCGTGTAGGCCACGGTGGTGGTCAACTCCACCGGCACATCCGGGCGTTCCTGCTGCCACTGCATCAGGCGCGGCAACAGCCAGCGCATCACGCAGGTGGAGGCCTTGAGCTGCAAGGTCTCGCGGCGGGTGCCGATCTGCTCCACCGCCTCGCCGATCAGGCCGAACACCTGCTGCGCCCGCAGTGACCATTCGCGGCCCTCTTCGGTGAGGCTCAAGCCACGAGCCTGGCGCTGGAACAACGCATAGCCCAGATGACTTTCCAGCCCGGCAATCTGCCGGCTCACCGCGCCCTGGGTGATGTGCAATTGCTCGGCGGCTCGGGTGAAGTTGCAGCACTGGGCCGTGACCCAAAAGGTGTGCAGGGCCGGCAGCGGCGGAAGACGTTTCATAAGGGCGCAGCCATGACGTGAGGACATGGCTAGTATGACTTTTTATCGATTGTTGCCGCTACGGGCCAGCCGTTCCAATACGGGCCTTTATCAACAATAAGAGCGACGACAATGGCGACCTGCGGCGAAGTATTGGTCAACCTGCTGGAAGGCTACGGCGTGGACCAGGTGTTTGGCATCCCCGGCGTGCACACCGTGGAACTCTACCGGGGCCTGGCGCGCTCGAGCATCCGCCACGTCACCCCGCGCCACGAACAGGGCGCCGGTTTCATGGCCGACGGCTATGCGCGCACCAGCGGCAAGCCCGGCGTGTGCTTCATCATCACCGGCCCCGGCATGACCAACATCACCACCGCCATGGGCCAGGCCTACGCCGACTCGATCCCGATGCTGGTGATCTCCAGCGTGCAGTCCCGCAGCCAGCTGGGCGGCGGGCGCGGCAAGCTGCATGAGCTGCCGAACCAGGGCGCGATGATCGCGGGCGTGGCGGCGTTCTCCCATACCTTGATGTCGGCAGCCGAATTGCCCGGTGTACTGGCCCGGGCATTTGCGCTGTTCCAGGCCGGACGACCGCGCCCGGTGCACATCGAAATCCCGCTGGACGTGCTGGTGGAAAACGCCGACGCGTTGCTCGGCAGCGAACCGGTCAGCGTTTCCCGCGCTGGCGCTGCGCCGTCGGCGGTCAAGCAGATGAGCCAGTTGCTGGCGGCGGCAAAACGCCCGCTGATTCTCGCCGGTGGTGGCGCCATCGACGCAGCGCCCGAGGTGACGCAACTGGCCGAAGCCCTCGGCGCGCCGGTGGCGCTGACCATCAACGCCAAGGGCATGCTGGCCGCCAACCACCCGCTGCTGATCGGCTCGACCCAAACCCTGGTCGCCACCCGCGCGCTGGTGGCCGAGGCAGACGTGGTGCTGGCGATCGGCACCGAGCTGGCGGAAACCGACTACGACGTGACCTTCGCCGGCGGCTTCGACATTCCCGGCGCCCTGCTGCGCATCGACATCGATTCCGACCAGACCGTGCGCAATTACCCGCCGCAAGTCGCGCTGGTAGCCGACGCGCAAATCGCTGCGCAGGCACTGCTTGCCGAGCTGGGCAACAAACCCCTGGCCGCCCGGGACAGCAACTGGGGCGCCCGCCGCGTCGCCCGCCTGTGGAGCGAACTGGAACCCACCTGGGACGCCGCCACCCGCGCGCAAACCCTGTTCCTCAACACCGTCCTGGACGAACTGCCCGACGCCGTACTGGTGGGCGACTCCACTCAACCGGTGTACACCGGCAACCTGACCCTGAACCTCGACCAGCCGCGCCGCTGGTTCAACTCCTCCACCGGCTACGGCACCCTCGGCTACGCCTTGCCGGCGGCCATCGGTGCGTGGCTGGGGCGCGGCAACGGCGCGCCGGTGGTGTGCCTGATCGGCGACGGCGGCCTGCAATTCACCCTGCCGGAACTGGCCAGCGCCGTGGAAGCGCGCACGCCGGTAATCGTGCTGCTGTGGAATAACCAGGGCTATGAGGAGATCAAGAAATACATGGTCAACCGCGCCATCGAACCGGTGGGCGTGGACATCTACACCCCGGACTTTATCGGAGTGGCCAAGGCCCTCGGCGCTGCTGCCCAGCGCATCCAGGGTGTTGAGGAATTACGCAGCGCCTTGCGTGCCGCGACTGATCGCCAGGGCCCGACGCTGATTGAAATCGACCAGGGCCTTTGGATGAAGGAGGTGGCGGTATGAGCGCGGTATTGAATGGGCTGTTTATCAATGGCGCGTGGCGTGCCGGCCATGACGTGCTGGACGTGATCAACCCGGCCACCGAGGCCACCCTGGCCCAAGTGAGCGTGGGTGATGCAGGCGCGGTGACTGAGGCCATCGGCGCCGCCAGCGCGGCCTTCCCGGACTGGTCGAAAAGCACCGGCCGCGACCGCGCCGCGCTGTTGCGCAAGATCGCCGAGGGTGTGAGCGCAGAGCGTGAACACCTGATGCAACTGCAATCGAGCAACAACGGCAAGCCGCTGTTTGAAGCCGGCATCGATGTGGATGACGTGATCGCCACCTTTGCCTACTACGCGAACCTGGCCGACGAAATGGACGCCACCCAGGACCGTCCGGTGGTACTGCCCACTGAGGATTTCAGCGCCCGTGTACGCCGTGAACCCTGCGGCGTGGTGGGCCTGATCGTGCCGTGGAATTTCCCGATGGTGACCACCGCCTGGAAACTCGCCCCGGCGCTGGCGGCCGGTTGCTGCGTGGTGCTCAAGCCTTCGGAAGTGACGCCGCTGGCAGAGCTGGAACTGGCCCGGATCATCGCCTCGGTGGGCTTGCCTGCCGGTGTGTTCAACCTGGTCTGCGGCACTGGCCTGGCGGTGGGCGCGCCGATGGCGGCTGACCCACGGATCGCGAAAATCTCCTTCACCGGCAGCAATGCCGTGGGCGTGCAGGTGATGCAGCGCGCCGCCGAAACGGTCAAGGGTGTGAGCCTGGAACTGGGCGGCAAATCCGCGTTGCTGGTGCTGGCGGACGCCGACCTCGACCTGGCCGTGGAACTGGCCTGCGGCGGTGGTTTCTTCAACGCCGGGCAGATGTGTTCCGCCACCAGCCGGGTGTTGGTGGCCGACGAACTGGCGGACGAGTTTCTCACCCGCTTGCAGGCCAGGGCCGAGAGCATTCGCGTGGCGGACCCGTTTGCCGAAGACGTGGAAATGGGCGCATTGGTCAACCGTGCGCAGTATCAGCGGGTGCTGGGGCATATCGAACGTGGCCTGCAAGCCGGCGCGAAGCTGCTGTGTGGCGGCGGGCGCCCGGCGGATTTGCCTCATGGGTATTTCATTCGCCCGACGGTCTTCACTGAAGTGCCGTTGGACAGCGCGTTGTGGAACGAGGAGATCTTCGGCCCGGTGCTGTGCGTGCGCAGTTTTGCCAATGAGGCCGAGGCGGTGGCGCTGGCCAATGACAGTGAGTTTGGCCTGGTCGCGAGCGTGCTGAGCAGCAACGTGGAAGCGGCTGAGCGAGTGGCCAATGCTTTGCAGGTGGGTTTGGTGTGGATCAATGCGCCGCAGGTGATCTTCCCGCAAACGGCGTGGGGTGGTTACAAGCAGAGCAGCATTGGCCGCGAACTGGGGCCTTGGGGGTTGCAGGCGTTTCAGGAGATCAAGCATGTGATCCGGGCGGTGTAGAAACACTCAAGAGCACCACTGTTCCCTGTGGGAGCTGGCTTGCCTGCGATTGCGGTCTATCAGACACAGATGTGTTGCCTGACCCACCGCTATCGCAGGCAAGCCAGCTCCTACCTGTTGATTTGTGCCGTGTCAGCAGATGCATTTTTTCAATAGCGCCAACGACTTTCTCATTTGCCGCCCTCCCCCACGCCCGGCCTAATACTGCCCTTGTCAGTTCAAGGCCTGCCCATGGAAAACGTCCGCGCAAAACCCGCCACCGCCGTTTGGCTGATGATCAGCGTTGTGCTGGTCGCCCTCAACCTGCGCCCGTCGATGGCCGCCGTCGGCCCGTTGTTGTCGTCGATTCGCGCCGATGTGGCCCTGAGTTTCAGCACAGCCTCGTTGCTGACCATGCTGCCGGTCATGGCCATGGGCCTGGCGATGTTTTTTGGCATGGCCGTGGCCAAACGCTTCGGCGAGCATCGCAGCATTGTGCTGTCGCTGGTGGTGATCGGCCTGGCCACCGTCTCCCGGTTGTTCCTGGACTCGGCGGTTGAGCTGATCCTCAGCGCCATCGCGGCCGGTGTGGGGATCGCGATGATCCAGGCGTTGATGCCCGCCTTGATCAAGTCGCGCTTCAGCGACAACGTTTCCCTGTTCATGGGCCTGTACGTCACCGCGATCATGGGCGGCGCGGCCCTCGCCGCTTCGTTCTCGCCGTTTATCCAGGTGCGAACCGGCAGCTGGCGCATCGGCCTGGCCATCTGGGCGGTTCTCGCGGTATTGGCGCTGGTGTTCTGGTACGCCCAACGCTCGGTGCTGCCGCCGCTGCCGCAAGCCGGCGCAGGCCCGCAGGCGTCATTCTTCGGCAATCGCCGGGCCTGGTTGCTGGCGATTTTCTTCGGCCTCGGCACCGCGTCCTACACCTGCGTACTGGCCTGGCTGGCGCCGTACTACGTGGAACAAGGCTGGAGCGAACAGAACGCCGGCCTGTTGCTGGGCTTTTTGACGGCCATGGAAGTGGTCTCCGGCCTGATTACTCCGGCCATCGCCAACCGCCGGAGGGACAAGCGGGGTGTGGTCGCGGTGCTGCTGGTGCTGATCATCGCCGGCTTCTGCGGGCTGATCCTGAGCCCGCAATACCTGAGCCTGCTGTGGCCGTGTTTGCTCGGCCTGGGGATTGGCGGCTTGTTTCCGATGAGCCTGATCCTGTCCCTCGACCACCTCGACAACCCGCGCCGTGCCGGTGGCCTGACGGCCTTTGTGCAGGGCATCGGCTACCTGATCGCCGGTTTGTCGCCGCTGATTGCCGGGATGATCCGCGACCAGTTGGGCAGCTTCGAGTGGGCCTGGTGGTCACTGACGGCCGTGGTGGTGGTGATGCTGCTGATCGTACTGCGCTTCGATCCCCGGCATTACGCGCGGCATATTCGCTGAGGTCGTGTTGTAAACATTATTTGTCCCACCTCAAACAGAGAAAGGTCCGACAGAGCTTTCTATTGGTACGAGCGTTCCGTTAACATTTTGTATTGTCTTGTACCGAGTTCGGTACAAAGCGCTTGCGGACGGAACGGATGCTAAACAGCAACTTGCTTAGAAAGCTCGATATGCAGGACCTGATGGTGTTTGTCGCTGTTTACGACCAAAGCAGCGTCACCGAGGTTTCCGAAACCCTGTTCGTCAGCCAGTCCACCGTGAGCTACAGCCTGAAGAAGCTGCGCACGAGCTTCGAAGACGAGTTGTTTATCAACACCCGGGCGGGCATGCGTCCTACGTACAAAGCCGCCACCATGTACGGGCATGTGCAGAAAATCCTCGAAAGCATCAACCTGTGCCATGCCGGCAGCCAAACGTTCGACCCCACCCAGAAAACTGTGACCTTCAACGTCTGCGCCCCCGAATACTTCGAACAGTTGATCCTGCCGCGCCTGCTGAAAAACTTCGACCGCGCCGACCTGCCGGTGATCGTCAACGTGCAGAAGCTCGAAACCGAGGTCCCGGCCGACGCCTTGCGCGACGGGCGTCTGGACCTGGTGATTTGCTTCGGGCCGCACTTTCATCGCGAGCACAAGGACATCAAGACCCAGATGCTGCTGGAGGACGACCTGGTGTGCGTGTTCGACAAACACTCGGCGCCCCGGGAACCGGCGTTCAGCCTGCAATCCTTCGTCGCCCGGCGCCATGTGTTCCCCACGCCCTGGAGTTCCGACACCAACATGATCGACGGCTGGCTGGCGCGCCAGTCCCACAAACGCCAGGTGATCGCCCGCGCCAACAGCTACAGCGCGGCGCTGAAGATGATCACCGGCACTGACTTTATCGTCACCTTGCCCCGTCGAGTGCTGAAGCTGCTGGCAGACACGACCGTGTTCGGCCATTGCGAAGCGCCGAACGGTTTGCCGGGGTTTACCCTGGATATGCAGTGGAATGAACACAGCGCGCAGGACAGCGCCAACACGTGGTTCAGGGAGCAGGTGGTGAAGGTGTGCGCGGATCAGGGGTTGCTATAACTTTTTTGTAGGAGCGAGCTTGCTCGCGAAGAACGTTAACGATGACACGGGCATTCAGGATCCCCGCGTCGTCTGTTAGTTTTTCGCGAGCAAGCTCGCTCCTAAAGTAGTTAGCCGATGGTGACTTTGCTGTAGGAATCGCGATCCATGTCTACCAGCAGGACGCTGAGCTGAACCTGCAAATCCGCCGGCCAATCGCCCAGGTCCTGCAGCGCCGCCAACAGGCTTTCCGACAATTGCTTCTTGACCTGCGGTGAACGCCCGCTGAGCAGCGACAGCTTCACCGCGATAAAAGCGCGCGGGCTGATGGACGTGCCAACCTGGAATGTCTCCACCTTCAGCGCGCGGCTTTTGATATCGAACTCGGAACCGAACTGCCCGGACGCCATCAGCACGTTGTTGAGCCGCAACAAGGTTTTCTCAACGGCCAGCTCTGTGAGATTGGCGGTGTATTCCAGATGCAGATGCGGCATGAAAGGCTCCGAGTTGTTGTAGGAAAAGAGTCATACATATAGCACGGGGCCGAGCGGAATCAGACCGCTTTCAGTGTGAAACTTCGGTCAGGCTGTGCAGCGAGCGATTTTCCCAGATCGCCACGATCACCAACACCGCCGACGTCAACGCCCCCAGTACCAACGCCGAAAACACCTGCTGCAATCCCAGCGGCAGCAACACCAGTAACATCAGCAAGCCGCCCAGGTGCGAAAACGGTGGCAACGGCCGGTCGCTCATCACCCACTTGAACAGCGCACTGCCCAGCAAAAACAACCACGGGCCGGCGATGATCGCCACCACGCCTGCCTGGCTGGCATGCCCCGGATGCACCAGCACCAGTTCGTCGGCCACGGCGCTGACGATAATCCCGGCGACGATCAATACATGCAGGTAGGTGTAGGCGATCCGCGCCTGACGGCCCGGGTCGGCAGAGCTGGCAATGCGATGGTGGGCGCGCTCGGCGCCGCTGTCGAAATAGATCCACCACAGGGCGATGCTGCCCACCACTGCCACCAGGAATGCCGCCAGCCCGTCCACGCTCCAGGGCAGTTCGGCGAAGGTCGCGCCGGTCACCAGCAACGACTCACCCAAGGCGATGATCACAAACAGGCCGCAGCGTTCGGCCATGTGGTTGCCTTCCACATTCCAGTCCGCAAGCGTCGAGGGCCCAAGCCCGGGCACCCAGAAATACACCGACGGGGAAATCAACTCGATCAACAGCGCCAGGGCCCAGAAGGCCAGGCGCTGCTCGCCTTCGAGCAGCGCACCGGTGATCCAGAACACCCCGGAAAACAGCATCCACGCCAGGATCCGCTGGAAATTGCGGGTCATGTTCAGCGACTCGCCGCGCACCGCCCACAACGCAAACAGCGTGCGTCCTACCTGCATGAACACATAGGCGCCGGCGAACAACAGCCCGCGATCGGTAAACGCCTTGGGGATCGACGAGGACAGCAACAGGCCCGCCACCATCAAACCGAACAGGCCGATGCGGATCGGGATTTTTTCCGGGTCCAGCCAGTTGGTGACCCACGAAGTGAAGATCCACACCCACCACACCGCGACCATCATCAACGCCACCTGCACGGCACCGCCGATGGACAAGTGGGCGAGCAGCGAATGGGACAACTGGGTCACGGCAAACACGAACACCAGGTCGAAAAACAGCTCGACCATGCCAACCTTGCCGCTGTCATGACTGCCGCGCCCACGCAGCAAGGAACGGGATGGGGCCATGCCTGGATCTCCCTGAAGGTTTTATCTCAAGATTTGGGTGCGACCACCGGCAGCATGTCCCGCTCGCTCATGAACGCCTCCAGCCGCGAACGCATCCAGCGCTCCGCCGGATCGGTGTCAACGTGGCTGAGCCAGACCATCGACAAGTCCAGGGTCGGGGTTTCGAACGGGAACGGTTCACAGAACAGATTGCCTCCGGCGGCCATGGCCTGGGCGGTGTAATCCGGCAGGCTGGCGATCATGTCGGTGCCGGCGAGCAGCGCCGGCAATGCGCTGTATTGCGGCACCGAGAGCACCACGTGGCGCTTGCGACCGATTTCCGCCAGCCACTCATCGGCAAACCCGGACACGTTGGCGGTGTGGGACACCAGCACATGGGGCCGTGCGCAATATTCGTCGAGGGTCAGGGGTTTGTCCGAGGCATCCGCCCGCAGCAGGCACGGGCGGATATGCCGCAATAATTTGCGCTTGGCATTGGCCGGCAGGCCGCGGGTCTGGGTGATGCCGACGGTGATATCCCCGGAACCCAGCAGGTCAGGGATGCGCCAGTAATCCACATGCTGCACCACGAACACCACCTGCGGCGCTTCCTGGCGCAAGGCGCGCAGCAGCGGCGGCAGCAGGCCGAACTCGACGTCATCGGACAGGCCGATGCGAAAGGTCATGGTGCTGATGGACGGGTCGAAATCGTGGGTCAGGCTCAGGGCCGACGACAAGGAGTCGAGGGCCGGCGACAGGTGCTTGATGATTTCCTCGGCCCGCGCGGTAGGTTCCATCCGATGGCCGACACGAATGAACAGCGGGTCATTGAACAACGTACGCAGGCGGTTGAGGGCCGAACTGATGGTGGGTTGCCCGAGAAACAGCTTCTCCGCCACCCGGGTCACGTTGCGTTCGAGCATCAAGGTTTCAAAGACCACCATCAAATTGATGTCGGCCTTGCGTAATTCATTGCGATTCATCGGCGACCGCCCCACTGCCCTGGATAAGTCGCAGTTTAGAAACACCCGGGGCCCTGCGTCTATGCGCACACTGTTCAACACGGGCCTTTGGGACTATAAAGCAGCTTCCAAGGCTTGCGAGAACACCATCGTGCTGGTCATTTCTGCCTTGAGCATCCTGGTTGCCGGGATTTTGCTCTGGGCCATCAAATTCATCGCTCATCCCACCGCCAGGACACTGTTACGGGTATTTGTCGGTTTGTGCCTGGCGGCAGTCGTGGCTTACCTGGTGCTGGCTTCGGGGTTTCCTACCTCGTTGCTGGTGTGACCGGGCTCCTGCTCCTGCCCCTGACGCAAACGCAAGGCGGCCAACGCGGCCACCACCAGCACCACGGCAATCACTTTCAAGCCATTCGTGGCATTGCCGGTGCTCATCTCGATCGCGCCCATCACCGACGGCCCGACAAACCCGCCGAGCAATCCGCAGGCATTGACGAAGCCCAGCCCGCCCGCCAGCGCCACGCCCTTGAGGCGCGAGGCCGGGTAGAGAAAGATGATCGACTGCACCACAAAGAACATCACCGCCGACACACAAAAGCCCAGCAGGCTGAACACCGGCCCCGACACCGAGGCAATCCCCAGTCCCAACGCCATGGTCAGCAAACCGGTAATCAACAGCCGCCGGGCACGGGTGGGCGTGGTCGCAAAGCGCGGCAGCAACACAGCGCCGGCCGCTGCGGCAATCCACGGCAATGAGGTCAGCAAGCCGACGCTCATGGTGCTCAATTCACCGTATTTGCTGATGATGCTCGGCAGGAAAAAGATCACGGTGTAGATGGTGATCTGATGGCAAAAATACACAAAGATCGCCAGCAGGATCTGCGGTGTCAGCCAGTTCTTCAGGGAATGCCCGCCCTCGCCTGCGCCCTCTTCGGTCTCCATCGCGATGCGCTGTTCAATCCCGCGCGCCTCTGCGGCCGAGAGCCATGGCGCCTTGCTCGGACGGTCCGGCAACTTGCACCACACCACCCAGGCAAACGCGACTGCCGGCAGCCCTTCGAGCAGGAACATCCACTGCCAGCCGTGCCAGCCGAGCAGCCCGTCCATGCGCATCAACGCCGCGCCCACCGGGCCACCGATGATGTTGGCAAAACACACGCCGAGCAGGAAATACCCGGTAGCCCGCGCCCGTTGCTCGCGGTTGAACCAGTAGGTGAGGTACAGCATCACCCCGGGAAACAGGCCGGCTTCGGCAATGCCCAGCAGCAGGCGCAGGATATAGAACGAGGTCTCACCCTGGACGAACGCCATGGCCGCCGAAATCAGGCCCCAGGTCACCATGATCCGGGCTATCCAGAACCGCGCGCCGACCTTGTGCATGATCAGGTTGCTGGGGATTTCCGACAGCGCATAGGTCAGGAAAAACAGCCCGGCGCCCAGGCCATAGGCCGCTGCTGAAATCCCCAGGTCAACGTCCAGGTGGTGCTTGGCCAAGGCGATGTTGGTGCGGTCCAGGAAGCTCAGCACGTAGGCGATGATCAGCAGGGGCATCAGCTTGACGAACATCAGTTTGTTCAACTCCCGTGGTTCACGGGTGGTGTTGGCAGTCTTCATCGGGCAATTCCTCTTGGCGCCCCGCCAGCGCAACGGCTGGGGGACGCATCGGTGTTGTTCTAGGGTTCGAGTTGCGCAACCAGCGCCGGCGGGCGATGGGAAAACAATTGCAGCAGCGCCCCGCCCAGGGCACAGCCGGCCATCACGAAGAAGCACACCGTGTAGCCGTGCAAGGTGGTCCAGCCTCCGCCCATGGCAATCAGGCTGCCCATCAGCACCGGCGCCAGGCCGCCACCGATAAACATCGCGGTGGTGATGATGCCGTTGGCGGTGGAGGTCGCCGACGGCTCGGCCGAGTCGCAGGCCACCGCGTAGTAGATCGGCCACACTGCGTTGGCCACCAGGCCGAACAGCAGTTGTACGACGATGATCAGGGTCAGGGTGTTGGCGAAGTAGAACGCACCGACACTGGCCGCCATCCACACCCCGCAGATGATCAGGGTGACGCGCCGGCCAATGATGTCCGACAGCGACGGCCACACCAGTTGCCCGAGAATCCCGGTCAAGGTGAACACCACGCTCATCCCCGCCGACTCGGCCAGGGACAGCCCGGCAATGTTGTACAGGTACGCCGGCAGCACGATGTTGACGCCCATGTACACGACTTGGGTCAGCATCGTATTACCCGCCGTCAGGGCGATATTGCGGTTGCGCAACGTGGCGATAAACGTGCGCCAGGCGTGGCCCTTCACTTGGCTGGCCGGTGCGTTGTCCGGCGGGGTCATGCCCTTGGCGGCGATGTCGACGTACAGCGCGGTGATGCGTTCGGCGGTGGAATAGCGCGCCCAGAAAATCATCAGCGGCAACGCCACCACGAACGCGAAGAAGAACACGTAGCGCCAGTTGTCTTCACCGAAGGTGCTGATGACAAAGCTGGCGACGATGCCACTGAGCATGGCGCCGATCGGGTAACCGGTGTGGTGCGCGCCAAGGGCAAAACCACGACGCTCCACCGGCCACCATTCGGCGGTGTTGCTCACGCCCACCGGCTCGCCCCAGCCTGCGCCGAGGTTGACGCCGACCCGCAGCGCGATAAAGGTCGCGAGGTTGCCGCTCAGGGCCTTGAACCCGGAGAGGAACGAAATAGCCGTGTAGCCCAGCACCAGCGGCACCTGGAACCGTGCGCGCTTCCAGCCACCGCCGTAGCGGTCACTCCACATCGAGCCTGGAATATCCAGCAGGGCCAGGGCGAGCATGATCACCGTGGCCATGGTGCCCCACTGGTCGGCCGACAAATCGAAATGCTTGGAGATGGTCGGCCCCAGGCGCAGCACGATCTCACGGTCGTAGGCGTTGAGGATCCAGATCATCCAGCACACCAGCAGCGACACCCAGGAGTGCCGGTGAATACTGCGCAGCGAGGCTTTTTTCAAGGTTGCCATGGGTTTCTCCAGGCGCGCGAGGGCGCGCACTGACACAAGGTTGCGAAAGGAAAGTGCCTTGTTGAAAAAAACGCGCTAGCTGGCGAACCGTCGCTCGGCTATTCCTTGCACGCCCAGCCCGGTGATCGCAAAAAGCGCCCCGCGCTGCTGACCGTCGGCCGGGAAACGCGGCAACGGTGGCTTGGCCATGGAGGTGACAAACAGGGTGTCCAGGTTCGGCCCGCCAAAGGTCAGGCTGGTGACCTTTTTCACCGGCATCTGGATGATCCGGTCGACCTCGCCGTCGGGTGTGTAGCGCACCAGTTTTCCGGCGTAGACCAGCGCCTGCCACAGGCAGCCTTCGGCATCCACGGTGCAGCCGTCGGCAGCGCCACCGCCGCTGGTATCGACCTTGGCGAAGGTGCGTCGATTGCTCACCGCGCCGCTGGCTGGGTCGTAGTCATAGGCCCAGATCTCGCCGGACCAAGTGTCGCAAAAGTAGAACGTATCGCCCGCCGGGCTCCAGCACGGACCGTTGGACACGATGATGCCTTCGTCCAGGGTGTGCAGGCTCAGGTCCGCGTCGAGGCGGTAGAGTTTGGCGCTGGCGCTGTCTTCGAGGGTGTCCATGGAGCCGAAGACAAAGCGCCCCTGGCGGTCGACCTTGCCGTCGTTGAGGCGGTTGTTGGGTAGTGCGGGTTCCGGGTCGATCACCAGGACCAGTTCGCCGCTGTTGAGGTCCAGGAGGTGCACGCCGTTTTGCAGGGCGACGATGGCTTGCTCGCCGCTATGGCGCAGGGCCATGGAGCCGATTTTCTGGCCCACATCCCAGGCGCGCAATTCGCGCCCATCCTCGGTGCAGCGCAGGATCCGGCCGTCGGCGCTGTCGATCCAGTACAACCGTTGTTGTTCGACGTCCCACACCGGGCCTTCGCCCAGGGTGGTCTTCACGTCCACAAGCACTTCGATACGCATGGTGTTATCCCCTTTTTTGTTGTTGTGCGGGATGGGCATGGCCGCGCCGTGACGCGGCCGGTTTATCACTTAGAAATTGACCTGGTCACGCCCCTTGAGCCCGAGGATTTCCCGCGCTTCATCCGGCGTGGCGACCTGATGGCCGAGGGCTTCGATCACTGTGCGAATGCGCCGTACCTGGTCGGCGTTGGACGCGGCCAGTTTGCCCGGGCCATCCCACAGCGAATCCTCCAGGCCGACCCGGGCGTTGCTGCCCATGGACAGGCCCATGGTGGCCAGCGGAATCTGCCCACGGCCGGCGCCGAGGATCGACCACACGTAGTCGTCGCCAAACAGGCGGTCGGCGGTGCGGCGCATATGGGCCAGGTCTTCCGGGTGCCCGCCGATGCCACCGCGCAAACCGAATACCGACTGGATAAACAACGGTGGTTTCAGCAGGCCGCGCTCCAGGAAATGGGCGGCGGTGTACAGGTGGCCGATGTCGTAGCACTCGATTTCAAAACGGGTGCGGTTCTCGGCGCAGGAATTGAGGATGTGGGTAATGTCGCGGAAGGTATTGCGAAAGATCCGGTCGTCGCTTTCTTCCAGGTACGGACGCTCCCAGTCATGCTTGAACTCGGTGAAGCGGTTGAGCATTTCGTACAGGCCGAAGTTCATCGAGCCCATGTTCAGCGAGGCCAGTTCCGGCTTGAACTGCATCACCGGTTGCAGGCGCTCTTCGACGCCCATGGTCGGTGCGCCGCCGGTGGTGATGTTGATCACCACGTCGCTGGCGGCCTTGATGTGCGGCAGGAATTCGGCGAACAGCGCGGGATCCTGGCTGGGACGGCCATCGATGGGATCACGGGCATGCAGGTGGACAATGGCGGCGCCGGCTTCGGCGGCACCGATGGCGGCGTCGGCAATTTCCTGCGCGGTGATCGGCAAATGCGGCGACATCGACGGCGTATGGATGGCACCGGTGACGGCGCAGGTGATGATCACAGGACGATTTTTGGACATGACGATTCTCCGACTTTTATTCTTATGAAAAAAATCCCGGGTGTGGCTTGTGTGTTCTTCCCTGGCTTAACGCTGACGCGGCCTACAGGTACTCGACGTTACCGTCGACACTGATCGCCTGGCCGGTGACATTGCGGGCGGCAGGCGAGCAGAGAAACAAGGCCATGGCCGCGACGTCTTCGGCGGTGACCATGCGCTTGAGGGAGATCTTGTTCAGGTATTCCTGGCGCATCTCGGCTTCCGGCACACCGACCTGTTCGGCACGGGCGCGGATCACGCCGTCCATGCGCGGGCCTTCAACGATGCCGGGCAGCAAGGCGTTGACGCGGATGTCGCTTTCACCCAGCTCCGAGGCCAGGGATTTCATCAGGCCGACGATGGCCCATTTGGTCGCCGCATACGGCGTGCGCCAGGCGTAGCCGAGGCGCCCGGCGACCGAGGCGATATGCAGCAGATGGCCGTGGGACGATTCCTTGAGCATCGGCACCGCGTGGTGGGCAAAGCGGTATTGCGCCGTCAGGTTGATATTGATCGTGGCTTGCCACTCAGCATCGCTGATGGCGTCGATGCCGCCGGTGGGCCCGGCAATCCCGGCGTTGTTGACCAGCACGTCCAGCCCGCCGAATTGCTCGCGCTGCACCTGGAACACCGCCTCGATCTGCGCGGCATCGCTCACGTCGGCACGGGTGGCGACAGTGCCCGGGTACTTGTCGCGAAACGCCGCCAGGGCCGCTTCGCTGACATCACACACATGCACCTTGGCACCCGCCTCCAGATAGGCCGCCGCCAACACTTCACCGATGCCGGCAGCCCCGCCGGAAATCAACACACGTAACCCAGGATAGGGCTGCAGCCGCTGTAGGACACTCATGCACGTTTACCTCCTGAAACAGACGACCGCGAACGGTCGTTCTTGACGAGCAGGCGCGCCAGGGAATCGGCGGCCTGCATGATGTCATCGGTCACGGCCGCGCGGGCACCGGCGCCATCGCGGGCGGCCAGGGCTTCGACGATGCGCGTATGCGCCTCCATCGAGCGTTGCAAGTGAGCTTTATCGGGGGCGACCAGGGCAAAACACGGGCCCATGTGCAGCCAGAAGTTTTCCACGGCGGCCATGGTCAATTCGGCCTGGGCGACGGCATAGATCCGACGGTGAAAGGCGAAGTTGGTCCACAGGTAGCGGGAAACGTCGACTTCGTCGGCGGCCTGTTGCATCTGTTGGCAGAGGTCGGAGATTTCGTCGAGGTCGGTTTTTTCCAGGAGCAATACGGCCTTTTCTGCCAGCAAACCTTCCAGGGCGACCCGCGCATCGCGGATTTCCCGCAGGCGTTCGACCGTCATCATGCGTACCCGCAGGCGGGAGGTTTCGGTGACTTCAAAGGCGTTTTCGGCGCTGAGGCGCTGGAGGGCTTCGCGCACTGGCATGGGGCTGGAGCCGAGGGCTTCGGCGAGGCCGCGGATGGTGAGTTTCTGGCCGGGCTGGAAACGACCACTCATCAAGGCTTCGCGGATCTGGCGATAGACCTGGTCTTGCAAGGTATCGCGGGACACCTGGCGCAAGGTCGGAAGGAGTAGCGGGCCATCTGTCATGAGTCAAAACCTGTGTTGTCGTTCTTATGGCTCCAATATGTGATCACAAATCAAATATGTCAAATAGTTTCCCGTTGACGGTATGGCTTCAGTCGCCGTCGACTGTATTAATCAGGGATCTATGGCGAGCGGGATACCGGCGACACCACCCTCTGCTTCGCAGGGCGGGATGAACTTCAAGGGCGGCGTGGGGAGGCGCAAAGGTTGTTTCTTGTGTGCGGTGCCCAGATGGCACGCTGGTGGAGTTGGGAATGCCGATTCAGTGAATCGTAATGTGGCGAGGGAGCTTGCTCCCGCTGGACCGGGCTGGCGCTCCAGTGCGAAGCGCTCCCAAAAATCTTGGGGCCGCTTCGCAGCCCAGCGGGAGCAAGCTCCCTCGCCACAGCAAGCTCCCTCGCCACAGTGAATTGCCTGCATCAAGGCCTGAGCGGGCGCTCCTGATCGCGCTCCGACAGCTCGGTGCCATCGTCCGGATGCTTCCAGGTCTGCGGCTTTTCTTCCTCGCGAAGCTTCCTCGCCCGCTCCTGCTCCAACTCTTCGCGCTGCTTCTGTTCGTTGCTCATACCCACCTCCCATCCGTAAGAATTGGACACACTGGGCAAGCATAGATGAGGGAGCGGTTTTGTGTGCATCCGGCAATTGATAACCACGACGCATCAATACATGTAAACAACTCACTTATCATTTCCAAAT
Source organism: Pseudomonas sp. G5001 (assembly GCF_013385475.1). Taxonomy (NCBI): domain Bacteria; kingdom Pseudomonadati; phylum Pseudomonadota; class Gammaproteobacteria; order Pseudomonadales; family Pseudomonadaceae; genus Pseudomonas; species Pseudomonas sp. G5001. The sequence continues at coordinate 170,980 of NZ_JACAPZ010000029.1, forward strand.
GTGTCAGCCACTATCCGCGGTCTTAAGCGAAACAAGCACTTTAAAAAGAACGCTGGAGACACAAGAAAATGCAAAACCCTTCACGGCCTGACTCTGCCCGCTCCAAAGTCGGCGCGGTCTTTCGCGTCACCTCCGGCAACTTTCTCGAACAGTTCGACTTCTTTCTGTTCGGTTTCTATGCCACCTATATCGCCGCCGCCTTCTTCCCTGCCGCTAATGAATTTGCGTCATTAATGATGACCTTCGCCGTGTTCGGCGCAGGCTTTTTGATGCGTCCGCTGGGGGCTATCATCCTCGGCGCGTACATCGATGATGTGGGCCGTCGCAAAGGCTTGATCGTGACCCTGGCGATCATGGCCAGTGGCACCCTGCTGATCGTGCTGGTGCCCGGCTATCACACCATTGGTTTGTGGGCACCGCTGCTGGTGCTGATGGGTCGGCTGTTGCAAGGTTTCTCGGCCGGTGCCGAACTGGGCGGCGTGTCGGTGTACCTGGCCGAAATGGCCACCCCGGGCCGCAAGGGTTTCTATACCAGCTGGCAATCGGGTAGCCAGCAGATCTCCATCGTGGTCGCGGCCGCCCTGGGTTATGGCCTGAACCAGTGGATGGAACCAGCCGTGGTTGCCGATTGGGGCTGGCGCATTCCGTTCGCCATCGGCTGCGTGATCATCCCGTTCATCTTCGTCCTGCGCCGCAACCTGCAGGAAACCGAAGAGTTCGCCAACCGCAAGCATCGCCCGACCATGCGCGAAGTGCTGGCCACCCTGGTGAAGAACTGGACCATCGTGATCGGCGGCATGATGATGGTGGCGATGACCACCACGGCCTTCTACCTGATCACCGTGTACGCACCCACCTTCGGCAAAACCGTACTCAACCTGACCACCGCCGACGCCCTGCTGGTGACCTTGCTGGTGGCCGTGTCGAACTTCATCTGGCTGCCCATCGGCGGCACCCTCAGTGACCGTTTTGGCCGCAAGCCGGTGCTGATCGCCATGACTGCTTTGACCGTGCTGACCGCTTACCCGGCACTTTCCTACGTGGTCAATGCGCCAAGCTTCGCGCACATGCTGGAAACCCTGCTGTGGTTCTCCTTCCTCTACGGCATGTACAACGGTGCCATGATCCCGGCCCTGACCGAGATCATGCCGGTGGAAGTGCGTGTGGCGGGCTTCTCCCTGGCCTATAGCCTGGCGACCGCGATCTTCGGCGGTTTTACCCCGGCGATTTCCACCTGGTTTATCCACGAGACGGGCGACAAGGCATCGCCCGCCTACTGGCTGATGTTCGCCGCGCTGTGCGCCCTGTGCGCGACGTTCGCACTGTATCGCCGCGCCAGCGCCCGTCTGCAAGTTGCCTGAGGAGTCGCACTGATGAACCCCATGCTGAAAACACTGGCGGTACTGGCGATCGGTTCCCTGGCGATGGTCGCCCACGCCGAAGAGCTGAAAGTCATGACCTCCGGCGGCTTCACCGCTGCCTACAAGGTGCTGGGTGCGCAATACGCCACCCAGAGCGGCGACACCCTCGACACCATCCTCGGCCCGTCGATGGGCAAGGCGCCGGAAGCGATTCCCAACCGCCTGGCCCGTGGCGAACACGCCGACGTGGTGATCATGGTCGGCTACGCCCTGGATGAGCTGATCAAGCAAGGCAAGGTCGACAAAGCGTCCCGGGTTGAACTGGCGGACTCGCGCATCGGCCTGGTGGTCAAGGAAGGCGCGGCCAAGCCCTCGATTGCCACCGATGCCGAACTGAAGACGGTACTGACCAACGCCAAATCCGTCGCGTACTCGGACAGCGCCAGCGGCGTCTACGTCGAAAAGGAACTGTTCAAGAAGCTCGGCATGCCGTCCAAGGGCACCATGATCGAACGCATCCCGGTGGCCTCACAGGTGGCCAAGGGTGATTACGAAGTGGGCTTGCAACAGGTGTCCGAACTGCTGCCAATTCCAGGCGTGACCTACGTCGGAAAGATCCCTGAAGACGTGCAGTCCGTCACCCGTTTTGCCGCCGGCATTCCGGTAAATGCGCAGCACCCGGCGCAGGCGAAAAAGCTCCTGCAATTCCTCGCCTCGCCCCAGGCGCAACCCGTGGTGCAATCCACCGGCCTGGATTCGGTCTCACACTGACCGGAACGGCATCTCCCGCGTCAACCGCTCCAGTTCCAGTGCCGCCGGCGTCAACGTACGCCCGCGGCGCTTGATCAACCCCACGTTGCGCACCACCTCCGGCTCCACCAGCGGCACGCTCGTCAGAATCGGATGTTCGCCGCCCGGCATCGCAATCGACGGCACCATCGCCACCCCAAGCCCCGCCTCCACCAGCCCGATCATGGTCGTCACGTGATGAGTTTCGCAGATGCTTGGTTTCTTCACCCGCACGCCGCGCAGGGCCTGGTCCAGCAGGAAGCGGTTGCCTGAGGTCTTGTCCACGGTGATGTAGTCGTGCTCGTACGCCTCGGCCCACGTCACACTGGCGCGGTCCGCCAGCGGATGCTCCCGGCGACAGGCCAGTACATAACGCTCCTGCAACAGCAGCTCGAACTCCACCCCGTCTGCCAGGCTGCCGCTGAAACTCACGCCGAAATCCGCCTCGCCACTTTCCACCGCCGCACACACCTCGCCCGCACTCGCGTCCAAGACCCGCAGGCGAATCTTCGGATAGAGCTTGTGGAATTCGGAGATCACGTGGGGCATGAAGTAGTACGCGGTGGACGGCACACAGGCGATGGTGACATTGCCCATGCGGGTCGAGGCGACGTTGCTGATGCCCATCAGGGCGATGTCCAGGTCATCGAGCATGCGCTCGACTTGCGGCAGGAACGCGCGGCCGACCATGGTCAGGCTGACCCGGCGCGTGGTGCGTTCGAAGAGTTTGACGTCGAGGGCGGATTCGAGCTTCTCGATACGCCGGCTGAGGGCCGGCTGGGAGATACGGATGGCTTCGGCCGCCGCACGGAAACTGCCCTTATCTACGACGGCGCGGAAGGCCTGGAGGTCGTTGAGGTCGAAGTTGATGATCATCGAGTGGGCCGTTGGGTAGTCGCGGGAGAAAAACGCTCAGATGCAAAAAACCCAGCAACAGGCTGGGTTTTTCCGGTATCTGCCGTATACAAAAATCCTGCCTCTGCTAACAGCTCAGTGAGCTGGGCTTGATCATAGGTCTCGGGTATTAGGGCGTCAATTGTCGCAAAACTGGCATCAAGCTTCACACGCTCGCTGGCACCGTCAAAACCCTTGATCAGCAGGTCTACGTGAATCTGCACACCGTATAAGCGTTTCAGTTCAATGACCTCTTGATGCTGTCCGGCTTCCTACGTGCAAGTCAGCTTCTTCCTGTTTTTCCTGAAGCAAAGACACCTCTGCCCAGTTTGCCTAGAATCGCGCGTTCGACTCGTTATGACTAAGGATTAAGCCATGACCGCCCCAATCTCCAAAAGCACACCGCTGACTTGGTATGTTGAAAATTTCCCTGCATTCAGCGGCATCGTTACTCTACTCGCCGTTGTGTGGCTGCTTTGTTTCATCTACCGACGCTCCGGCTCTCTGTTGTTTCTGCGCGACTGGATTTGGCGTTTTTTTGGTGGGCAGCCGCACTTCGAAACCGAACGTTTCGAACGCATGCGCAAGGACCTCCGTGAGCTGGAGTACTACCGCTATGAGTTCAACATTCCTGCAAACACCTTGCAGGATGCAGACTCGGCTGAAGAGTGGATGTACAACAATGGATTCACCCCACGCGATTTCGGTCGAGTGAAGCGCTACATTGACTGGAGCGACTTCACTGCCTTGAGCTTCATCACCAGAAGGTTCGCGCAGTGGAGGACCAATTGCTGTTTCTTGTTGGCCATCGTGCTGCTGGCAGGCGTAGCGATCACTCCACCTTTGATTGAATCCGGGTATTTGATGGTGTCACTGAAAAACTCTCCGGAGTCGCCATCATTCTACCTCTCCGAAGAAAACGTGAAGTTCGGGATATGGTCCGACGCAAGGCTCACTGTTGAGCAATGTCGGTCATCAGGGTCTCTGCAAGCCTTCATCCTTCCCGGTCTGCCAGAAGAAAAGCTCGACGTCATCTGCTCATTTTTTATCGATAAAAACTACAGTAAATACGTGCGCGACGGTTTGAGCGAACAGCGCGGGCTCCTGCTGTGGTTCGCCTTGCTCTCGATGGGCGGGATGATCTGGCTGGTTATCCTTATCGCGCGAATGGAAGTCGCCCGTAAGCTATACCGCCAGTGGCTTGCCAGAGGGATCAGGTGATTCCCAGAGACGTTTCAGGTGGGGCACGATATGCAGCCCTCTTGCAGGTGACCACGACAATTAATTTATATTCAGATCTTTTCTATTCACGACTACCTACCGGCAGCGCACTCAATGGATAACACAATAAAAAGGACTTCCAACCCAGCGCCTCTCTATCGCGCGCTTCTTCTGGGTCTGTGGCTACTGGGGTTGCTCTGCCTTGCCACCCTGGGCTTCTTCGCCTGGCAAAGTTTCTATCCGGTCAGCGCTGCCAATAACTGGAGTGTGCAAGTGATCCACCGCAATGTGGAAAAGGCTGCGTCGCTGATGCCAATGCTTGACGGTTCGCTGATGGTCAGCCAGGAATTGAGCAACAGCCTTGGCAGTATCGTGCGCATCTTGCCCGACGGAAAACGCGAACAGGTGGTAGGAAATTTATCCAAACCGGATGGGATGGTCGCCACTCAAGGCGGTTGGGTATTCAGCCAGGAAGTGGACGGCGCGCCGGTCAGTTTCCTCAAGGACGGCGTCGTTACCGAGCTGTTCAAGGGCGACAGCGTGCAAGGGCTGTGGGACGACGGCGAGTTCCTTTACGCCATCGAAGACCGCAAGGTAGCTGCCCGCATACTGCGCTATCGCTGGAGCGACAAGACCTTGAGCGTCGTGCGTGACCAACTCAGCGAAGGCGAGTCGATCGTTCGCTGTACCGATGGGCGCATGCTCTACACGGAAAAGAAGAAGGGTGTGGTCCGCGAATTAACCGAGGACGGTAGCGATCCAGTGGTACTGAGCCAATTGAACAAACCCACCTTCCTGATGTGCGATGAACGCGGGTTATGGATCAACGAGGATTCCACCCACCGCGCGCGTTTGTTGTTGATCGACAAGCAAGGACGCCAGCAGACGATCCTGTCTTTCCTGAAGGCGCCACAGTCGATTGTGCGTACGACGAAGGGAACGTACCTCGTGGCCGAAGGTGGCCGTGACCGTATCCTGGAACTGGTGCCATCCGTGGCACGAGTAGACCCCGTTACAGCTGAAACCGCGCCACCGCCTCATTGAGCGACACGGCCAAGCGCGCCAGCTCTAGGCTCGACCCGTTGATCTGCCCTGCTCCCGAAGACGATTGCGCGGACAGGTCACGAATGTTGACGATGTTGCGATCCACTTCCTTGACCACCTGGGCCTGCTCCTCGGCGGCGCTGGCGATGACCAGGTTGCGCTGGTGAATCTGGTCGATGGAGTCGGTGATCTGGCTCAAGGCTCCACCGGCGCCTTCGGCCAGGATCAAGGTTTCGCTGGCCCGCTGGGTGCTCGATTGCATTGAGGTCAGTGCTTCGCTGGAGCCACTGCGCATCGCGGTGACCATCTGGTCGATCTCCAGGGTCGATTGCTGGGTGCGATGGGCCAGCGCACGCACTTCGTCGGCCACCACGGCAAAGCCACGCCCGGACTCACCGGCACGCGCCGCCTCGATGGCGGCGTTCAGGGCCAACAGGTTGGTCTGCTCGGCGATGGAGCGAATCACATCGAGCACCTTGCCGATGTCCCGCGATTGATCGGCGAGGTTTTGCACCAGGCTCGAGGTTTCACCGATGTTGGTACTCAACGCCTGAATCGCGCTGACCGTCTCGCCGACGCGCTGCTGGCCATCGCGGGCCGTTTCATTAGAGAGCCGGGTGGATTCGGAAGTGGAGACTGCATTACGTGCCACCTCATCGGCGGCCGAGGTCATCTCGTTGACCGCGGTGGCGGCTTGCTCGATTTCAGCGGTCTGCTTTTGCAGGCTACGGCGGCTCTGGTCGGTGATGCCGTTGAGGTCGGTGGCCGATGCCGCCATCTGCCCGGCCGACTGGCGAATCAGCTGCAAGGTACTGCGCAGGCTGCCTTGCATGCTCTGCAGTGCCACCAGCAGGCGGGTCACTTCGTCATCGCCGGTGACGTCAACGGTCTGGGTCAGGTCGCCTTGAGCGACGTTTTCGGCGGCGCGCACCGCGTGGCTGAGCGGGCCGACAATGCTACGCGTCAGCAACCAGGCCAAGGCCACGGTGCTCAACGCCGCCAGCAGCACGAAGCCGAAGACCATCGTGCGCGAGCGGCTGTACTGCAACTCGGCCGTCTGGCCCTGCAGGTTTATCTGGGCGTTGTAATAGTCGGCCAGGGCATTGAGCTGATTGCCGGAACCGTCGACCACGGTCTTCATGTCCACCAGCAGCAACTTGTTCAGCTCGGCGGTCTGCTGCTTGTCGGCAAGGATGAACGACTGTGTGAGGCCTTGCTGGTATTGCCGCAGGGAGACCTGAAACTGGTCGTAGAGATTGCGTACCTCAGGTGTATCAAGCACCGCACTCAGGTCGGCCAGTTTCTTTGCCAGATCCTGGCTGCGGGTGTCCATCTGGCTGCGGTATTGCGAGAGGCTCGCGGGATTGGGATCAAGGGCCATGCGCAGGGAAATAGTGCGGATGCGCAGCATGATTTCGCGAATGTCCGAGACCAGGCGCATTTTCGGCACCAGGCCACTTTCAACCTGCACGGCGCTTTCGCGGATGCTTGCCATGTTCGAGAGCGCAAAGAACCCCAACAGCGCCACGAGCAAGGCAATCAAGGCAAAACCGAGACCCGCACGGCGGGCGATGGACAGGCTGCGGAGCGACATGGCGATTGTTCTCATTATGGGCATACGACATCGTATGACAGAGTTTCGGCCAGTCGGGGCGGGACTTTAGGGGTGTCGACCAGAAGTTAAGAGATATAAATTATCGACGTGAAAGGCCCACGGGTCGGACGCGCCTTGAATGTATTTCCAAGGCAGTCCGGGGCGCTTTATTCAGCGGGTTACATTGACCACGCCTGCGCACTTGCAAAAAAAGCCTGAGCATTACTGTCCAGCGTTTCCAGGTGATACCCGCCCTCCTGCACGATCACACACGGCAACCCCAATCCACGAATGCACTCCCCCAGCCGCGCAAATCCTTCCCGCGTCACCGCCACTTTGCTTTGCGGATCCAGCTCGTAGATATCGAACCCCAGCGACAACACCAGCACGTCCGCCGAGAAGTCCTTCACTGCCTTCAATGCCAGTTCCAGCTTTTGGAAAAACACCGCCTCACTCGCGCCATGCGCCATCGGCAGGTTGAGGTTGAAGCCTTCCCCCTTGGCTGCGCCGCGCTCCTCCGCAAAGCCTGCAACCCCCGGATAGAAGTTGGTCGGGTCGCCATGAATCGACACGTACAGCACGTCATCACGCTCGTAGAAAATCTCCTGGATGCCTTGCCCATGGTGCATGTCGGTGTCGAGCACGGCGACGCGCTCGAAGCCAGCGCGCAACGCCTGCGCCGCAACCGCCGCGTTGTTGATATAGCAGAACCCACCGGCTGCATCAAAACGCGCGTGGTGGCCTGGCGGGCGGCACAGCGCGTAGGCCGCGGGTGCGCCGTCGAGGATGTCCCGGGCGGCAGCGACGGCGCTTTGGGCGGACCAATAGGCCGAGCGCCAGGTGAGTTCGCCAATTGGGCAACTGCCGTCGGCGAGGTAGCGCGCCGCCTGGGCAAGGATGCCGCGCAGGGCGTTGGGCTCGCGCACGAAGATGTTGGACATGACTTCGTCGCCCCAGTCTTCGGGGATTTCTTTCCAGCGCTGGTGGGCTTCCTGGAGGAAGGCCAGGTAGGCCGCACCGTGCACAGCCAGCAGTGGATCAAGGCCGTGGTCGTGGGGTTGCTGGATGTCGAAGCCCAGGTTTTGCGCGGCCAGCAGCAGATTGCGGGCGCGCTCCGGGACTTCCTGCGGGGTACGCATCTGGCCACGGGAGTAGTAGCTGCGAGGATGGTGCAGGAGTTGTTCGGGGTGGAAATAAGTACGCATGGGATTTCTCCTGATGGGCACACATCTGCGGTTGAACACCGGACCTGTAGGAGCTGGCTCGCCTGCGATTGCGGTGGCTCAGATACAAATTTGTTGCCTGAACCACCGCTATCGCAGGCAAGCCAGCTCCTACATTTTGATCGCGTTCAACCTTGCAGAAATGTTTCGTTAATTAGCCTGGCCGGCACGTTTCAACACGGCATTGAGCAATACATCGGTGCCCTGGCGAACATCCTCGGGCAGCACATCTTCGGCTTCGTTATGACTCAAGCCTCCCACGCACGGAATGAACACCATCGCCGTGGGGCAGAACCGCGCCAGGTGGATGGCGTCATGGCCAGCACCGCTGACAATCGATTGCTGGGCATAACCCAACGCATCCACGGCGGACTGCACACAGGCGACACACTCGGCATCAAACGGTGTCGCCGGGCTGATCCAGTGCGGGCTGACGGTGACGCTCAGACCACGTTGGGCAGCGATATCCTGCAAGCGGGTGCGCACCTGTTGCTCCATGGCTTCTATGTCGGCGTCGCGGTGATGGCGCAGGTCGACGGTAAAATTCAGCAGGCCGGGAATGGTGTTGCGCGACGACTTGGCGATGCTCAATTCACCCACGGTCGTGAGGCCCTCAGGCGCAAAATCAGCCGCCAGGTTTTCCAGCGACTGGATCATCTGCGCGGCGCCGTACAAGGCGTCCTTGCGCAGCAGCATCGGCGTAGTCCCGGCATGGGCGGCCATGCCTTCCACGCGCACGTCGAGCCAGCGAATCGCCTGCCCACCGGTGACCACGCCAATGCTCTTGGCATTGTCTTCCAGAATAGGACCTTGCTCGATGTGCGCTTCAAAATACGCATCCACCGCGCCACCCAAGGGGCGCTCGCCGTTGTAGCCGGTGCTGCGCAACGCATCCGCCACGCTGACACCGGCGACATCCCGGGTGGCCAGCGCGTTATCCAACGCCAAGGTGCCGGTGAACACCGCCGAGCCGAGCATGGCCGGGGTAAACCGGGCGCCCTCCTCGTTGGTCCATACCGCGATTTCCAGTGGTTTGCGGGTCTTGATGCCGTGGTCGTCGAGGCTGCGGATCACTTCCAGTCCGGCCAGCACACCATAGACGCCATCAAAACGCCCGCCTTCCGGCTGGGTGTCGAGGTGGCTGCCCATCATCACCGGCGCAGCTTCAGGGTCGGTGCCAGCCCGGCGGGCGAACAGGTTGCCGATGGCATCGACGCTCAGGGTCAGCCCGGCCTCTTCACACCAGCGGCTGAACAGTGCGCGGCCCGCCTGGTCTTCGGCGCTCAACGCCAGGCGGCAACTGCCACCGCGGGCCGTGGCGCCGATTTCGGCCATGGCCATCAGGCTGGCCCACAGGCGCTCGCCATCAATCTTCAACATACACATTCTCCGATCAAACGCTTCAAGCCATTTCAAGACGGTGGGCGGTGGCGTGACGCCGGGACAACGCAAGTACGCACAGCAGCGAAACCGCCGCGATCGCGCTGTAGAACACAGCCATCGGCCACCACTGGCCCTGGTATTCATGGGCCAGCCAGGTGCCGATCAACGGCGTGAGGCCACCGGCCAGCGCGCCGCACACTTGATAGGCCAGGGAGATGGCGGTGTAGCGCACGCGGGTTTCGAACAAGCCGCTGACGAAGCCTGCAATCACCGCATAAAACGAGGCCATGCACACCACGGCCAGGGCGATGCCGAGGATGATCAATGGCGCCTGGCCGCTGCTGACAAGCACGAACATCGGATAAGGCGAGGCCATCGCAAGCACGCTCATCGCACACAGAAAGCGTGTGGCACCGACCTTCTCCGCCACCCAGGCCGCCAGCGGCTGGACACAGAACTGGATGATGGCCACGACAAACAGGCATTCCAGAATCAACGAGCGCGGCAGGTTAAGTTGCTGGGTGGTGTAGGCAATCATGAAGGTGTTGGTGAAATACACCCCGGCAATCCCCAGGGTGTTGGCACCGATGCACAGCAGCAGCGGGCGCCAGGCCGTTTTCAGCACTTCGATCACCGGGGCCTGATCCTGGGTGATGGCCCGGGCCTTTTCTGCCTTGGCTTTGTCTTCCAGGAACTCAGGCGATTCGTTGACGCCCAGGCGGATTGCCAGACCGACGATCAACAACAAGGCACTGGCCAGGAACGGCACGCGCCAGCCCCAACTGAGCAGGTCGGCCTCCGGCAAACGGGTTACCGCACTGAAGGCCAGCAACGACAGGATCAAACCCGCCGGGCTGCCCAACTGTGCAAAGGAGGCAAAGAAATTGCGACGGCCTTTGGGTGCATGTTCGCCGGCCATCAGCACCGCCCCGCCCCACTCCCCGCCAACGGCGATGCCCTGCACGATGCGCAGCAGCACCAGCAACACCGGCGCCGCGACGCCGATCTGCGCGTAGGTCGGCAACAGGCCGATACATACGGTGACCACGCCCATCATCACCAGCGTGATCACCAGGGATTTCTTGCGACCGATACGGTCACCGATATGCCCAAACACAATGCCGCCCAATGGCCGGGCGAAAAAGCCCACGGCAAAGGTGCCGAACGCGGCCATGGTGCTGAACAGTTTGTCGTCGGAAGGGAAGAACAATTGACCGAACACCAGCGCGGCGGCGGTGGCGTAGATGTAAAAGTCGTACCACTCGATCATGGTGCCGATGAAAGCGGCGGCCGCGGCACGGCGCGGCTGCGGCGAAGCGGAAGGCTTCATGGGGCTGGCTCCTTTGGTTATTTTTTTGGCAGGAGAAAGGTCTGGCGCACGCGCTCTGATGGCGCTGGTTGAGGGTGATTTTTCGTCTCGGCCCTATGATTAGTCAATTTTCTATTTATTATTCCGATTATAAATCCTGCTTATTATCGAGCTGTCGACATGCCTGAAAATCGCCGCGATGTTCATCCGCTGCTCAATGACCGCCTGGACTGGAACCTGTTGCGCACCTTCCGGGTGATCGGCCAGGAGTTGAGCATCAGTCGCGCCGCCGCCCGCCTGCACCTCACCCAGCCGGCCATCAGCCAGGCGCTCAAGCGCCTGGAAGAACAGCTCGACTGCCAGTTGATCGCCCGGCGCGGCCCGCGCTTCGTGCTGACCGAAGCCGGCGAGCAGATTTTCGCGATCGCCGGCGAGATGTATGGCCAGGTCTCGCAGATGAGCAACGCCCTGCAAAAGCCTGGCGACGAGGTGCTTGGCAAAGTGCGGTTGCTGATGATCAGCCGGATCAGTTCGGACACCTTTGATGACTTCCTGGCGGACTTCCATCGCCAGCATCCCCGGGTCGACCTGGACGTTGAGGTGATGCGCAGCTCTGACATCGTCGCCGCCCTGCTGGAGAAAACCGCGACGCTGGGCCTGAGCCTCAATCGCCGGCCGCAACCACGGCTGGAGCAGCACCTGTTCCTGCGTCAGCGTTATGCATTTTTTTGCGGGCGGCATCACCCGTTGTTCGGACGCACCGGGCTGGCGGAGGGAGATTTGCAGTCGGAGAACTTCGTGAGTTTTACCAGCGACCAGATCGGCGGGATGCTCTCGCCGTTGACGATCTTTCGCGACCAGCAGGGCTTCAGCGGGCGCATCGTGGCGTCGTCCTCCAGCCTGGAGGAAGTGCGGCGGTTGGTGATTGCCGGGTTTGGCCTGGGCTGCCTGCCGATTCATGTGGTGGCCGAGGATGTGAAGCATGGGTTGCTCTGGCGCTTGCCGCCAGACGAAGGGATTACCGACGTGGATATCCACCTGCTGTGGAACCGTGAGCAGAAGATGAGCCGGGCGGAGACGGTGTTTATCGAAAGCCTGTCGGCACGGTTGGCCGCAGAATAAATGGCGTGATATGCAAGTCACTTGGCGGCCTCTTGCTAGTGTATGAGAGAGGCCCGTCGACCATCATTCGTTCACAAGTTACTCCCGCAGTCTCAAACGAAGAGGTGTTCGAATGTCCAGGATATGGTTTATCACCGGCAGTTCCCGCGGCCTCGGCCGCTCGATTACCGTAGCCGCCCTGCGCGCCGGTGATCGTGTGGTTGCCACCGCGCGCAATCCCAAGCAGTTGGATGACTTGGTGGCCGAATACGGCGAGGCGATTTATCCGGTCACGCTGGACGTGACCAATAACCAGCAGGTGCTGGAAGCGGTGGATGCCGCGGTGAAACATTTTGGTCGCCTGGATGTGGTGGTCAATAACGCCGGCTACGGTGACCTGGCGTCGGTGGAAGATGTGACGCTGGAGGATTTTTCCGCGCAGATCAGCACCAACTTCTATGGTGTGGTGCACGTGAGCAAGGCGGTGGTGCCGGTGCTGCGCGCCCAGGGCCGTGGGCATATCTTCCAGGTATCGTCGTTGGGTGGCCGCATCGGCATGGCCGGCCTGGCCGCGTATCAGAGTGCGAAATGGGCAGTCGGTGGATTTTCCACAGTACTGGCACAGGAAGTCACACCACTGGGCATCCAGGTGACCGTGCTGGAGCCGGGCGGCATGCGCACGGACTGGTCGGGCAGTTCCATGACGATTCCGGCCATCAGTGAGCCCTACCAACAAACGGTCGGCGCCCTGGTTGAATTGCTCAACTCCCCCGGCATCCTGCCGACGGGTCCGGACCGGGTTGCCGAAATCGTGCTGGAGCTGGCACTGAACAAAGACGCCCCGCTACGCTTGCTGATCGGCAGCGATGCCGTGCAATACGCCGCCCGGGCAGCAGCAGACTTGGCCGAGTCGGATAAAAAGTGGCATGACCTCAGCGTGTCGGCCTCGGATTAATCTCACGCTTTTGAAAAAGGTGCCGCATGCCTGACGTGACCCAACCCCGTTTCAACATACCGGATGTGTTCTGGCTGGCGCTGCAGAGCGTCGGGCTGGAGCCGTCGGTGGTGTTGCGTCAGGCACGCTTGCCCATGACCCTGCATATCCGCGAGCGGCGAGACCGGCGGCAGGTGACGACGCTGGAGTTCTTTCGCTTGTGGGAGGCGGTGCGCATACTTAATCCTGATCCGGCTGTCGGGATATTACTGGTGACGCGGCTGGATATCACCGCGCTTCCACCCTCCAGCTTTGCCGCTTTTATCGCCCGGGATTATCGGGATGGCCTGCACCGCCTCGCCCGCTTCAAGCAATTGTGCACACCCGAGCGCCTGCTGGTTTGCGAGGATGGCCGTGCCTGTACGGTGACCATCGACTGGTTGCACACGCCAGAATTACCGCCTGCGCTGCTGGTGGATGCGGCGTTTGCGACGTTTGTTGAATTGGGGCGACGGGGAGCACGGACGCAGATCACTCCCCTGCAGGTCGAACTGGTTCGCCCGGACGATGGCAGCCGTGCACTGGCCGAGTTTTTCGGTTGCTCCGTGCGTTTTGGTGCCGGGCGCAACGCGCTGATACTGGACGCCGCCGATCTGGACCGACCTTTTCCGGCGTACAACCCGCAAATGCTCGAAATGCTGAACCCGGGCCTGGTGGCAGCGCTTGCGGAGGCCTCGACACCGGCCAGCATCAGCCATCAGGTCAAGATCACCCTCAAGCGCTTCCTGGCCAGTGGCCGCCCCGAGATGGTCGAGGTAGCGCGGGAGCTGGGCATGAGCGAACGCACGTTGCAACGGCGCATTACCGAGGCCGGCACCAGTTTCAGGCAACTGATGCTGGAAACCCGCCAGGAAGTGGTGCGGCATCTGCTCACCGAGCCGTCGATTGAGATAGACGAGATCGCGTGCCTGGTGGGCTATGAAGATACCAACTCGTTTTATCGTGCGTTTCGTTCCTGGGAGGGGACGACGCCGGCTCGGTGGCGGGCGTTGCAGACGCCCTCATCGTCTCATTGAAGCTATGCCGACAAAGCCTTCTCGGCACTGCGCGCCATGATCTGCAAATCCTCGAACGGGTTTCTGCCAATCAACATGAACGCATGGGACGGGCTGGACCAAAACACCACGTTCATGCCCCGGCGCTGTTCGGTGGCCATGGCCACCGCACCTTTTTTCGCCGCCGTAATGCACAGCGCCAGCGGGCCGTGGCGCGCGTCGAGGTAGGTCAGTTGACCGATCAGTACGCCGTCATAATCGAGGATTTGTGCGCGGCGAAATTCGGCGCCAGGCAGGTGTACTGCATCCGGGTTCAACGGCAGGCCGAGCTGGGTCCCGACCGAACTCAGCTGGGCGATATGGGCGTCGGGATCGGCGCTGAGGTTTTCCAGGGTCTGGGGCGTATACAGCGCCATGTATTCGGCAACCGAGGCACGCCAGCCCGAACCGGGCTCAGGCCGGGGCCAGGTCATGAACAAGCGATCAGCGACCACACCGGCCACCGCAAAGCTTGCTGCTACCGCGAGAAATTTGCGTCGACTCAGGGTGGGTGTTTGTGTCGGCGGCAACGCATCGAGCATCACCTGCAAACGCTCTGTAGGGGCTTGATCGAGAACCGAATCGAAGGCTGATTTGAACGGCAAGTGGCCGCGCTTGAGCAGCTCCAAGCGGGCTGTCACGGCAGGATCGATCCCCAGCAGGTTATCGATAAGCTGGCGCTGCCGAGGGTCTAACTCACCGTCCAGGTAAGCCACCAGCAGTTCATCCGACGGTGGTGTATTTTGAGTCATCGTCGTTCTCCGCTCGATTTATCCAACAAGCCGCTTGAGTGCGCAGTTTCAGCCAGCTTCATGCGTGCAGCGGCCAACCGGCTCATCACCGTTCCTACGGGAATATGCAGGACTTCGGCAATTTCCTTGTATGAGAGGCCTTCGACGTAGGCCAGAAAAACAGTCTCCCGCTGCGCTTCGGGTAATGCATTGACGCGCTTGATCACCTGCGCGGCCAGGACCTGGTCCTGAGCCAGGGCTTCACCGTCGAACGACAACGCCTGCTCGGCGTCGACAAACCCCTGCCCTTGCCGTACTCGCTGGGCGCGCAATTCGTTAAGCCAGATCGAATGCATGATCGTCAGCAACCAGCGGTCCAGCCGCGTGCCAGCCACGAACTGGCCTGCACGCTCCAACGCCCGCACGCAGGTGGCTTGCACCAGGTCATCAGCCACATGCTTTTGTCGCGACAGCACCAGCCCGTATCGCCATAAACGTGGCAACAGCTGGCTCAACTCTCGGCGCAACTCAGCGTCTGTGGTGATGGCAATCTCCCGGCTGTTCGCTCACAGCTTCAAGCCTGAGGCGCGGCGGCGATGGCTTCTGCCAGGTCTTCGTACTCTTCGCAGGTGGTGCTGCACAACGCCTTGATCTTCACCAGTTGCTCCTGGGCCAGGTCCACACGGCCCTTGATGACGTAGGCCTCCCCCAGGTACTCACGGACTTGTGCGTAGTTGGGGTCCAGTGCCACGGACTTCAGATAGTAGCTGATGCCTTCATCGGTGCGCCCCAGTTTGCGGGTGGCGTAGCCGCGGTAGTTCAGGGCCTTGGCGGTGTTCGGGTTTTGCAGGGTGTCGAGCAGTGACAGGGCTTCTTCGTAACGCCCGTCCTTGGCCAGGCGGTAGGCGTAGTCGGTGCGGTCGGCGTCCGACGTGGCCTTGCTGGTTTGCAGCACACACTTGCCGGTCTTGGTATCCCAGACCTGGCCTTTGGGGCAGTTGGGCTTGGGCGGCGCCGATTCGTCACCGGAGGCATGGGCCTGGCCGGCCAATAGCGCGGCGGCCATACAGGCGCCAAAGAACAAAGCGGTGCGGTAACCAACGGCGTGCTCGGGACGATTCTTCATGGCATTCATGCTCCGTAACGATAGGGAAAGTACAGCAGCAAACTCAGTAGGGAAGATCGCCACGAGGGGCCGGCAGCATGCGGCGCAACGTGCTGTCGCGCTGGATGTAGTGATGCCACAGCGCGGCGCAGGCATGCAGCCCGGCGAGTACGATGATCGCCCAGGCGACATTGTTGTGCAGGCCGCCCAGGGTGCCACGCAATTCGTGATCAATCACAAAAGGCGCTGGCACCGGGAACAGTCCGAAAAAGTTGAAGGGCTCGCCCTGGGCCCAGCGGAACAGGAAGCCCAGGGTCACCTGCGTCAGTAACAACAGGTATAGACAGCCGTGGGCGATTTTGGCGGCCACGTTAAGCGCAGGGTGATTGTCGGCCTTTGGGTGATTGCCGCCGAACACACGCCAGAGGATACGTGCAGCGATCAGCACCGCCATGGCGATGCCCAGGGAGATATGGACCGATTGCAGGCCCTTGCGCAGTGGCGTGCCTTTTTCCAGGTTTTCCCAGACGTGGGCGCTGGCGAACATGAAGATCACCAGGGCGGCGGTCAGCCAGTGGAAGGTGCGGGTCAGGCGGTCGTAGCGGTCGGCGGGATTGTTCATGGGCGTTTCCTGAGTGGTCTGTGTGGTGAACACCGCAGCAGGAAAACTTATTCAGAGGGATGGAAAATTTACAGATTAGACTTGTTTATTTTCCAACCCCGCATCCTTGGTCAAAATATGCGAACTAAATGCTAGAAACTCATCCAGGTGTTTTGTAATGATCGCTACAGTAATCGGCAATTGAAGCGTCTGGTACTCGTGAACAGCAATGTTACGGAACCCGACCATGTTCTTCAGGTTGGTCAGCAACGCAGGATTGACCCAACCGCCCTGACATAACAACTCAAACACGTCACGAGCTCCTTGTGGAACACCCAGGCGCTCACGACGAATCAAATGCTGGCCCATGTCCAGCGCTGCCTCACAGGCACGCTGAATATTCAAAATCGCCGCATCCTGGCGCGTGAAATCGGTGGTGAAGCTGGTGGGATCCTTATCGTATTCCTGACGGGCGCGCGCAACGCAACGCTCAATACTGGCTGCTTTATTGATGAGAACATCATCGACCATAAACTTTCCCTTCCTTCTGGATATCCGCCAACAACTCAGCCCTTGCCGTGTCCAGCGCGGTTTTTTCGCTCAGGACGTAGCTCTCGAATAGACCCGCCTGGACGTTCCCGGACCAGAGCCGACGCCCAGTGGTCAATACTTGGTATTGCATTACCGTTGAGGCTGCGCGCAAATCAAGCAAGTCGACGGGAACTCCAACGATATCGGCCAACTCCCCAGAAAGCTGCCATAGCAATAAAGGCTCGACCACTCCCGCAGAAAGGACCGCAACATCCAGATCACTCTCACTACCTGCCTCACCCGTCACTTGGCTACCGAACACATACACAGCCAATAGCTCGGGAACTTCAGCCTGCAAATGCGCCAGTACTTTTTTAAAATTCATGACCGATGTCCGAAGCGCCAATTAACGAAGACCGTAGCAGAATTCATTATGCAGTTTCTGACTGAAAGCAAAAAACCCCCGACAACATTGAAGTTATCGGGGGTTTTTCATTTTTCAATAATGGCGGAGAGATAGGGATTCGAACCCTAGGTACCGGTGAAGGTACAACGGATTTCGAATCCGTCCCATTCGGCCACTCTGGCATCTCTCCAACGGCGCGCATCATAACAGCCTGTTTCCTGGAAGCAAAGCGCAAAAGCGATTTTTTTCCGTGCTATCAGATGCTTGCGTCGATTACAGCGGTACGCCGAGACGGTTGGCGACTTCTTCGTAGGCTTCGATAACGTCACCGAGGCCCTGGCGGAAGCGGTCTTTGTCCATCTTCTTGCGAGTGTCTTTGTCCCACAGGCGGCAGCCGTCCGGGCTGAATTCGTCGCCCAGGACGATGGAGCCGTCGTGGAACACGCCGAATTCCAGTTTGAAGTCCACCAGCAGCAGGCCGGCGTCGTCGAACAGTTTGCTCAGGACGTCGTTGACCTTCAGCGACAGCTCCTTCATGCGAGCCAGTTGCTCAGCGGTGCCCCAACCAAATGCCACCACGTGGGATTCGTTGATGAACGGGTCACCCTTGGCGTCGTCTTTCAGGAACAGCTCGAAGGTGTAGGGGTTGAGCTTGAGGCCCTCCTCCACGCCCAAACGCTTCACCAGGCTGCCGGCCGCATAGTTACGCACGACGCACTCGACCGGGATCATGTCGAGTTTTTTCACCAGGCATTCGTTGTCGCCCAGCAGTTTGTCGAATTGGGTCGGAATGCCGGCCGCTTCGAGTTTCTGCATGATGAAGGCGTTGAACTTGTTGTTCACCATGCCTTTGCGGTCGAGCTGTTCGATGCGCTTGCCGTCGAACGCCGAGGTGTCGTTGCGAAACAGCAGGATCAAGCGGTTGGCGTCGTCGGTCTTGTAAACCGATTTGGCTTTGCCGCGGTAGAGTTCTTCACGTTTTTCCATGATGGGCTCCGCTTGCTAAGTAGGTGGGCTAGGCGATGTGTCGCCAGTCGAGCCCTGAATCTTGATCGGCCAGTTGCAGCCAGTCCGGGTCGCACCCAAGGGTGTCGACAAAACATTGCCGGGCCAGCTGCGGCAGGTTGTTCTTGCTGCTCAGGTGGGCCAGGACCAGGTGTTGCAGGTCTTGCCAGCCCAACTCATACACCAGGTACGCCGCCTGGTGGTTGTTCAAATGTCCAAACTGCCCGCCGACCCGCTGCTTGAGAAAGGCCGGGTAGTGGCCACGCGCAAGCAGGTCACGGCAGTGGTTGGACTCGATCATCAATGCGTCGAGGTCCCGGTAACCGTCCAGCACCTTGGCGCAGTACGAACCCAGGTCAGTGAGCAGGCCAAAACGCCGTTCACCGTCACTGAATACGTATTGCGTCGGTTCCTGGGCATCGTGGGCCACTTCAATCACATCGATGCTCAAGGCACCGATCTGCAATTGTTCGCCACCGGCCAGCAAACCTGCGGGCTCAATCGGTTTGCGCATCCCGCGCAAGGTACCGCGACTCAGGTACACCGGAAGATTGTAGCGCCGAGACAGCAAACCCACGCCATGCACGTGGTCGGCATGTTCGTGGGTCACCAGAATCGCGCTCAGCTGCGCGGGGTGAACCCCCAGGCGCAGCAGGCGCCGCTCGGTTTCCCGCAGGGAGAAACCACAATCCACCAGGACGTACGTGTCGTCATGGGCTACAAGCGTGCCGTTCCCTTGGCTACCGCTGCCGAGAACGGCAAAACGCATCGGATCAGCCCAGGTTGTCCTGAATCACGCCCAACACTTTGCGCGCCACTTCTGCCGGCGCCACGGTGTTGATGTTTTTCTCGACGGTGACTTGCACGCTTTCGCCTACCTTGCTCAAACGAACCTGGTAACGCTCGGCGCGGGTCTCGATCTCTTCCTTGGTCGGCTTGCTGCCGAACAACTTGCTGAAGAAACCTGGCTCGTCGTCTTTCTTCTCGGCTTTTTCGGCCAGGTTGATGTAGTACAGGCCCAGGCTGCGGTTGATGTCTTCAACGCGCCATTCGCCGTGCTCCAGCGCGCGGCCGACACTCGACCAGGCGCGGTCCAGGTCTTCACCCAGGTTGAGCACCACGTTGCCGCTGCCGTCTTCGCTGAGGCTGACGCGGCTAGGTGTGTCAAAGCTACCGGCGGCGAGCAGGGAGACGGAGCCGCCCTTCTCGGAAATACGGCTCATGCTGGCGAGCATTTCGTCGACCAGGGCAGCGTCCACGCCGGTGTTGACCGAGCGTGGGGTGAAGTCGACGTTGGCGGTGCTGCCGGCAGGACGCTCGGCGCTGACTACGTAGACTTCACTGGTGTTGCGTTGCACGCCTGGCTCGATACGCACGCGGATGCGGGCTTCGCTGTCATTGGCTACACCACCGGCCTGCAGGCGCTTGGCCATGGATGCCGACAGTTCGCTGGTGTGCTGCCACGCGGTGGTGAACTCACCGGTCTGCGGGCGTTGTTCGTCAAGGCGGAAACCGTTGTCCTGGAAGAACTGCACGGCCACCGGCCAGACTTCGGCAGGTGGGCGCTGGGCCATGACCCAACGGGTGTCGCCGCTCTTCTGCAGGCTGTAGTCGCTGGCATCGGCCACGGCCGACAACGGCTGTGGACGCGGCACTTCGTATTCACCCTTGACGGTGTCGTCGGCCACGTTGCGCGGAATCGGCAGCAACGGGTCAAGGCGCTTGGCGACATTGACGTCCGGCGGCAATTTCATCGGGGCGGTTTGTTGGGCTTCCAGGTAATCGCTACCGCGGTCGCGGAAGTAGCCTTCCGGGCCCCAGATCCAACCGCAGCCACTGGTGCTGGAGATAATCAAGGCAAGTGCGGAAAGTCCGGCCAATCGCTTCATGCGTAGTGCTTCCTCAATTAAACCAGGACGCCGGACTGGCGCAGGGCCTGTCGCAGCGGTTCGTGACAGGCTTCGCTGAGCCAGGTGAGCGGCAGACGGATACCGTCCGGCATCAGGCCCATCTCATGCAGCGCCCATTTCACGGGGATAGGGTTGGATTCGATAAACAGGGTTTTGTTGAGCGGTGCCAGTTGTTCGTGGATCGCCCGGGCCTTGACCGCATCACCGGCGATGGCCGCGGCACACAGCTCGCTCATGGCGCGCGGTGCAACGTTGGCAGTCACCGAGATGTTGCCTTTGCCGCCCAGCAGGATCAGCTCGACCGCCGTGGCGTCGTCACCGGAATACACCAGGAAGTCGCTGCTGACGCCGGCCAGGATGTCCTTGGCGCGCTGCAGGTCACCGGTGGCTTCCTTGATACCGATGATGTTCGGTACGGTGGACAGGCGGATCACGGTCTCGGCCTTCATGTCGCAGGCGGTGCGACCGGGTACGTTGTAGAGGATCTGCGGGATATCGACCGCTTCGGCAACGGCGCGGAAGTGCAGGTACAGGCCTTCCTGGGTCGGCTTGTTGTAGTACGGCGTCACCAGCAGGCAGGCATCGGCGCCGGCTTTCTTGGCGTTGCTGGTCAATTCGATCGCTTCGCGGGTCGAATTGGCGCCCGTGCCGGCGATGACAGCAATGCGCCCTGCAACGCGCTTGACCACGAACTCGATCACTTCGATGTGTTCTTCCACATCCAGTGTGGCCGATTCACCTGTGGTGCCGACCGCCACGATGGCGTTGGTGCCCTCTTGCAGGTGGAAGTCCACCAGTTTGCCCAGGCTGTCCCAGTCGAGATTACCTTGTGCATCCATGGGTGTGACCAGTGCCACCATACTGCCCGCAATCATGCAACCGCTCCTGCCGGAAAAAGAGAGCGGTAATGGTACTGGCGCCAAGATGCTTGTACAAGCGAAGTACCGCCTGAGGATGCGTTCTGGATCAACTTAGTTCGCGGCAGCGCCATCATTCTGCCAAAGCGGGGTTTGATGAAGCTGATTACGTAATGAAAACGCCACCTCCTAGCCCTTGGCGATGGTTTTCGCTACCCTTCATCCTTTGATTGATACCGCTTGCATCGTATCGACCGCTCATCGCTTTAGGAAGGCTGCATGTCCACCCCCACAGTCCGCGAACAATTCCTTGTCATCAGTGCCCTTGGCGCCAACCCCATGGAGCTGACTAACGTCCTGTGCCGCGCCAGCCATGAAAACCGCTGCGCCGTCGTGACCTCCCGCCTGACCCGCCATGGCGAGTGCAGTGCGCTGGTCCTGCAGATTTCCGGGACCTGGGATGCCCTGGCCCGCCTTGAAACCGGTTTACCGGGTTTGGCGAAGAAGCATGACTTCACGGTCAACGTGGTGCGCAGCGCCGCCCTGGAGAACCGTCCACAGGCCCTGCCCTACGTGGCCTATGTCAGTTCGGCCTACCGCTCGGACATCGTCAACGAGCTGTGCCAGTTCTTTATCGACCACAACGTCGAGCTGGAAAACCTGACCTGCGACACCTATCAGGCTCCGCAGACCGGCGGCACCATGCTCAACGCCACCTTTACCGTGACCTTGCCGGCCGGCGTGCAGATCAGTTGGCTGCGCGACCAGTTCCTGGATTTCGCCGATGCCCTGAACCTCGACGCACTGATCGAGCCTTGGCGCCCACAGAACCCTATGTAAGGAAGTCTTCATGTCTGTAGTGATCGACCAACCGGTAGCCGACTTCGAAGCCCAGGCCACCAGCGGGCAAACCTTCAGCCTCGCCGGGCTCAAGGGCAAGCAAGTGGTGATCTACTTCTACCCGAAAGACAGCACCCCGGGCTGCACCACTGAAGGCCAGGGCTTCCGTGACCAGCATGCTGCGTTCAAGGCGGCCAACACCGAGGTGTTTGGCGTGTCCCGGGACAGCGTGAAGTCCCACGAGAACTTCAAGGCAAAGCAGGAATTCCCCTTTGAGCTGATCAGCGACAAGGACGAAGCGGTTTGCCAGCTGTTTGATGTGATCAAGCTGAAGAAGCTGTATGGCAAGGAATACCTGGGTGTTGATCGCAGCACCTTCCTGATCGACAAGAATGGCGTACTGCGCCAGGAATGGCGCGGTGTGAAAGTGCCAGGCCATGTGGATGCAGTGCTCGAAGCGGCACAGGCGCTGAACCAGGCTTGATTCACCTGCTGGCTTTGAAATAGCTATCGCAGCCAAGCCAGCTCCCACCTGTGATCATTGTTCGACAGGACAACTCAGTCAATGTGGGAGCCGGGCTTGCCCGCGATGAGGCCCTGCACCGGCACCACAAATATCAGAGTAACGGCGCCACCACCGGCTCCTGCCGAGGCCAGGCATCCAGCACCGCCTTGAACAGCGTCGCCAGGGGAATCGCAAAGAACACCCCCCAGAAGCCCCACAACCCGCCAAACAACAACACCGCACAGATGATCGCCACCGGATGCAGGTTCACCGCCTCGGAGAACAGCAGCGGCACCAGCACGTTGCCGTCCAGCACCTGGATGATGCCATACACCGCCATCAGGTAGATGAACTGATCACTCCAGCCCCACTGGAACAGCGCGATCAACATCACCGGCACCGTCACCACCACCGCGCCAACGTATGGCACCACCACTGAAACACCCACCAGCAGCGCCAACAGGGCAGCGTAGTTAAGCCCCAGCGCGACAAAACCGATGTAAGTGACGCCACCGCAGATAAAAATCTCGATAACCTTGCCGCGGATGTAGTTGGCAATCTGCCGGTTCATTTCCTCGGCGACCCGGGTAATCAGCGCACGCTCACGGGGCAGATAGCCACGCACCCAGCGACCGATCATCTCGCGGTCCTTGAGGAAGAAAAACACCAGGATCGGCACCAGTACCAGGTAGATCATGATGTTGACCAGCAGCGGCAAGCTCGAAAGGGAAAAGGTCAGCGCCCATTGTCCGAACTTTCCGATTTCGCCGCGAGCCACCTCAATGGCCTGCAGGACCTGCTCGTCCGACACCAGGTGCGGATAGCGCTCAGGCAACAGCAGCAGCAATGACTGCCACTTGGCGAGCATGCCCGGTAGCTCGTTGAACAAGGTGATCAACTGGTGCCACAGCAAAGGCACCACGATCACGATAAATACCAGCAACAGCCCCATGAACAAGGCAAACACCAGACCCACCGCTGCCCCACCCGGCAAGCGCAGACGCTCCAGGATGGAGACCAGGCCTTGCATCAGGTATGCCAGAACCATCCCCGCCAGTACCGGCGCCAGCATGCCGCCCAAAGTGAGCACGGCCGTAAAGGCAAGAAATAGCAGGACGGCCAGCACCACGGCTTCTTCGTCGGAGAAGTAGCGCTGAATCCAGTCACGTAACACTTTGAACATCAATAAACCTCAGGCGATAAGGACAGCATATTCAAGCGATTCAGGCCTTGCGCAACCAGTAACGATAGACGCCCGCTTCGTCTTCTTCATGCAGCAGGGTGTGGCCGGCCAGCTTGGCAAACGTACGAAAGTCCCGCTGGGAGCCAGCGTCCGTGGCGATCACCTTGAGCACCGCGCCGCTGGCCAGCCGATTGAGCTCCAGCTTGGCCTTGAGCAAGGGCAGCGGGCAGTTAAGGCCACTGGCATCCAGTTCGGCATCGAAGGCTACAGCGTCGGTCATGGTCTAACTCCGGGTGGGCGTCGAGGGCGCTTAGAATATCTGGTCCGAAGCTCAGTGTCCGGCTACAGTAAGCTCTTTGTCGAAAGGCTTTGTGCATGACTTTTTTGCGCCCTACCCTGCTGACGCTGGCTTGCCTGCTTGCCTCTCCAGGCTTCGCCGACGACCTGCCGTCACTTGGCGACGCCAGTTCTGCCATTGTTTCGCCAAAACAGGAATACGATCTGGGTCGGGCATGGCTGGCCTACCTGCGTGGCCAGGTCTCGCAACTCAACGACCCGCAGCTCAAGGATTACGTCGAATCCAGCGTTTATAAGCTGGTGGAAACCAGCCAGGTCAATGACCGGCGCCTGGAATTCATTCTGATCAACAGCCCGCAGTTGAACGCCTTTGCCGCACCGGGCGGCATCGTCGGGGTCAACGGCGGCCTGTTCCTCAACGCCCAGACCGAAGGCGAATATGCCTCGGTACTGGCCCATGAATTGGCTCACTTGTCCCAACGTCACTTCGCACGAGGCGTGGAAGCACAGCAGCGCATGCAGATCCCGATGATGGCTGCGCTGCTCGGCGGCATCATCGCTGCCGCCGCTGGCGCAGGCGATGCGGGCATTGCCGCGATCGCCGGCAGCCAGGCCGCCGCGATCCAGGAGCAACGGCGCTTTTCCCGGCAAAACGAGCAAGAGGCTGACCGCATCGGCATTCTCAACCTGGAGAAAGCCGGCTACGACCCACGGTCCATGCCAACCATGTTCGAGCGCTTGATGCGCCAGTACCGTTTCGATGCCAAGCCGCCTGAATTCCTGCTGACTCACCCGGTAACCGAATCGCGGATCGCCGACACCCGCAACCGTGCGGAGCAAGCCAAGCTGGGTGGCATTGAGGACAGCCTGCGCTATCAACTGATCCGTGCTCGAGTGCAACTGTATTACGAAGACACCCCGGGGCTGGCCGCCAAACGTTTCCAGGCCCAGCTGGATGAAAATCCGAAGAACGATATCGCGCGTTATGGCCTCGCCATCGCTCAGATCAAGGGTGCCCAGTTCAACCTGGCCCGGGAAAACCTCAAGCCGCTGCTGGCCAAGGCGCCCAACGACATCACCTACAACCTGGCGCAGATCGAGCTGGACATGACCAACAATCGCCTGCCGGATGCCCAGCAGCGTACGGACCGAATGTTGACGCAATATCCAGGCAACTATCCGCTGAACCAGGTTCGTGTGGATCTTCTGCTCAAGCAGAACCGCAACGCTGACGCGGAAAAAGCCCTGGAAGGATTGTTGAAGTCTCGCCCGGACGATCCGGACGTCTGGTACCAGGTTGCGGAAACCCGTGGGTTGTCGGGCAATATCATCGGCCTGCATCAGGCCCGGGCCGAGTACTTCGCGCTGGTGGGAGATTTCAAGCAGGCCATCCAGCAATTGGATTTCGCCAAGCGTCGCGCCGGCAGCAACTTCCCGCTTTCGTCACGTATCGACGCACGCCAGCGTGAACTGATCGACCAGGAACGCATGATCAAAGACATGATGGGCTAAACCTTTCAGCCACAAAAAAGCCCCGCTCTCGAACATCGAGAGCGGGGCTTTTTATTGGACTAGCGGATTACTCGGCCAGTTTGAAGGTAATGAAGCTGGCACGCCCCTGACGCAGGACGCGCATCGACACCGAACGGTTCTTCGGCAGCGCCTTGGCGATGTCGGTGAACTCTTTGGTGGAGTTGATAGCCTGGTTGTTCAGGTGGGTGATGACATCACCTGGTTGCAGGCCGATCAGGGAGGCAGGACCGTCCTGGACTTCCTTGATCACTACACCGCTCTTGAGGTCGAAGCTCTTTTTCTGTTCGTCGGTCAACTCGACTACAGCAATGCCCAGGCGATTGCTGCTGCGCTCGGCACCTGGCTTGCTGTTGCCCAGCGCATCCAGCGCCGCGCCTTCTTCCGGGATCGCACCGACGGTCAGTTCGACGTTCTGGCGCTTGCCGTCACGAATCACTTCCAGCTTGGCCTTGCTGCCGGCCTTGAGCGCGCCCACCAGGTGTGGCAAGTCCGCAGACATGACGATCGGCTGGCCGTTCATGCTCAGGATCACGTCACCGACTTGCAGGCCACCTTTGGCAGCAGGGCCATCGTCCTGGATCTGCGCGACCAGGGCACCGGCCGGCTTGTCGAGACCGAAGGATTCAGCCAGGTCCTTGTTCACTTCCTGGATCACCACGCCCAGCCAGCCGCGGCTGACTTTGCCACCAGTTTTCAGCTGGTTCGAAACGTCCATGGCCACATCGATCGGAATCGCGAACGAAACGCCCATGAAACCACCGGAGCGGGTGTAGATCTGCGAGTTGATGCCAACGACTTCACCCGCCAGGTTGAACAACGGACCGCCGGAGTTGCCCGGGTTGATCGGCACGTCGGTCTGGATGAACGGCACGTAGTTTTCGTTCGGCAGGCTGCGACCGATGGCGCTGACGATACCCTGGGTCACAGTATGGTCAAAACCAAACGGCGAACCGATGGCGACGACCCATTGGCCGGCTTTCAGGTCCTGGGATTTGCCCAGTTTCAGCACCGGCAGGTCCTTGCCTTCGATTTTCAGCAGGGCCACGTCGGAACGTGGGTCGGTGCCCACCAGCTTGGCTTTCAGCTCACTGCGGTCCGCCAGGCGCACCAGGATCTCGTCGGCGTCGGCAATCACGTGGTTGTTGGTGAGGATGTAGCCGTCAGGCGAGATGATGAAGCCCGAGCCCAGGGACTGGGCCTCACGCTGGCCGCCACCACCGCCACGCGGCGTGCGCGGCTGGGGCATGCCGCGTTCGAAGAACTCCCGCAGCATCGGCGGCAGGCCTTCCAGGTCGGGCATCTGCTGGTTGGAGACCTTACGATCCGGCAGCTTCTGCGTAGTACTGATGTTCACCACGGCAGGCGACGCCTGCTCCACCAGTTGGGTGAAGTCAGGCAGCTCGGCCGCTTGCGCGGTAACGGCCTGACCCAGCACCAGCACCGTGGCGACTATGGATAGGTAAGACTTCAAACGTGGTATCGACATACAGCTCCCGTTACGACGAGCAGGGTTGAGCGACAGGGTTCAATAAACGCCGAAAAACTGCGACCGACATTTTTGTTCCGCGAACAAAACAAGGCCAGGGCCGTTAAGCCCTGACCTATAAAAAACATAGGGGATATTAGCAAGTGAAAAAAA
The DNA here is from genome assembly GCF_013385475.1 of Pseudomonas sp. G5001. Taxonomy (NCBI): domain Bacteria; kingdom Pseudomonadati; phylum Pseudomonadota; class Gammaproteobacteria; order Pseudomonadales; family Pseudomonadaceae; genus Pseudomonas; species Pseudomonas sp. G5001. Next base: position 198,070 of record NZ_JACAPZ010000029.1, read on the forward strand.
TGATCCAGACATTTCATGCTCTCGGCAGAGGCAGGCATCGACTATCTCCTGCGCAACATTGAAATATCAGGATGAACATAGGATTAACAACTCAAGGCTTGGCGGGCACGGTGCCACTGCGTAGTGACAGCGCAATTCGCTCGGCGGTGCCAATCGGGATCTCGCCGACGACGGTCACCATCACCTCGCCTTCCAGGGTATTCAACCGCCGTGAAACGGCGACTGTCGGGCCCAACTGGGTGCGGGTCTCGTTTACGGTCGCACCGTTAAGCGGCTCCAGGAATACCGAAAAACGCGCCAGACCATCGTCATACATCAGACTGCTGACGGTTACCTTGGTGTGGGAGTCTTTATGGGCACTGCTGTTGACCAGCTGAAAGCCTGGTGGCAACCAGTCGAGGCGCCAATCCTGAGGGATCTCGACCTCCGGGGCCTTGGCGTTGGTCACCGCCACCGGCGTGCATTCGCCACTGGGCTGCAAATCACGATCGTCAGGCACCGATGTATTGAGCTGGGTGAACTGGAAACGCTCCAGCAACTGGCCCTGGTCGTTAAGCAACAATGACTTCAATGGCAGCGCAGTTTCACGATCCAGATGCAGCTCAAAACCATAACGGTATTGATCGCGGGGGGTCACGGAGACGATCACCGCATTCCGACCGGCCACGCGCGATTTGCCGATGACGGCAAGATCGTAGAATGCTTTGAGTTTTTGCGGATCAAGGGTACGCGCAGAGGTATTGGGGGAGCCCCCAAGCCCGGCAACCAGCGTGCCGCTCACGCATTGGGTACGGCCATCGACCCGCAGGACTTCCTGGGCAGAACCATCGAGCTGCAAAAGCCGCTCACGGACCTGACCATTCTGGACACGATGCCAGATGTCATGGGTAGAAAAACTACCGTTACGCTCGTAGATGAAGGTGCCCTGAAAGCTTTGCTGCTGCTCCGCCCGCCCAAGACGCGTCAGCCAGTCTTGGGCTTCATCGGCATGGGCGGGGACTGCAAACCAGCCACTGAGCAAAAGCGCAAGGAGCGGTATGGCGCGCATAAAGCTCCTTGGCGGACTAGCGGTTTTCCAGGCTTGCAGCGCGGGCGTAAGGCAGAGCGCTTTCAGTGCCTTTCAAGGCCGATTCCTGTGCGTGTTGGCGCAGGTAGCCTGGAAGACGCTGATCCTGCCAGCCGGATTGCCCTTGAAGTACACCGTTGGCCATAGGCCCGGTGGTATCGGAGCTTTCCTTGTAGCCGGCCAGTACGGCTGGACCCTTGACCTGCGGGCCGGCCATGACCGGTTGCTGGGTCTGCTGGGCCAGTTCGGCACCGGCGATTTCGTCCTGGTTGTACAGGCGGACACCTGCCAATACAGCGACGGTCACCGAAGCAGCGACTGCCAGACGGCCCAGGCTACGCCAAGGACCGCGAGCAGCTTTTGCCGGAACGGCTTCATCAGCCAGTGCAGCAGAAACGGCCGCAGCAATATCCAGACGAGGGATTAGAAGATCCTTGTGCATCACCGCCCGAGCGACTTGGTAACGAGACCAGGTATCACGGGTTTCGGCATCATCAAATGCATTAAGCACTCGACGAAGTTCCAGTTCATCCGCTTCGTTATCCATCACTGCGGACAGCGATTCCTGCAGGGCATCACGACTCATGGCGGTTCCTCTCTTGGCTGTCGCCGCTGTCTCAGTTTTCCTGCAACAACGGCTGCAGGGCTTTATCGATGGCTTCCCGAGCCCGGAAGATCCGGGAGCGTACGGTACCCACCGGACATTGCATGACGCTCGCAATGTCTTCGTAACTCAGACCATCGAATTCACGTAAAGTTAACGCCGTACGCAAATCTTCTGGCAGTTGTTGAATAGTGCGATGGACGGTTCCTTCGATCTCGTCGCGCAGCAATGCACGCTCCGGCGACTCGAGATCCTTGAGGCCGTGATCACCATCATAAAATTCAGCATCTTCCGAACTAACATCACTATCCGGCGGGCGGCGACCGCGAGAAACCAGATAGTTCTTCGCCGTGTTAATGGCGATGCGATACAGCCACGTGTAAAACGCACTGTCACCGCGGAAATTACCGAGTGCACGGTATGCCTTGATAAAGGCTTCCTGTGCAACGTCCTGCGCTTCATGGGTGTCGTGCACAAACCGCACGATCAACCCGAGAATTTTGTGCTGGTATTTCAGCACTAGCAGATCAAATGCCCGCTTGTCGCCGCGTTGAACGCGCTCGACCAGCTGCTGATCCTCTTCCTGGGTTAGCATGAACACTCCTCGTTGTACTTGAAGGAGGCTTGCATAACTAATCGATCAGGCTTGCAAACATAGACTCGGACTTTTCGCAAAAGTTCTCCCCCTCCAAGCAAGTTTCCGGCGCGCACTGATTTGGCACACACGAAAAACGCAGCGCGGGCAATGCCGGCTGCGCGAATAATCTGTCGCCAGTTTCCTGACGCGCCTGACACAGACGCGGCTCAGCAAATCCAGCGTGTTCCCAGCTTTCGGGCATCCTGCTATTGAGTCGGGGCCTATGCAAAAAGTTCCCATCCCAATCGCTGTCCGTTTCATGAAAGCCGTGCAGTTCGTTGCCCGTAGTCTCACAATGCCACGAATGCCCGGCTATTGTGCCGCTCCCCCCCTCTATATACTAGTGGGCCGTGTCACCCTTTGATTCGCCGATCCAGGCGTCCTGTTTGCGCCCCCCTACGGATCGCTTTTTGCGGAATCCTTCAAATGAGCCAACAGTTTCAACACGATGTCCTGGTGATTGGCAGCGGCGCTGCGGGCTTGAGCCTTGCACTGACCCTGCCGGGCCACCTGCGCATAGCCGTACTGAGCAAGGGCGACCTCGCCAATGGCTCGACGTTCTGGGCCCAGGGCGGTGTCGCCGCGGTGCTCGATGACACCGACACCGTGCAATCCCACGTCGAAGACACCCTGAATGCCGGCGGCGGCCTGTGCAATGAAGAAGCGGTGCGCTTCACCGTCGAGCATAGCCGCGAAGCCATCCAGTGGCTGATCGACCAGGGCGTGCCCTTCACCCGCGACGAACATTCCGGCACCGACGACGGCGGCTTCGAGTTCCACCTGACCCGCGAAGGCGGCCACAGCCACCGGCGGATCATCCATGCCGCCGACGCCACCGGCGCCGCGATCTTCAAGACCCTGCTCGCCCAGGCCCGGCAACGCCCCAACATCGAACTGCTGGAACAGCGGGTCGCCGTCGACCTGATCACCGAAAAGCGCCTTGGCCTGCCGGGCGAACGCTGCCTCGGCGCCTACGTGCTCAACCGGGCCAGCGGCGAAGTCGACACCTACGGCGCGCGCTTCACCATTCTCGCCTCGGGCGGCGCAGCGAAGGTCTACCTCTATACCAGCAACCCCGACGGCGCCTGCGGTGACGGCATTGCCATGGCCTGGCGTTCGGGCTGCCGGGTGGCGAACCTGGAATTCAACCAGTTCCACCCCACTTGCCTGTATCACCCGCAGGCCAAGAGCTTCCTGATCACCGAAGCCCTGCGCGGCGAAGGCGCACACCTGAAGCTGCCCAACGGCGAACGTTTCATGCAGCGCTTCGATCCACGAGCAGAACTGGCCCCGCGGGACATCGTCGCCCGGGCCATCGACCATGAAATGAAGCGCCTGGGCATCGACTGCGTCTACCTGGACATCAGCCACAAGCCCGAAGCCTTCATCAAGACCCATTTCCCGACGGTCTACGAGCGCTGCCTGGCGTTCAATATCGACATCACCAAGGGCCCGATCCCGGTCGTCCCGGCGGCGCACTACACCTGCGGCGGCGTAATGGTCGACCAGAACGGCCGCACCGACGTGCCCGGCCTGTACGCCATTGGCGAAACCAGCTTCACCGGCCTGCACGGCGCCAACCGCATGGCCAGCAATTCGTTGCTGGAGTGTTTCGTGTACGCCCGCTCCGCCGCCGCCGACATCCTTGAACAGCTGCCGCGCATCCCGGTGCCGGCCGCCCTGCCCCGCTGGGACGCCAGCCAGGTGACCGATTCGGACGAAGACGTGATCATCGCCCACAACTGGGACGAGTTGCGGCGCTTCATGTGGGACTACGTGGGCATCGTGCGCACCAACAAGCGCCTGGCGCGGGCGCAGCACCGGGTTCGACTGTTGCTGGATGAGATCGACGAGTTCTACAGCAACTATAAAGTCAGCCGCGACCTGATCGAGCTGCGCAACCTGGCCCAGGTGGCGGAACTGATGATCCGCTCGGCCATGGAGCGCAAGGAAAGCCGGGGATTGCATTACACCCTCGACTACCCGCAAATGCTGCCCGAAGCGCGCGACACTATTCTGGTGCCAACCACCTACGGCGGCTGAACTTCAAGCGCACCCGCAGGCGCCGATGCACATCGGTAGCCTGCGAATCCCGTGGCACGCAGATCGAACGCACCCGCCAGTCACCCTGCACCCGAAAGCGCAGCACCACGATCAACGGCAACGCCAGGCTGTCGGGGCGCAGTTGCACGCTGTGCCAGCCACGCGCGGCGCTCCACAACTGCCAGCCATCCTCGTCGCGACGCAGGCCACGGATCGACGAACGGTGAGTCAGCAGGATATGACGCGGCAATACCCAACCGGCATGGGCCAGGCACAACAAGGCGCCAAAGGCTCCGAACCACGGGGACACATCGAGAAACCACAGCGCACCCAGTGCGAACGCCTGGGCGAAAAGATAAGCCGCCAGCAACTGCCCGGAGGCGTGCCAGCGGCATTCGAACGTATTACTTGGGCTGGACACGATCCAGAATCATCCGAACCATGCGCTGCAGCTCCGGGTCTTCCGATTCGGCGCGTTCCATGAACCAGCCGAACATGTCCTGATCCTCGCATTCCAGCAGCTTGCGGTAGCAGTCGCGGTCGACGTCGTTGAGGTGCGGATAGACCTCCCTGACGAACGGTACCAGCAACACGTCCAGTTCAAGCATGCCGCGTCGGCTGTGCCAGTAGAGGCGATTGAGTTCTACATCTTCGACCATGGAGCGCTCCTCAAATAGAGCGCAAGTATACAGGCCGAAGCTGCCTGGAACAGTCGGCTTTGGTCGGCCATACGGAAACTATCCATTTGCCGGGCGCCCCTCTATGATGCACTCATGACTTTTTAACCTGCGATGACCCATGGCTGACTCTGCTTTTTTCTGCCCCCTGTCCCACGAAGGCGTTCTCGCCGTCCGCGGTTCCGACGCTGCCAAGTTCCTCCAGGGACAACTGACCTGCAACCTTAACTACCTGAGTGACACCCAGGCCAGCCTGGGCGCGCGCTGCACCCAGAAAGGGCGCATGCAGTCGAGCTTCCGCATCCTGCTGCAAGGCGATGGCGTGTTGCTGGCCATGGCCACCGAACTGCTGGAGCCACAACTGGCGGACCTGAAAAAGTACGCCGTGTTCTCCAAATCCAAACTCACCGACGAAAGCGCTGCCTGGGCGCGTTTCGGTGTGTCGGATGCCGATCAGGTACTGGCCGGCCTCGGCCTCCAACTACCCGCCGAGACCGACAGCGTGGTGCGCAGCGACGACCTGATCGCCATCCGCGTATCGCCGGGCCGTGCCGAACTCTGGGCCCCCGCCGCCCAAGCTCAAACCCTGCACAGCCAACTCGTCGCACAATTGAACGAAGGTGAACTGAACCAATGGCTGCTGGGCCAGATCCGTGCCGGTATCGGCCAGGTCATGCCCCACACCCGCGAACTGTTCATCCCGCAGATGCTCAACCTGCAAGCCGTCGGCGGCGTCAGCTTCAAGAAAGGCTGCTACACCGGCCAGGAAATCGTCGCGCGCATGCAGTATTTGGGCAAACTCAAGCGTCGCCTGTATCGCCTGAGCCTGAATGCCGGCGAGCTGCCTGAGCCCGGCACCCCACTGTTTTCCCCGAATCACAATAGTGCCATCGGCGAGGTGGTGATTGCCGCCCGTGCCGATCAGGCGATTGAACTTCTAGCGGTGCTGCAAGCCGAAGCAGCAGAGAGTGGCGATGTGCATGTGGGCACGCTGGAAGGCCCGGGCCTTCAGCTGCTCGACCTGCCCTACCAGCTGGACCGTGATCGCGAGATCCAGCGCTGATCGTCGTACCTTTTTGCTACACCCTAGAGATCTTGAATGAACAAGCTGGCGGAAAAAGTCCAACAGGCGTTGGTTGTGGCCATCGATAACGATGACCTGGTTCTGCCAACGCTGCCGGAAGTAGCCCTGAACATTCGTCAGGCCGCCGAAGACCCGGACATCAGCATCAGCCACCTGAGCAAAGTGATCGGCCGCGACACCGCCTTGTCGGCGCGGCTGATCAAAGTGGTCAACAGCCCGCTGTTGCGCGCGACCCAGGAAGTCACCGACCTGCACACCGCCATCACCCGCCTGGGCACCAACTACAGCAGCAACCTGGCGATCGGCCTGGTGATGGAACAGATCTTCCACGCCCGTTCCGAAGTGGTCGAACAGAAGATGCGCGACGTCTGGCGGCGCAGCCTGGAAGTGGCCGGCGTGAGCTATGCGTTATGCCGCAACCACAGCCAGTTGAAGCCTGACCAGGCGGCGCTGGGTGGGCTGGTGCACCAGATTGGCGTGCTACCGATCCTGACCTTCGCCGAAGATCACTATGAACTGCTGTCCGATCCGGTCAGCCTCGATCACGTGATTGAAAGCATCCACCCGTTGCTGGGGGACAAGCTGCTGCGGCGCTGGGACTTCCCGGAAATGCTGGTGAACCTGCCGGCGCAGTACATGAACCTTGAGCGCGACTCCGAGCGCCTGGACTATATCGACCTGGTGCAGGTCGCCGTGTTGTATTGCCACCGCGACACTGACCACCCGCTGGCCAGCGTACCGATATCGACGGTACCTGCGATCAAGAAACTGCGACTCGACCCCTACAGCGACACCTTGCGCGCCGAGCTGGATGAAGCACGGTCAATGTTCTACTGATTACCCCGCGATAAAACTGACCCGCACTTTCAACCCCGCCAACTCTCCGTCATGCAAGCTGATCTGCGCCAGGTGTGCCCGGCAGATCTCGCCAACAATCGCCAACCCCAAGCCCGCCCCCAAGCCCTGCTGGCTGCGCCGATAGAAGCGCTCGAACACTCGGTCCCGCTCATCCAGCGGGATGCCCGGGCCGTCATCTTCCACCTCAAGTACCGCCGGCGCCGTGACCCGCAGGATCACGTTGCCGCCCGGGGGCGTGTGGGCCAGGGCGTTGTCCACCAGGTTGCTCAACAACTCGTTCAACAAGGTGGGCTCGCCCCGCAGCCACACCGGTTCATCCGCCTCCAGCGCCAGGGCCACGCCACGCGCATGGGCCAGCGGCGCCATGGCCATGCCCAGCTCGCGAGCCAACTGGCTCAGGTCCAGCAACTGCGCCCCGCCTTCGGCAATCGCCCGGGCGCCGTTTTCGATGCGCGCCAGCGAGAGCAATTGATTGGCCAGGTGAGTCAGGCGATCAGTGCCCTGGGCTGCGGTTTCCAGGGTGGTGCGCCAGGTAGCCGGGTCTTCGGCACGCAGGCCAAGCTCCAAGCGTGCCTTGAGCGCTGCCAACGGAGTGCGCAGCTCATGGGCGGCATCGGCAATAAACTGTGCCTGGCGCTCGAACTGCCCGCGCAGGCGTTCGGTGAAATGGTTGAGCGCATGTACCAGCGGGCCCAATTCATGCTGCACCTCCACCAGCGGCAATGGCCGCAGGTCATCGGGCTGACGCTCTTCCACGGCCGTGCGCAAGCGCTCCAACGGCCGCAGCGCCGCACTCACGGCAAAGAACACCAACAACAATGCACCGATGGCCAGCATCCCCAGGCGCAGCAAGGTATCGGCCATCAGGCTGCGCGCCATCGCCACCCGCGCTTCGTCGGTTTCGGCCACGCGGATTTCCGCCATGCCGTTCATGTTCGGTTCGGAGACTGCCTTGAGCAGGCTGACCACTCTCACGTTCTGGCCCTGATACTTGGCGTTATAAAAGCGCGCCAGCGCCGGATAGTCATCGGTGCGTGGAGTTCCCGGCGGCGGGCCCGGCAGGTTTTCGTAGCCGGAGATCAGCTTCTGGTGAATATCGTTGACCTGGTAGTAGATCCGCCCGGCGCTGTCGTAGGCGAACGTATCCAGGGCGACGTAGGGCACATCGGCACTCAAGGTACCGTCGCGGTGGGACAGGCCGGCCGCAATGGTCCGCGCCGAGGCCAACAGCGTTCGGTCGTAAGCCGTGTCCGCCGCCTCGCGCCCATTCCAGTAAGCGCTCAAGCCGCTGGCAATCATCAACACCACCAGCAACAGCGCCAGGTTCCACAGCAGGCGCCAGCGCAGGCTGCTGGGCTTATGCATCGCGGGCTTCCAGCAGGTACCCCAGGCCACGGAAGGTGACGATGGCCACAGGCTGGCCATCGAGTTTCTTGCGCAGGCGGTGCACGTAGATTTCGATGGCATCGGGGCTGGCCTCTTCATCCAGGCCAAACACCTGGGAAGCCAGTTGCTCCTTGCTCATGACCCGGCCCGGGCGCGCGATCAGCGCCTCAAGCACCGCCTGCTCGCGGGAGGTCAGGGTCAGCAGTTCACCACCCAGGGTGAAGCGCCGCGTATCCAGGTCGTAAATCAGCACGCCACACGCCTGTTGCCGCTCACCGCCCAGCACGCTACGGCGCAGCAGCGCCTTGACCCGGGCTTCCAGCTCCGTCAGTTCGAACGGCTTGGCCAGGTAGTCATCCGCCCCCAGGTTGAGGCCATGCACGCGGTCCTTCACATCGCTGCGTGCGGTCAACATCAACACCGGCAGATTTTTTCCACGGGCCCGCAGGCGCGCCAATACTTCAAAACCGTCCATGCGCGGCAGGCCCACATCGAGAATCGCCACCGCGTATTCCTCGCTGCTCAAGGCCAGGTCCGCCGCCACTCCGTCGTGCAACACGTCGACGGTCAAACCCGTGCTCTTGAGCGCCTGGGCGACACTTTCGGCTAGCTGCAAATGGTCTTCGACCAGAAGGACACGCATGGGTTTTTACCTCGTTCGGGGGTGGTCGGCGCCACACTTTGCCGGGGAGTTTACAGGCGCGGCCTGCGCTGTGAAGCCCGAAAACATTGAAAGGCGACTGAAAGGTTAGTGAAAGCTTCGCCCTTTAGCATCCAGCCACGGTGGGTTTCGCCTGCCGAGCTATTTCACCCATAGCGCCCGAAAAACGCCTCGAAGCGTTTTCGCCAAAATAAGAACAATAACGGAGTACACCCACGATGCTGCGCACACAGCCGCCTGCTCGTTCTTCTCGTATCACCCAGACCGCCCTTGCCAGTGCCGCCGCCCTCGCCGGCTTTTCGCCCGCAGGCCAGGCCGCCTTTTTCGAGGACAGCACCGCCACCCTCGAAACCCGCAACATGTACTTCAACCGCGACTTTCGCGACGGCACCAGCGCACAACAATCCAAGCGCGACGAGTGGGCCCAGGGCTTCATGCTCAACCTGCAGTCGGGCTATACCGACGGTACCGTCGGCTTCGGCGTGGATGCGCTGGGCATGCTCGGGGTCAAGCTCGACTCCAGCCCCGACCGCACCGGCACCGGGCTGTTGCCGACCCACGACGACGGCCGCGCCGCCAACGAATATTCCAAACTCGGCCTGACCGGCAAAGTGAAGATCTCCGCCACCGAGCTGAAGATCGGCGCGCTGATCCCCGAATTGCCGATCCTCAAGCCCAACGACGGGCGCATCCTGCCGCAGACGTTTGACGGCGGCCTGCTCAGTTCCAGGGAATTCAAGAACCTGGTGTTCACCGGCGGCCGCCTGAACAAGGCCAAGGACCGCGACGACACCAACTACGAAGACATCGGCCTCAACAACAAGAACAGCCGCTTCCTCAGCGGCGCCACCGGCAAGCATTTCGACTTCGGCGGCGTGGACTACAAGTTCGCCGACAAGATCACCGGCAGCTACCACTTCGCCCAACTCGACGACGTGTACCGCCAGCATTTCCTCGGCCTCGTGGCCTCGCGCCCGATGGGCCCCGGCACCTTCGGCGCCGACCTGCGCCTGGCCGTCAGTGACGACACCGGCGCGGCGCGCGGCGGCAAGATCGACAACACCTCCCTCAACGGCCTCTTCAGCTATGCCCTCAATGGCCATAAGCTCAGCGCCGGTTACCAGCACATGTCCGGCGACAGCGCCTTTCCCTACGTGGACGGTAGCGATCCTTACCTTGTCAACTTCGTGCAGATCAACGACTTTGCCGGCGCCGAAGAACGCTCCTGGCAGGCTCGCTACGACTACGACTTCGCCAAGCTGGGGATTCCCGGCCTGAGTTTCATGAGCCGTTACCTGTCGGGTGACAACATCAAGCTCAAGAACGGCGAGACCGGCAAGGAGTGGGAACGCAACAGTGAGATCCGCTACGTGGTGCAAAGCGGCACGTTCAAGGACGTGGCCGTGCGTCTGCGCAATGCCACCTACCGTTCCAACTATTCGGCCCGTGATGCGGATGAAGTGCGCCTGCTGGTGAGCTACAGCGTCGCACTCTGGTAACAGCAACCTCATAACAACAATGATGGAGATGAACATGACCCTTTCACTGCGTAAATTTGCCCTGACGGCCAGCTGCATGCTGTTCGCCAGCCAACTGCTGGCCGCCGAGCCCAAGCGCCCGGAGTGCATCGCCCCGGCGTCCCCTGGCGGTGGTTTCGACCTGACCTGCAAACTGGCGCAGAGCGCGCTGGTCAACGAGAAACTGTTGAGCAAGCCGATGCGCGTGACCTACATGCCCGGCGGCGTGGGCGCGGTGGCCTACAACGCCGTCGTGGCGCAGCGTCCGGCCGACGCCGGCACGCTGGTGGCGTGGTCCAGCGGCTCGCTGTTGAACCTGGCCCAGGGCAAATTTGGCCGCTTCGATGAAAGCGCCGTGCGCTGGCTCGCGGCCGTCGGCACCAGCTACGGTGCCATCGCGGTGAAAAACGATTCGCCCTACAAAAACCTCGACGATCTGGTCAAGGCCCTGAAGAAAGATCCGGGCAGCGTGGTCATCGGTTCCGGCGGCACCGTCGGCAGCCAGGACTGGATGCAAACCGCCCTGATCGCCAAGGCCGCCGGCATCAACCCGCGTGACCTGCGCTACGTGGCACTGGAAGGCGGCGGCGAGATCGCCACCGCCCTGCTAGGCGGCCATATCCAGGTAGGCAGTACCGACATCTCCGACTCCATGCCGCACATCCTCAGTGGTGACATGCGCCTGCTGGCGGTGTTCTCCGACGAACGCCTGGACGAGCCGGAAATGAAGAACATCCCGACCGCCAAGGAACAAGGCTACGACATCGTCTGGCCGGTGGTGCGTGGCTTCTACCTCGGGCCAAAAGTCAGCGACGAAGACTATGCCTGGTGGAAAGACGCCTTCGACAAACTGCTGGCTTCCGAAGAGTTCGCCAAGCTGCGTGACCAGCGCGAGCTGTTCCCGTTCGCCATGACCGGCCCGGAGCTGGACACCTACGTGAAGAAACAGGTGGCTGACTACAAAGTGCTGGCCAAAGAGTTCGGCCTGATCCAGTAATCGCCCCTCTGTGGGAGCGGGCTTGCTCGCGAAAAACTTCAACGATGACGCGTGCTGCCTGTATAAACGCGACGTCCTGGCGTTCTTCGTGAGCAAGCTCGCGCCTACAAGAGTCTCCAAGGAGTTTCCCATGCTCTTACAACGCATTTTCGCCTCAGTGATGTTGCTGGTCTGTGCCGGCCTCGCACTGATGGCCTGGCCATATCAGGCGTCGTTTTCCTACGAGCCGGTAGGGCCTCGGGCCTACCCGCTGCTGATGCTCGGGCTGATGGGCCTGGGCCTGATCTACATGCTGTTTCGTCCACAGCCCACCAAGCACACAGAAGAAGAGCCCGCGCTGGACCGCCAGACCCTGATCAAGATCGGCATCTGCGTCGGGTTGCTGCTGGTGTTTGCCGGCACATTCGAACCCTTGGGTTTCATCCTCAGCAGCATGCTGATCGGCATTCCGATGGCGCGCCTGTATGGCGGCCGCTGGATGCCCAGCGTGGTGATCGTGACCTTGATGAGCATCGGTCTTTACCTGCTGTTCGACAAGGCCATGGATGTACCGCTGCCGCTCGGCCTGCTTGAAGTTCTGGAGAACTGATATGGATACGTTCAGCTATTTGGGCCAGGGCTTCGGCGTTGCACTGACCCCTTACAACCTGATCACCGCACTGTGCGGCACCTTGATCGGCACCGTGGTCGGCCTGTTGCCGGGCCTTGGGCCGATCAACGGCGTAGCGCTGTTGATCCCCATCGCATTTGCCCTGGGGCTGCCGCCTGAGTCGGCCTTGATCCTGTTGGCGGCCGTGTACCTGGGCTGCGAATACGGCGGGCGCATCAGCTCGATCCTGTTGAACATCCCGGGTGAAGCTTCCACCGTGATGACCACCCTCGACGGCTACCCGATGGCTCGCAAAGGCCTGGCGGGCGTGGCGTTGTCGCTGTCGGCGTGGAGTTCGTTCATCGGTGCGTTTATCGCCACCTGCGGCATGGTGCTGTTCGCCCCGCTGCTGGCCAAATGGGCGATTGCCTTCGGCCCGGCGGAATATTTCGTACTGATGGTGTTTGCCATCGTCTGCCTGGGCGGCATGGCCGGTGACAAGCCCCTGAAGACCTTTGTCGCGGCATTGATCGGCCTGTTTCTGTCAGCAGTGGGTATCGATGCCAACAGCGGCGTATACCGCTTCACCGGCGATAACATCCACCTGACCGACGGCATCCAGTTCGTGGTGCTTGTATTGGGCCTGTTCTCCATCAGCGAGATCCTGTTGCTGCTGGAAAAAACCCACCGTGGCCAGGAAGCCGTGAAAGCCACCGGACGCATGATGTTCAACCTGAAGGAAGCTTGCGCGGTATTCGTCGTGAATATTCGCTGCGGCCTGCTGGGTTTCATCATGGGCGTATTGCCGGGCGCGGGTGCCACACTGGCCTCGGCCGTGGCCTACATGACCGAAAAACGCCTGGCCGGTGCCAGCGGTAAATTCGGCCAGGGCGACATGCGCGGCCTGGCGGCTCCGGAAACCGCGATCGGCGCTTCCGCCTGCGGCGCCCTGGTGCCGATGCTGACCCTCGGCGTACCCGGCTCGGGCACCACGGCGGTGATGATCGGCGCCCTGTCGCTGTACAACATCACCCCCGGCCCGCTGCTGTTCCAACAGCAACCGGACATCGTCTGGGGCCTGATCGCCTCGTTGTTTATCGCCAACATCATGCTGGTGATCCTCAACATCCCGATGATCCGCATCTTCACCCGCATCCTTGCCGTGCCGAACTGGGCACTGGTGCCGGTGATCGCCATCATCACTGCGATCGGTGTGTACGCGGTTCACGCCACCACCTTCGACCTGTTCCTGATGGTCGGCATCGGCATCTTCGGCTACATCCTGCGCAAGCTGGATTTCCCGCTCTCGCCGGTGCTGCTGGGCTTTATCCTCGGCGGGTTGATGGAGCAGAACCTGCGTCGTGCGCTGTCGATTTCCAACGGCGAATTGCAGATCCTCTGGTCGAGCCCGATCACCTTCGGCGTGTGGGTACTGACGGCCTTGATGCTGTTGTTCCCGCTCCTGCGCATCTGGCGCAAGCGTTCCCTGCAGCGTCGTGCCGTGGCCGATGTCTGAGGCCACGTTCAGAAACTGGTGGGCAACACCGCTGGTCGGTCTGCTGGGCGGGTATCTCGCCAGCCAGATCGGCTGGCCACTGCCGTACATGGTCGGCTCGTTGCTGGCGATCATCCTGGTGCGCTGCCTGACACCCTGGCAGCTCGCGGAAATTCCCGGTGGCCGCAAATGCGGCCAATGGGTGGTGGGCATCGGCATCGGCCTGCACTTCACCCCGGTGGTGATCGAGCAGGTGATGAGCCACTTCGGCCTGATCTTCTTCGGCGCGCTGGTCACCAGCCTCTCCAGCATTGTGGGCGTGTGGTTGATGCGCCGCAGCGGTGAAGACCGTGCCACGGCGTTTTTCTCGAGCATGCCGGGTGGGTCGGGGGAGATGGTCAACCTCGGCGCACGCAATGGCGCAGTGCTCAGCCGCGTCGCGGCGGGCCAGAGTTTGCGGGTATTGGTGGTGGTGCTCTGTGTGCCGGCGGCGTTCAAGTATTTGCTGGGGGAAGGTGCCCCGCAGTTTCATCCGGCGACGGTGGATTGGACCTGGCTGGCGCTGCTGTTTCCCGTCGGCGCCCTGGTGGCCTGGGGCTGGCAACGCTTGCGTCAGCCAAACCCCTGGCTGTTCGGGCCGCTGCTGGTCAGTGCCGCCGCCAGCATTACCTGGGACTTGCACATCGGGCTGCCCGACGGCGGCAGCCAGATCGGCCAGTGGCTGATCGGCAGTGGCCTGGGCTGCCACTTCAACCGGCAGTTCTTCCGGCGCGCGCCGTTGTTCATGGGACGTACGTTGATCGGTACGGCGTTGACTATGTTGATTGCGACGCTGGCGGCTGTGGGCTTGAGTGCACTCACACATCTGGACCTGCGTTCGCTGACACTGGGCATGATGCCAGGCGGAATTGCGGAAATGAGCCTGACGGCGGAAACCCTGCAATTGTCGGTGCCGTTGGTGACGGCGATGCAGGTGATGCGTTTGTTGTTTGTGCTGTTTCTGGCGGAGCCGTTGTTTCGGCACTGGAACCGGCAGCCAGACAAAATCTGAAGCCCAAGAGACGTTCAATTGTAGGAGCTGTCGAGCTTTAGCGAGACAGCTCCTACATTGGAGCTATGTCAAACCGGCGGCAATCGCCACTCGATCGGCGTCTCGCCATTCTGCTCAAGAAACTTGTTGGTGCGGCTGAAATGCCCGCAGCCAATAAACCCTCTATAGGCCGACAACGGCGACGGATGCACCGACGTCAGCACCAGGTGCTTGGTAGCGTCGATCAGCTTCTGCTTGCCCTGCGCATGGGCGCCCCACAGCAAGAACACCAAGTGCGGCTGATGCTCGCTCACCACTTCAATAATCCGATCGGTAAAGAACTGCCAGCCCTTGCCCGCATGGGCGTTGGCATTCGCGCGCTCCACGGTCATGGTGGTGTTGATCATCAGCACGCCCTGGTCGGCCCAGCTTTGCAGGTAGCCGTGGTTGGGAATGTCGATGTTCAGGTCACGCTTGAGTTCTTTGTAGATATTGACCAGCGACGGCGGTGCCGGCACGCCCGGTTGCACCGAGAAGCAAAGGCCATGGGCTTGGCCCGGGCCGTGGTAGGGGTCCTGGCCGAGGATTACCACCTTGACCTTGTCCAGCGGCGTTGAGTTGAGCGCGTTGAAGATCATCGGGCCCGGCGGGTAGATTTCCTTGCCGGCCGCGTGCTCCTGGCGCAGGAATTCCCGCAGCTGGGCCATGTACGGCTGGTCGAACTCGTCACGCAGGGCGTGTTTCCAGCTGGGTTCGAGTTTGATACGGTCGTCGGTGGTCATGGTTACGCTGTCTAGTCAAAAGAATGAGGCGAACCCTAGGAAAGCCGACCTTGCTTGTCAATTGATCTGACGCAGATACCGCACTTTCCTGCGAAGCGATCATACTGAACCTTCACTTTCTCGATTGAGGTCATGATGAACCTGCACTTCGAAGAGCTGATTGGCACCGGCGGCGCCCGCGTTGGCATCGCCAGCCTGGACGCGGAAAAATCCCTCAATGCCTTGTCGTTGCCGATGATCCTGGCTCTGAGCGAACGCCTGGACGCCTGGGCCAAAGACCCGCAAATCGTCTGCGTGCTGCTGCGCGGCAATGGCCCCAAGGCCTTTTGCGCCGGTGGCGAAGTGCGCAGCCTGGCCCAGGCCTGCCGTGAACATCCCGGCGAAGTACCGGCGCTGGCCGCGCAATTTTTCGCCGCGGAGTACCGCCTCGACTACCGCCTGCACACCTATCCCAAACCGCTGATCTGCTGGGGCCACGGCTATGTGCTGGGCGGTGGCATGGGCTTGCTGCAAAGCGCCGCCGTGCGCATCGTCACGCCAAGCAGCCGCCTGGCCATGCCGGAAATCAGCATCGGCCTGTACCCGGACGTGGGCGCCAGTTGGTTCCTGTCTCGCCTGCCCGGCAAGTTGGGGTTGTTCCTCGGCCTGACCGGCGCCCATATGAATGGCCGCGACGCCCTGGACCTGGGCCTGGCCGACCGCTTCCTGCTGGATGAACAACAAGACGAACTGCTTGAAGGCCTCCTGCAACTGAACTGGCAGGAACAGACCGACATGCAGCTCAACAGCCTGCTCAAGGCCCTGGCCCAGGAAGCCACCGGCCAGTTGCCCGAAGCCCAATGGCTGCCGCGCCGTGGGCAGATCGACGAGTGGCTGGACGTGGGGGATGTGCGCTGTGCGTGGCGAGCCTTGAGCCAGTTACGCGATCACACCGACCCGCTGCTCCGCCGCGCAGGCAAGACCCTGAACGAAGGCTGCCCGCTGACCGCGCACCTGGTGTGGGAACAGATCCAGCGCGCGCGGCACCTGTCCCTGGCCCAGGTGTTCCAGATGGAATACACCTTGAGCCTGAACTGCTGCCGTCACCCGGAATTCAGCGAAGGTGTGCGGGCGCGGTTGATCGACAAGGACCAGCAGCCACACTGGCACTGGCCGGACATCAACTTGATCCCCGAGGCCGTGGTGCAGGCGCACTTCCACAAGGTCTGGGAAGGGCGGCATCCGCTGGCGGACCTGTCTGACTATTGAGCGCCCGTCGGCGCTTTTTTGCCCTCGAACGTGAAGGCACAATTATCGGGTTGGTGGTCGTCGCACTGGAAAATCTGTTGCCCGAAAGCATCGGTACCCGGTACCCAATGCGTGGTATCTGCCAGCGACATTGAGCCCCCGGCTTGAGCCGTGCCGTACCTCAGGGTGACTGTCTTACCCCTCAGGGTTTTATAAATGCACTTTTCCAGATAGCCATGCTTGCGCTCGTCCTGCTCGCTTGGAGTAAAAAGCGCGCCGACAAAGGTTTCCACGAATTCCCCGCCGCTCATTGCCTGGCTTATCCATGGCGAGTCGCTGTCAGTTCCCTGAAAGTGACCGTCAACGTAGCGTACAACACTCGGGTAAGGACAGGATTGCGCTGCTGCCAACGTACTGACGCCAAGAAAAGCAAAAAATAACAGGTAGAGCGGGCTGACGTTCATGTCATGGGTTCCATCAGTCGATGCTGGAAGCGATACGCCAAACAGGCGACTGCTCCCAATTAACTACAGGCGTAACCCACAGGATAGCTGTCAAATATGACAGTGCCGACCAACGGTAAACAAAAACGGCGCCTGAGCGCCGTTTTTCCAATTATTCCTATCAGCGATGACCGCCGCCACGGCCTCCACCCTGACCACCACCCTGGCCATGTCCGCCACCATTACCCCAGTGACTGTTGCCCCAACCCTGGTTTGGGTAAGGCCGATAACCCGCGCGCGGCCCCGCAGGATAATAGCGCGGCGCCGGCTGGTAATAACGCGGCGACGGGTAATAACGCTGCGGTGGCGGATAGTAACCCTGGCGGTAATGGTAATACGGGCCGCCGCCGTAGTAATACGCCGGCGCGGGCGCCGTGTAGACCTCGGAACCGTAGTAGGCCTGGCCGCCACCGTAATAAGGCGCGCACGCAGAAAGGGTCAAGCCGAGCAAAGCGATGAGAAGCAGTCGACGATACATGGCGGCCTCCTGGACCGCGGAAGAGCACACCCAGCGACGCTGGGGGGCGGCAAACAGCTTTCACTGCCTGACGAAATATCTGACATCAAAAACGGAATCTGGTGCGATTTAGACATAGATTGATACATCTGCCGGTCGCCTCATTGCAGTGCAACCCCGCACCACCACGACGCATATTCACCGCACGTTGCGCCCCCCTCCTCGCGCCAACCCACGCCATTACTGCACCCGTGCCACTTGGCACGACTCTCGCTTTACCTCTCCCGTGCAGGAGTCATCACAGGTTCGCGGCACCACAATTTGCAATGGCTGACTAGGGTTCCGGCTCGCTAAGGCGAGTGGCTGGTCCGAGAGTCGGCGACCTCCAGTTGAGGTTACACGGCGGGATAAAAGCCCGGGAGACAAGCCACCGTTCACGGTGCCGCGTTGCTCCTGCTCGCCCTTGATCAACTGGAGAAGCATCCATGCCCCCGATACGTTTACCCGCCCTGCTCGCCGCCGCCTTCGCCGCCGTGGTGAGTTTTTCCGCCCAAGCCGCCCCCAAAGACCATTTCAGCGTGTGCTGGACGATCTATGCCGGCTGGATGCCGTGGGAATACGCCGGCAGCCAAGGCATCCTCGACAAGTGGGCCAAGAAGTACGGCATCAAGATCGACATGGTGCAGCTCAATGACTACGTCGAATCCATCAACCAGTACACCGCCGGCCAGTTCGACGGCTGCACCATGACCAACATGGACGCCCTGACCATTCCCGCCGCCGGCGGCGTGGACAGCACCGCGCTGGTGGTCAGCGACTTCTCCAATGGCAACGATGGCGTGGTCATCAAAGGTGAAGGCAAGACAGTCGCCGACCTCAAGGGCATGAACGTCAACCTGGTGGAACTTTCCGTGTCCCACTACCTGCTGGCCCGCGCCCTGGAGTCGGCCAACCTCAGCGAAAAAGACCTGAAAGTGGTCAACACCTCCGACGCCGACATCGCCGCCGCCTTCAACACCGACCAGGTCAAGGCCGTCACCACCTGGAACCCGATGCTCTCGGAGATCAAGGCCAAGCCCGGTGTCACCGAAGTGTTCGACTCCAGCAAAGTGCCCGGCGAAATCATGGACATGATGGTGGTCAACACCCAGACCCTCAAGGACAACCCCAAGCTGGGCAAAGCGTTGACCGGCGCCTGGTTTGAAGTGGTGGCGCTGATGAACGCGAAAAACGCCGCCAGCACCGACGCCCTGGAGCACATGGCCAAGGCCTCCGGCACCGACCTCAAGGGCTTCCAGTCGCAACTGGACACCACCAAGCTGTTCGCCACGCCCAAGGAAGCCCTGGCCTTTGCCACCAGCGCGCAGTTGCCCGCCACCATGGGCAAGGTCGCCGAGTTCTCGTTTAAACACGGCCTGCTGGGTGAAGGTGCCAAGGATACCAACGCCGTGGGCATGAGCTTCGCCAATGGCGTGACCCGCGGCGACACCGCCAACCTCAAGCTGCATTTCGACCCCAGCTACGTACAGATGG
Source organism: Pseudomonas sp. G5001 (assembly GCF_013385475.1). Classification (NCBI taxonomy): domain Bacteria; kingdom Pseudomonadati; phylum Pseudomonadota; class Gammaproteobacteria; order Pseudomonadales; family Pseudomonadaceae; genus Pseudomonas; species Pseudomonas sp. G5001. Next base: position 217,216 of record NZ_JACAPZ010000029.1, read on the forward strand.
CCGCCGACGGCACGCTGTAAGAGGACCCGGCCATGCGCCTGATCAACCGTCACCCGGAACGCTCCAGTCGCCTGCTGTTGGTGCTGCTGCCCTTCGCCCTGCTGCTGTTCGCCTACTTCGTGGGCTCGGCCGAGCGCCTGGCAGACAACCCCAACGACAAGCTGCTGCCCAGCGCCGCACAAATGGGCGACGCAGTGAAACGCCTGGCCTTCAGCGCCGACACTCGCACCGGTGAATACGTGCTGTGGCAAGACAGCGCCTCAAGCCTGCGCCGCCTGGCGATCGGCCTGGGCATCAGCGCCCTCGCCGGCCTGTGCCTGGGCATTGCAGCCGGCACCTTGCCGCTGTTTGGCGCACCGTTGTCCCCCTTGCTGACGGTGCTGTCGATGGTGCCGCCGCTGGCGATCCTGCCGATCCTGTTCATCGTGTTCGGGCTGGGGGAATTGTCGAAAGTGATGCTGATCGTGATCGGTATCACCCCGGCCCTGGCGCGGGACCTGGAACAGCGGGCACGGGAAATTCCCGTGGAGTTGCTGGTGAAGGCACAGACCCTCGGCGCCTCCACCTGGACCCTGATGCTGCGGGTGGTGCTGCCGCAATTGCTGCCACGCTTGCTGATCTCCCTGCGCCTGATGCTCGGCTCGGCGTGGCTGTTCCTGATTGCAGCCGAAGCCATCGCCTCCACCGACGGTTTGGGTTACCGGATCTTCCTGGTGCGCCGCTACCTGGCGATGGACGTGATCCTGCCCTACGTGGTGTGGATCACCCTGCTGGCCTGGCTGATGGACTGGGGCCTCAAGGCCCTGACGCGGCGCGCGTTCCCCTGGTACGAAGGAGCGCGGGCATGAGTTTTATCAGCGTCAACAATGTGTGGCAGCGCTATGGCGACCAGGTGGTATTGGAGCGCCTGAACCTGCACGTGGCCGAAGGCGAATTCTGCACCCTGGTCGGCACCTCCGGTTGCGGCAAATCGACCTTCCTGCGCCTGCTGCTGGGGCAGGAAACCGCCAGCCGTGGCGAGATCCTGCTGGACGGTAAACCGCTCGCCGCCGAACCCGATGCCAGCCGTGGCGTGGTGTTCCAGCGCTACTCGGTGTTCCCGCATCTGACGGTGCTGGACAACGTTGCGCTGGGCCTTGAGTTGCCGCGTTCAGCGTTGCTCGGCCGCCTGTTCGGCAGCGCGAAAAAACAGGCCCGGGAACAGGCCGCAGCGCTGCTGCATAAAGTCGGTTTGGGCCATGCCCTGGACAAGTACCCGGCGCAGCTTTCCGGCGGTATGCAGCAGCGGCTGGCCATCGCCCAGGCGCTGATCATGAAGCCCCGCGTGTTGCTGCTGGACGAACCCTTCGGCGCCCTCGACCCGGGCATTCGCAAAGACATGCACCTGCTGTTGCTGGAGCTGTGGCGCGAAACCAGGCTGACGGTGTTCATGGTCACCCACGACCTGAGTGAAGGCTTCAGCCTCGGCACCCGCTTGCTGGTATTCGACAAGGTGCGCCTCGACCCACACGCCCCCGGCGCCTACGGCGCCCGCATCACCTACGACATCCCTTTGAACAGCGAGCGCCGCAAGGCGATCGCCGCCGAACTTGGAGCCACTTCCAAATGACCGACTCAACTCAATTGTTCCCACCTTTTGCCGAGGAAATGCTCCCCGGCGGCGGCCACCGTTCCTTTGTGCTCAAGCGCGGCCAACTGCTGCGCCTCACCGACATTCGCGGCGGCGCCAACGTCAGCCTGACCCTGCTCAATGCCAATGAAAAAACCGAGCGCCTGAACCTGCCCGACAGCCTCAAATGCCAACACACCGCCAAGCTCACCAACGGCCATTGCCTGTACTCGGACATGGGCCGCGTGCTGGCTGCCATCACCGCCGACACCTGCGGCTGGAGTGACAGTATCGGCGGCGTGTCATGCGCCTCCGAGGTCGCGGAAAAATACGGCAAAGGCCGCTATCAAGAGCTGCGCAACGGCTTCTACCGCAACGGCACCGACAACCTGCTGGTGGAACTGGGCAAGTGGGGCCTGGGGCTGTCCGACCTGCTGATGACCCTCAGCCTGTTCAGCAAAGTCACGGTAGATGAAGCTGGCAGCCTGCACTTTGTCCCCGGTCACTCCAAGGCCGGCGACTACATCGAACTCTACGCACCGATGGACACACTGGTGGTGCTCACCGCGCTGCAACATCCCATGGACCCCAACCCCGAGTACGCGCCGCAGCCGCTGAAACTCAGCTGGATGAACGCCGACCCAAGCGTCGCCGAACACTGCCGTACCTCGCGCCCGGAAAACGAGCGCGGCTTTATCAACACCGACCGTCTGTTCGCCTGAGGACCTGCCATGTCTATCGCACTCGCCAAACAACCGGACGCGGCCGTGTACCGCGCGACCATTCCCGCCGGCGAACCCTGGCTGATGGAAGTCAAGGCCGGCCAGACCCTGCGCATCCTCGACCTTGAGGGCAACCAGGCGGTCGACACGCTGTTCTACAGCCTGAAAAACCCCAGGGAACGCTACGACGTGCAGCGCACCCTGCGTCGGCAAAACAGCGTGTACCTGAGCACCGGCAGCGTGCTGTATTCCAACCTCGGCCAGCCGATGCTGACCATCGTCGACGACACCTGCGGACGCCACGACACCCTTGGCGGCGCCTGCGCCCAAGAGAGCAACACCGTGCGCTACGCCCTGGAAAAACGCTACATGCACAGCTGCCGCGACAACTACCTGCGGGCCTGCGCCCACGATGGCCGGCTGGGTAAAAGCGACATCGGGCCGAACATCAATTTCTTCATGAACGTGCCGGTGACCGCCGATGGCGGGTTGACCTTCGAGGACGGGATTTCCGCCCCCGGCAAGTATGTCGACCTGCGGGCCGAGATGGACGTGATCGTGCTGATCTCCAACTGCCCGCAACTGAACAACCCGTGCAACGGCTACAACCCAACCCCTGCGGAGTTACTGGTATGGAACTGAAGATCAAGCGGTTGCGCCAGTGGTTGTTCGCCCTGTGCCAGGCTCGCGCCGGGCAGTGCCTGCGAAAACGCTGAAGATCACCTGTGGGAGCGAGATTGTGTGGGAGCGGGCTTGCTCGCGAAAGCGGCGTATCAGGCGACTGATGTATTGACTGAACCACCGCATTCGCGAGCAAGCCCGCTCCCACACTCCACCTCCCACACTGACTGCATGCGCTGCGGACGACCGTAGCGCCATCCACATTTGCGGGACGGCCCGCATCCCAGGACAAGGCCGAGCACTCATCGGCCTGCGGGGTTTTGCCATGTTCGAAAAACTGTTGATCGCCAACCGTGGCGCCATCGCCTGCCGCATCCTGCGCACTTTGCGTGAGCTTTCGGTCAAGGGCGTGGCGGTGTATTCCGAAGCCGATGCCGCGAGCCTGCATATCCAGCAGGCCGACGAAGCCTACAGCCTGGGCGAAGGCGCGGCGGCCGGCACCTATCTGTCGGTCGATAAAATCCTCGCCACGGCCAAGGCCTGTGGCGCCACCGCGATTCATCCCGGCTATGGCTTTCTATCGGAAAACGCCGCCTTCGCCGAAGCCTGCGAAACAGCAGGCATCGCCTTCGTCGGCCCGACGCCGGAGCAACTGCGGGTGTTCGGCCTCAAGCACACCGCGCGTGCGTTGGCCAGGCAGCACAACATCCCGCTGCTGGAAGGCACCGAGCTGCTCAACAGCCTCGACGCCGCACTACTGGCCGGGGAAACCCTGGGCTATCCGATCATGCTTAAAAGCACCGCCGGTGGTGGCGGGATCGGCATGCGCGTGTGCTACAGCGCCGATGAATTGCGCGACTGTTTCGAGGCGGTGAAACGCCTGGGCCAGAACAATTTCAGCGATGCCGGTGTGTTTATCGAGAAGTACATCCAACACGCCCGGCACCTGGAAGTGCAGGTGTTTGGTGACGGCTGCGGCGAGGTCATCGCCCTCGGCGTGCGCGACTGTTCGGTGCAGCGGCGCAACCAGAAAGTGCTTGAAGAAACCCCGGCGCCGAACCTGCCCGACGGCATGGCGGATGAGCTGTGCCGTGCCGCCATCACCCTGGCCAAGGCAGTGAATTACCGCAGCGCCGGCACCGTGGAATTTATCTTTGATAGCGCCGATGGCCGCTTCTATTTTCTGGAAGTGAACACCCGGTTGCAGGTGGAACATGGCGTCACCGAGCAAGTGTGGGGCGTGGACCTGGTGCGCTGGATGGTGCAATTGGCCGCCGGGGAAATGCCGCCATTGCGGGAACTGCAACTGAAGCCTCACGGCCACGCGATTCAGGCACGCCTGTACGCCGAAGATCCGGGCCGGGAGTTTCAGCCAAGCCCGGGGCTTTTGACGTATGTGGACTTCCCGGTCGCTGAAGGCCTGCGCATCGACACGTGGGTGGAGGCCGGTTGCGAGATTCCGCCCTACTTCGACCCGATGATCGCCAAGCTCATCACCTGGGCGCCGACCCGCGAACAGGCACGCCTGGATTTGCATCAAGCCCTGAGCAACAGCCAACTGTACGGCGTGGAAACCAACCGCGATTATCTGCGCCAGATTCTGCTCGCTACACCGTTCGCCAGTGGCCATCCGTGGACGCGCTGCCTTGAAGATTTGGTGTACCACGCCAACACGTTTGAAGTGCTCAGCGCCGGCACGCAAACCAGTGTGCAGGACTATCCGGGGCGCCTCGGTTACTGGGCCGTAGGCGTGCCGCCGTCGGGGCCGATGGACAGTCGCGCGCTGCGCCTGGGCAATCGCCTGCTGGGCAATGCCGAGGGCACCGCTGCGCTGGAAATCACCATGAGCGGGCCGTTGCTGCGCTTCAATTGTGCGGCGGTGGTGGCGGTGACGGGTGCAGACATTGTGCTGCGCTTGAATGATGAAGCGGTACCGATGAACACCGCGTTGCTGATCCCGGCGGGCGCAACCTTGAGCCTGGGCACCATCGCCGGGGCCGGAGCTCGCAGCTACCTTTGCGTGCGCGGCGGGCTGCAGGTTCCGGATTATCTGGGAAGCAAAAGTACCTTCACCCTTGGCCAGTTTGGTGGGCATGGCGGGCGGGCTTTGCGGGCGGGTGATGTGTTGCACTTACTGCCGTTGGAGGATCTCAGTTGCGGCAATACGCTAGTGCCTGAACCGCTTGGCGAGGTGCGAACACTGCGGGTGATCTACGGCCCCCACGGCGCGCCGGAATACTTCAAGCCCGAGTACATCGAGACGTTCTTTGCCACCCAGTGGGAAGTGCATTTCAACTCCAGCCGCACGGGTGTGAGGTTGATCGGGCCGAAGCCTCTGTGGGCGCGTACGGATGGCGGTGAGGCGGGGTTGCATCCGTCGAATATTCACGACAATCCGTATGCGATCGGTGCGGTGGATTTTACCGGGGACATGCCGGTGATCCTCGGCCCCGACGGCCCGAGCCTGGGTGGGTTTGTATGCCCGGTGACGGTGATCGAGGCGGACTTGTGGCAGCTGGGCCAGCTCAAGGCGGGTGACAAAATCTGCTTCACCCCCGTCGATATCAAGACCGCCCGAGACCTCGCCTTGAACTGGGATCGTTCCCACGCTCTGCGTGGGAATGCCGCCTGGGACGCTCCGCGTCCCGCTGTCGACGCAATGACGCAGAGCGTCACAGGATGCATTCCCACGCAGAGCGTGGGAATGATCAGGTCGCCTGTTGTTCTGGACATCGGCCAGGCCGACACCCGCCTCGTCGCCCGCCTCGCCGGCGACACCCACCTGCTCCTGGAAATCGGCGCCCCGGAACTCGACCTGGTGCTGCGCTTTCGCGCCCACGCCCTGATGCAAGCCCTCGAAGCACAAGCCCTGCACGGCGTCATCGACCTGACACCCGGCATCCGCTCCCTGCAAATCCACTACCAGCCCGAACAACTTACCCTCGCCGACCTCCTGGCGCTGATCACCGCCGAATGGCACGCCGTCTGCGCCAGCCAAAACCTGCAGGTGCCGTCGCGCATCGTCCACCTGCCACTGTCCTGGGACGACCCGGCCTGCCAACTGGCGATCGAAAAATACATGACCACCGTGCGCAAGGATGCCCCGTGGTGCCCGAGCAACCTGGAGTTCATCCGCCGCATCAACGACCTGGCCAACCTCGACGAAGTGCGCCACACCGTGTTCGATGCCAGCTACCTGGTGATGGGCCTGGGCGACGTCTACCTCGGCGCGCCCGTGGCCACGCCGCTGGACCCGCGTCACCGCCTGGTCACCACCAAGTACAACCCGGCACGCACCTGGACCGCCGAAAACTCCGTGGGCATCGGTGGCGCCTACCTGTGCGTCTACGGCATGGAAGGCCCCGGCGGTTATCAGTTCGTCGGGCGTACCTTGCAGATGTGGAACCGCTACCGGGAAGTGGCCGCGTTCGATGGCAAACCGTGGTTGCTGCGCTTCTTCGACCAGATCCGCTTTTACCCGGTGAGCGCCGATGAGCTGGTGCAGATTCGCCGGGATTTCCCCCTTGGGCGGTTTGAACTGAGCATCGAACACAGCCAGTTGAACCTGACGGATTACCAGGCCTTTCTCGCGCAGGAAGCCGAAAGCATCGGCGCGTTTCGCGGGCAACAGCAGCGCGCGTTCAACGCCGAACGCGAACGCTGGATCGCCAGCGGCCAGGCGCATTTCGACAGCGAGGAACTCGCCGCACCACAGGGCGCAGACACGCCCTTGCAGGCCAACGAATACAGCATCGACAGCCACATCGCCGGCAATCTCTGGCAAGTGCAGGTCAGCGCTGGCGAACGCGTGGCGGCGGGAGATGTGCTGGTGATCCTGGAGTCGATGAAAATGGAAATCCCGGTAGTCGCACCGTTCGCCGGCACCGTGCGGGAAATTCCGGTGCAGCCCGGCAGCGGCATCGGTGCAGGCCAACGGGTGGTGGTGCTGGAGCGTGATTTGCAATAACGCGGCGGGGCTGTATCGTGCAAGGCACACCGGGTTTCACCGGGACTTTGTCCGATACAGCCTGAACCGACCGATGACCACGCCAACCCTCTGCCCCGCCTGCGGCGCCCGCAACGATTGCGCCCTGGCCGACCCGCGCACTGCCGACCAGGCATGCTGGTGCTATTCCGTCAGCATCGACCCCGCAGTGCTCGAAGCCTTGCCGGCGGAACTGCGCAACAAAGCCTGCCTGTGCCCGCGTTGTGCCCAGGTGGACGAACAACTGCGCGGCAACGAGCGGTCGTAATGCGCGTAGATCGTTTCCTCAGCAACCTGCCGCGTTTCAACCGTAAACAGGTTCGCCTGTTGCTGGTGGAGCGGCGGATCAGCGTCGACGGCCAGGCCATCAGCGATCCGCACCACCCGGTAAGCGAGTTCAGCCGTGTGTTGCTGGATGGCGAAGTGCTGCAAGCCGGCAAACCCGCGCGTTACTTCATGCTGCACAAACCCCAGGGCTGCGTCAGCGCCACGTCCGACCCGCAACACCCCACGGTGCTCGACCTGCTGGATGAACCGGACAAGCACGAGCTGCACATCGCCGGTCGTCTGGATTTCAACACCACCGGCCTGATGCTGATTACCAACGACGGCCAGTGGTCGCGCCGCCTGACCCAGCCGCAAACCAAGTTGCCCAAGGTGTACTACGTCGAGACCGAGCAGGACATCGGCCCGCAATACACGGCCACCTTCGCCGCCGGCCTGTACTTCGCCTTTGAAGACCTCACCACCCAACCGGCGGAACTGGAACTATTGGGCCCCAGAACGGCGCGCCTGAGCATCATTGAAGGGCGTTATCACCAGGTGAAGCGCATGTTCGGGCACTTCGACAACAAAGTGATACGCCTGCACCGCGAACGCATGGGACCGCTGGAGTTGGACGCAGCCCTTGCGCCAGGCCATTACCGGGCGCTTACAGAGGCTGAAATCCAACAGGTCTGATGACCGTTCAGCCGATGATGGCAAAAACCCACGCCATCGACTGGCGAACTGGCATCCCTGATGCTTGAATCAACCCAGCCAGCCGCAATCTGACTGGCGAGTCACCCCTACCTACAAGAAACACTTTGCCCGTCCGCACGCTTGACCTGCGGGCCTCTCACGGCAAATTGCCCGCCATAACAACACCCGTCGGCCAGCCAGTACCGGATCGACATGGGCCCTCACTTCCAGGCGTATGCCTACCTGTCACAAAGCTCGTGCAGAGTGATCTGCGCGCATTACCCGCTTGCCAGGAGTCTTACGACATGAGGCCAGAAATCGCTGTGCTGGATATACAGGGTCAGTATCGGGTTTACACGGAGTTCTATCGCGCGGACGCAGCAGCCAAGACCATCATCCTGGTCAACGGCTCAATGGCCACCACTGCGTCTTTCGCCCAGACCGTGAAAAGCCTGCACCCGACGTTCAACGTGGTTTTGTATGACCAGCCCTACGCTGGCCGCTCCAAAATCCACAACCGCCACGAGCATATGCTGACGAAAGAAGTCGAGGGCCAGATCCTTCTGGAACTCATCGACCACTTCGCCGCCGAACACGTGCTGTCCTTTTCCTGGGGCGGCGCCGCGACCCTCGTCGCCCTCGCCCACCGCCCGCGCCGTGTGGAAAAGGCCGTGATCAGCTCGTTCTCCCCGGTGATCAACGCCCCGATGCGCGACTACCTGGAGCGCGGTGTCGACTACCTCGGCAACCTCGACCGTGACCGCGTGGGCCACCTGGTCAACAGCACCATCGGCAAACACCTGCCGTCGCTGTTCAAACGCTTCAATCACAAACACGTGAGCAGCCTGGCCGAGCACGAGTATGGGCAGATGCACTTTCACATCAGCCACGTGCTCAACAGCGACCGGCTGTGCTACCTCAAGGCCGCTAAGCAGATTGATATACCGGTGTTGTTCTTGAACGGCGAATGGGACGAGTACACCAGTGCCCAGGATGCCAAGCTGTTTGGGCAACATATTGCGAAAAGCAGCTTCGGCACGATTCAGGCGACCGGGCACTTTCTGGATATGGAGCACAAGGCCGCGTGCCGGGATAGCCGGGAGGCGTTGATGGGCTTTTTGAGACCGGAGCAGCAGCCAAGCCGGTTGCGGTACCACGCGTCACAGCCACAGCATGCGTTTGCCGTATGAGCGGTGGGGTTGTGGGCGGGCCGGATTTCCCAGGGGGGCCGCCTGCCCACGATCGACCGTTGGCACGTAAAACACAGAATTTTCGAAGAAAAACTTCAAATCCGCGAGCACATCTGGTACAAAGTCAGCCGCTCTGAGCGGGTATAGTTTAGTGGTAGAACGAAAGCTTCCCAAGCTTTAGATGAGGGTTCGATTCCCTCTACCCGCTCCACTCAGATTTTGCTCCTGCGTCAGGCTGGTTTTGACGGGGGATGTGTAAAAAAACCGGTCCTTGGTGTCCGGTTTTTTTATGGGTGGGATTTGGAAATTAAACGGTCGAACCGGGCTCATTCAATCGCCTGATAGACCTTCTTCCCGCCAACCCAAGTCTGCAGGACGCGTGTCCTCCAGATGTCTGCCGGGCTGACGGCAAAAATGTCCTGATCAACCAGGATAAAATCGGCCCACTTTCCGGGCTCAATGCTGCCTTGGGTAGCTTCTTGATGGGCTGCATAAGCTGCATCCAGCGTAAATGCACGGAAAGCCTCGAAGAGGGTCATGGCCTGCTCAGGGTGCCATCCAGCCAAGGGGTTGCCCTCATGATCCGAGCGAGTCACGGCAGCATGTATGCCGTAGAACGGATTGGCAGATTCGACTGGGAAGTCTGACCCTGCCGCAATTTTCGTTCCCTGGTTAAGCAGAGTGCGCCAGGCATAAGCCCCCTTGATCCGTTCGACACCCACCCTGTCCTCAGCCATATTCATGTCGCTGGTAGCATGTGTAGGCTGCATCGATGCAATCAGCCCTAGATCGATAAAGCGCGGTATCTGCGCCACATCAACCACCTGCGCATGCTCGATCCTGTTACGCAAGGCGCGCCCACCGACTGTGGCGTAGGTCTGTTCAAAGCTATCCATGACCTGCTTGATGGCAGCATCACCGATGCCATGCACATTAGCTTGAAAGCCGGCTTTCAGTACCGACTCAATCTTGTGCTTCATCTCCTGCCGGCTTTCAAAAAGCAGCCCCTTGTTGGTTGGGTCGTCGGTGTATGGCTCAAACAGCGCCGCACCACGGCTTCCCAAAGCGCCATCGGCATAAAGCTTGACGCTACGAATGGTAAGACGATCATCGCCGTAGCCGATCAAAGGGCCGTCCTGGGACAACACCGCGAAATCATCCCCCGCACCGTTGATCATCGAGTAGACACGTAACGGAAGCCGGCCGCGATCGGCAAAACCGCGCATCGTCTTGATCATCTGCCTATCAGCACCTGCATCGTGCACAGATGTCAGTCCTTGTGCATTGAGATGCTCCAATGCAGCCTGCAACGCGACCTCTCGCTCCTGCTCGTCAGGCAGCGGAATAATATCCGCGACCAGCCCCATAGCGGCGTCGATAAATACACCTGTCGGGTTACCTTCTGCATCCCGTTCGATACGTCCGCCTTTCGGATCAGGCGTGTCCTTAGTAATACCCGCCAGTTGCATCGCCTTGGTATTAGCCCATCCGGCATGGGCATCCACCCGAATTAGCCACACTGGTCGATCGACAACGACCTTATCAATTTCGGCAGCCGTCGGAAAACGCCCCAACTTCCAGGTAACGTGGTTCCAGCCTGAGCCAGTCAGCCAACGGGCGCCGGGGCGCGCTGCAGCGAATACCCGAAGCCTTTCCTGCGTATCAACCAGTGTTGGAGAGCCCCGTAAAGCAATGCTTCGAAGGGACTCTCCAAGCCATTTGATATGGCCGTGCGCATCGGTCAACCCAGGCAAGAGGGACGCACCCTTACCATCGATGCGCGTCGCCAATGCATGCTTGCCAGCAAGATCGGCCGCCATACCGACGCAAATCACTTTGCCCGACGCATCAAAGGCCAACGCATCAAAACGCATCAGACCGCCTCCACTCACGGTATAACCACGCACATTTTCCATAATCGTTGGCTCCGCCCGGACAGGCCCCGCCAGCGACAGGAACATAGCCACCGGGATCAACGCCTTGGGCTGAGTTTTGATACACATCAGCAGCTGTTCAAACGCGGCAAGCATCGGGCCGAGCGTGAGACTTTTAAATGCTGATGGTTGCAGACTCGGTTTTTCTCCTGAAAATCGTGGAGTCATGATTTCCTCCAGTAAGAGGTCACGTCATGCGGTCAGAAAGAAGGTTATAAAAAAGGGCGCTAACACCGTCAGAATCAAACCACTCATGAGAGCGGTAGGCAGCGTGTCGCAGTGGCAGGTTTGGCGCACGATCGGTAACGTCGAGTCCAGAGCGGTTGCCCCAGCGGCGGCAATACCGACCTTTGGGTGGAAGCCACCGACCAGGTACAGTAAAGCGATCGCGATCAGTTCGCGCCCCAGGTCTGCGAGCAATGCCGTAGCGCCATGAACTTCTCCGGACAGCCCTCCGACCAGGACGCTGGATAGCGTGAACCATCCAAATCCCGTCGAGAGTGCCAGGAGCAAACGGATATCTTCGCCAGTGATGAAATGAACCGCATAGGCTCCCAATATTGAGCCAATGACCACGGCAATCGGAACGCATAGAACGCCCCATGAGATCCAGTCACGACCTAACTTGATGCTCGACAAGTCGAGTCCCACCAAGAAGATCAGTACCATTAACATCACGTTGCTGGGTGGAAGCCACAAGCTTGCAACGGTTGATTCTGCATATGTGAACAACACGCCCAAGGCCACCATCAGCAGCGCAATAAAGCACTCTTTCAGAGGAGCAGCAGCGCCATGCATATCGAAACTGGCAACCCTGCCTGGTTCTCGTCCAGCCCCTCTCAAAGCCGCCAAGCCCAGCAGCAGCATGCAAGGCACCACTGTTGTTGCGACCGCGACAAGCGAAGATGTCTTGAGCACATAGCCAACCGCATCCAGCGAAGAAACCACTTCGCCGAACTCAGTGCCTATCAGAAAAAGTAGCCCCCAAACCAAAGGGCTGATCAGACTGACCAATCGGGCAACAACTTTATCCGGGAGCAAGAGTTTGCTCGATAGATAGCCTATTCCCAACGCAATCAAGATGGGTAATATCGAGCTCAACGCCTGCACCGTCATATCCTCTGAATGGTTGGCGAGAAATCAACCAAAACAATACAGCGCTCACAGACTCCGGGAGAGGCGTCGTCAAGTTTCTTGATCGGGCTTATATAGTGCGAAACCTTCGGATCATGAACGGCAAAACTATCGAGAGGCTCCGAAAGGGTAAACTCCGCCCAAATCTGACTTGACCGCGCGTCCTCAAACAGCATGTTTCGAATTTCCGGATGCCCAATAAAATTGATGCCACCCGTCATGTTCGAAGAACGGTAGATCAAGTGCGCAAACGTGAAGGGCTCTCCATCCTGGTGAAAAAAGTTCGGTGAGCTTATACCTGGCTGATCCGAACTCGCGGACGTGAGTTTTACAAAATGCACCCCAAAATAGATAGGAAGGGGCTGGCCAGGATGCTGCCAGAACGTCAGGGAAAAATCTTCATCGATCAGGTCGAGTAGTACGCGATTGTTTTTTACCGCATCACTCAACGCGTGAAAGTAGCGAATATTTGCGTGATCCGGATTGTTACCGCCTTGGTCGTAACCTGCGCGTCCGTGGCCTGCCCCATCTTTGACGATTGGCAACCAGTGGCCTTCATGCGTGTCTTGCCAGGGAAGAATGACTCCGTTGCCATACCGTCGAAACCTGTTTACTCCAGGCGGGGCGTACTCATCCGGCTCTAACTGTTCAAACTCTCGACGTAATTCTGCGAGCTCTTCGACGCAATGAGTCTGGCTCACACGAGGCATGTAATGCAGATATCCATCTTCTGCTAAGGCACTTCGAGGCATGGTCATTCCTCCTTGGTTTGATGCCATCAAACATAGGCAATCACCGTGGAGAACTTCAATGGAGGCGCGAACAACGAGACGTGTCTTACAACGACGTCGGACGCTAATGGAGCGAGGGGGAACGAATCTTTTTACTCGGCATTACTGACGCAGTACTACGCAGATAGGGTGAAACTGTACGCAGGTTGCTGGGCCGGGGAGTCTCTGAACCGGCGCACACTGCTACTGGTAACCCACATCCAGGGAGGTGTACGCAACAATAGCTGCCCCGCCGTCCTGCTCAGCGGTCTGGTTGTAATTCCCGGCCTTGAAATACAGATTGATGCCCTGCCAACCCGATGGCGGAATATCGAATTCCCGGCTGGCCTGCCTGCCATTCGCCGCAGCCGAAACCAGCAGCACCATGCCACCCTCGGAGCCCTTGACCTCAATCTTGTAATTGAGCTTGTCATTAACCTTCAGCCCCGTCAGCAAGACTGTCCGTTGCTCCTTCTGCCCGTAGCGTGTCTTGGTCCCGGCGACGATCGAGCCACCTTCCCAGCGAAGCTTCAGCAGCTCCGAACCTCCCGCCTTGTCGCCATGTATCTGGGCAAAAATGATCGATTTTGTGCTTGGATTTTGCACCACATAAAGCTCGCCGGACTGGGTATTATCAAACACCCCACCTGCGGTGAACTCTCTTTTTGCCCGCAGCTCAACACGGGGGTAGTGACTGTTGGGCGTCGCGTCAAGACCCGAGGGTGTGTTGAATACCAGCGCTCCTTCAGGCACGCCTTGATGGCATCCCGATGTGCGATAACAGTTTGTGTAGAAATAGGCGTTCTGAAGATTTTCGCCGATCGCGATTTCTTCTGCCTGACCTTGCGCATTGAAATCCTGAAGCACGTAGGCACGGCTCAGGTTGGACAGGTTGTCGCCTGGGGGTTTTGTGGCATCCAGGGCAAAGGCATTTCCACCGTTAAAAATCGCTCCGATGGCCACTACCGACACCGCGATAACTCTAGCGCCAAACACTTTAAATGCGTGCATCACCGTCACCAATTATTCGTCAAAGCCCCAACTCCAACGCCAGCAGATGCGATAGCTGTTGCGGGTGTCGAATCAATGTAATGCGCCTTACTGCCGAAAGAGAAAAAAATATTGGAGGGCTGCCCTTCCCTTGGTATGTGCGGCCTGGAAGGGAAAGCCTTTTACAGAATCAAGAAACCCGATCCACTCGGTCCTGCACGGCTTCTACCAGTAAAAGCCCCAGTTCAATCATTTGCTGAATCGCCAAGGCCAGACTGCGATGCTTATCTGGCAGGTTATCGGCAAATTCGTTGGTCATTGCGCCAGCGCCGGCAATGGTTTCGTAAGCGTTGGCGAGCAATGCATCGGTGCCGATTTCGGGACGTACGCTGAAGATTCTTACGGGTGAGTTATACGAGTCAGTACACATCTGTTGATCCTCAAGAAGGACCACCACCCAGTACTACGGAGATAGGGTGGCAGCTGTACGCAGGTTAGTAGACCGGGAAGTTTCAGAACCGGCGCGCCCGAAGACGCCCTGCGCACAGCTACCATTAGGCACAGGCAATAAGATGCCTGACCGATAGAACAGCCGTACGCCAAAACTTCACCGGGCTACTAAACCCGACCGCTGATGGGCAGCGGCTGACGAACCTTAAAGAGGTTGCCCAAGGCGTACAACCGGGACGATTCTGATGGTTGTGTAGGCAATGGAGCAAGGTTCAAATATTCAGGCCAATCCGCGCTTCAGCCTTCAGTTCCCTCCAACTGCGCAAGATCCGCAAGCAACCCCGGCCCCACCGGTTCCCATCCCAACTTCTTGCGCGTGATCGCACTGGATGCAGGCATATCGTGAGCGGTAAACCTTGCCAACCAACCAAAAAACCCCTGAGCCTCTTGCGCCGAAATGGATTTAACCGGCAAACCAAGCCGCGTCCCCAACACCTCGGCAATCTCCCGTTGCGACACACCCTCCTCCGCCACCGCGTGATACCTCGTGCCCGGCTCGGCCTTTTCAATCGCCAGCCTGTAGAGCCGAGCCACATCCAGAATATGTGCCGCCGGCCAACGGTTTTTCCCGTCGGCGATGTAAGCGCAAACGCCCTTCTCGCGATACAACTCGATCACCGGGCTAACCAGCCCCTGCCTGACGGTGTCGTGTACTTGAGGCAAACGCATTACCGACACATTCACCCCCGTCGCGGCTACAGCGTTAGCCGCCTCTTCTGACGCCGCACGGGGAATTTGCGCTGAGGTAACCACCGCACCATCCTCCGTCGCCAACTGCCCCGGCACGGTGCTCGCAATTCCGACACCGGAGGTAATGATCAGCGGTCGATCCGACCCGGCAAGTGCCTCTCCCAGCGCCTGGATAACCCGGCGGTCGTCCTCGCAGTTCGCGACGAATTTCGAGAAATCGTGATTGAACGCCAGGTGAATCACGCCATCCGCCTGGGCAACACCAGACTTGAGGCTTCCCAGGTCCTCAAGCGACCCACGATGTACATGAGCCCCGGCGGCCTCCAGCGCTGCCACCTTGTCATCCAAGCGGCACAACCCCAGCACCTGATGGCCCGCCGAGATCAGTTCCTTGACGACAGCCGACCCGATAAATCCGCTGGCACCCGTTATAAATATGCGCATGAACCGTATCTCCGTGTGTATTCAGAGACTAATCTGTGCGCTTGCCCTATACGGGTAAAGTAGTGAAGTTATCAGGGTATAGAGGCTAACAGGCTATGAGCGCAAACCAGTTGGGCAGCTATCTGAAAGACCGACGTACCCGGCTTGATCCGGCGGCATTCGGCTTCTCATCGGCACGACGGCGTACGCCAGGTTTGCGCCGCGAAGAGGTGGCCCAACGCGCGAACATCAGCCCCACCTGGTACACCTGGCTCGAACAGGGCCGTGGCGGCGCGCCGTCGGTGGAAGTGCTGGAGCGGATTGCCCATGCGCTGATGTTGACCGATATCGAACGCGAGCATCTGTTCCTGCTGGCCTTCGGACGCCCACCCGAAGTGCGCTATCAGCAAAACGAAACGGTGACGCCACGCCTGCAACGGGTACTGGATGCCTTGAACCCCAGCGCCGCGATCCTGCGTACGGCGACCTGGGACGTGGTGGCCTGGAACCAGGCGGCGACGGTGATGTTGATGGACTACGGATCCCAGGCGCCGGAACAGCGAAATATCCTGCGGTTCATGTTCCTTGATCCCAATTCCCGCGCGGCCCAATACGACTGGGAAAGCGTGGCGCGGTTTGTGTTGGGGGCTTTCAGGATTGATACGGCGCGCTCAGGCGCGGCGGAGCAGGTGCAGCCGCTGGTGGATGAACTGTGTCGACGCAGCCCTGAATTTAAGGCGATGTGGAGCGAAAACGATGTTCAGGGCGCCCATGGTGATCGCATCAAGCGGATACGCCATTCGGTGTTGGGGCCGATCGAATTTGAGTATTCGGTGTTTGCGGTCGATGGGCGCAAGGATCTGAATATGGTGGTGTACAACCCGGCGACGCCGGAGGATGCGCAGCGGATCGCATCCTTGATGGATTAGGCGCCAGCAACTGCAAGAGACTTCGACACTGCAATCGCTCGCAACAAGAGACCATTTGAATCCTTAGCCTTACTCACATCATTCTCCTGCGCCTAACCGCGCCGCGCGCACGTGCTCATGCCTATTGCCAGCCAGTATCCATATGGATACAGTGAGAACCCGTGAACTATCATGTCCAGCAAACGCAGACCTTCATTACCTGGCATTCAGCAATACGTGATTTACGCGCAAAAATCGCCATCGCCCGGCGCATCGATTGCGCATCTGCTGGCAATCTGGGCGATATAAAGACGGTAGGCAATGGTGTCTCGGAAATGCGCGTAGATATCGGTCTAGGTTATCGAGTGTATTTCACGCAGCGAGGAAGAACCGTCATCGTCTTGCTGGCCGGTGGCGACAAATCCTCACAAGACGCCGACATCCGGCGAGCAAAAAAACTGGCAAAGGAAGTTTGATCATGAGCCAAACACTGACGACATTTGATATGGCGGCACTGCTCGACAGTGATGAAGCCATCAGCGAATACCTTTCTCAAGTTCTGGCCGACGGCGATAACGAGGAGTTCCTCAGGGCCGTCGGGTACGTGGCCAAAGCTCGCGGGATGGCGCGGGTCGCGACCGATACCGGCATGGGCCGTGAGAGTCTGTACAAGGCATTTGCCCCTGGAGCAAAGCCCCGCTTCGAAACGGTACTCAAGGTGCTTCACGCACTGGGTATCGATCTGCAAGCACAGCCGGGGCATGTCGCCAATCATTCGGTTATTTGAGTGAGCAGCCCCGCTGCACCACCCACGCCAACGGCAACGTCAGCAACAACATCCCCGCCAGCACCATCACCGCCACCGGCACGCCCATCAAGTCCCCCAGCCCGCCAAACAGAACCGGCGCCAACGCGCCACCTCCGATGGTGCCGGTGTAGAACACGGCAAACGCCTGCTCTCGTTTACCTGCGCCAGCGAGATCCGGCACCGCGCCGTACAGCACCGAAGAGGTGCCATTCAACGCCAGCCCCAACACCGGCAATATCACCATCAACCCGCTCAACGGCAGGTACACCGCCGCAACGATCAACACCGCCGTGCTGCTCTCCGTCAGCCACACGGTTTTCATCATGCCGATGCGTGCGCCGAGGTAGCCGCAGAGCAATTTGCCGAAGGCGCCGCCGATAAACAGCATGGTCAGCGCGAGACCGATGCCCGCAGTGCCGGCGCCTTTAGCTTGCAGAAGAAAGGGCAGAAACGTGAGAAAGCCCATCCGCACGGCACTGTCGAGTGTGCCCGTGACGATCAGCGCACGCAGACCGCTGACCGAGCCACTTCCGATCAAGGTCTTGGCGGTTTTGCCGGAAGCAGACGCCGCTGCCTGCGTTGGGATCAGCCACCACAGCAACCCCGCCGCGGCCAATCCCAGCATTCCAAGAAGCGTGACGCTCGCGCGCCAGCTGATGACGGTCAGCAACAGGCCGACCAGCCCGGGAACCAGGGTTTTGCCAATGTCTCCGGAGAAGTTGTATTGAGACAGCGCTTCCTTGACCCCACCACCGTTCTCGTAGGTGTCGGTGATCATCGAAGAAGCCAGCGGATGCTGGGTACTCGCCCCCAGCCCGCCCAACAGCAGCGCCAGCAACAACATGCCCAACCCGGTCGCCTGTCCCACCAACAGATAAGCAACACCGGCAAGCGCCGTGCCGCCCACCAGCATCGGCGTGCGTCCCCAGCGTTTGGCGGCACGACTGGCCATCAACTGAAACACCGCCATCATCCCGGAATAGGCACCGCGCAGCAGGCCGACCTGGGCGTAGGTCATGCCGAACTGCGCTTGCCAGATCGGCAGCAGCACGTAGATCACATCGGTCAGGCCATCGTGAATCGCGTGGGCGCTGCAGCCGGCGATCAACGAGCGGCGACGGGCGGAAGTCTCGGGTACCGGCAGGGCAACGGCATCGTTCATGAGGTCTTGCTCAGTTCAGGTTGGAGGGGCTTCCAGCCCGCCAGGGCGATCAGCAACGACAGTAGCTGGAAACCGATGATCAGCGCCACACACCCCACCCAACCCCAACGCCCCCAGATCAGCGCCGGGACGATGGCGCCGAAGCTGCCGCCCAGGTAATAGCAGGTGAGGTACAGGCCCACGGCGCCGGCCTTGTTGTGGCGGGCGGTGGCGGTGGTGAAGGCGCTGGCGGCGGCCTGGGCGAGGAACACGCCCGTAGAGCTGAGGGCCAGGCCCCATACGATGCACCACAGGGATGGCAGCAAGGTCAGGCCCGAGCCACAAACGCCAAGCACCGCAGCCGCCGTCAGCAGTTCGGATTGCGGGCGGGATTTGCTCAGGCGCCCGGCAACGGGAATGACTACCAGGGCCAGCAGGAACACCATGTAGATCGTGCCCAGCGCCGCCGGGCCAAGGTCGAACGGGGCCTGGCTGAGGTAAAGGCCAGCGTAGGTAAACGTCGCCACTTGGGAGAACAGCACGCAAAATCCTACGGCGTAGGCTGCCAGCAACGGCGTGCCGAGCACATCGGCCCAGGTGGTTGAAGGTCGCGCAATTCGGGGTGGATTGCCCGGCAGCAGGAACTGGATAAACCCGCCCACCATCAGGCTCAACACTGCCAACAGCTCGAAGGCTTCACGCCAGCCGACGTACTCGGTCATCACACCGGTGACGAAGCGCCCGGCAAACCCGCCGAGCACGGTGCCGGCCACGTAGAGGCTGGTGACTTCGGTGACGGCGCCGCCGCGCCAGCGATCACCGATGTAGGCCACGCTGGTGGCGAACACCACGGGGATCAGCATGCCTTCGATAAAGCGCCACACCAGCAGTTCGGCAAAGCTGCTGGCATAGGCAGTCATCAGCGCCGGCAACGCCAGCAACAGCGCGGCCGCCGAGATCACCGTGCGTTGCTCAAAACGCCCGGTCAGGCGGCTGACAAAGGGCGCGGTCAGCGCTACCGCCAAGGTGGTGACGGTAATGCTCCAACCGGCCGCCCTGGCGCTCACTTCAAAGTTGGCGGCAAGGGTCTGCAAAATGCTCTGGGTGGCGTAGAGGTTGAGAAACGCCGCGCAGCCACACAGGAACAGGGCAAGACGGGCACAATGCAGGCGCGGTTTCATGAAACCTCTCGTTTTATTATCTGAGGCCTTTATAGAATGACCCGCACACCCGAGACCAATACCGATTTTGAACCGATCAATACCCTGGGGCCAGGATGCTCGACCTACGCAAGCTGCGTTACTTTCTGACCGTCGCCGAAGAATTGCACTTCGGCCGAGCGGCCATTCGCCTGCACCTGGCCCAGCCGCCGTTGACCCGGCAGATTTCCGCGCTGGAGACTGAGCTGGGATTTCGCCTGTTCGACCGCACCAGTCGCACGGTTTCGCTCACTCCCCAGGGGCGCGCGTTCCTGCCCTACGCACGGGCGGTGCTGGAGCAGGTCGACCTCGCTGAAGTCATCGCGGGCAAACTGGCGGCGGGTGCCGCCGGGCAACTGGCGCTGGGTTACGTCAGCTCGATAGCCCTGTCGGACTTGTTCAGCCAAGCGATTCAAGCCTTCGCCCAACGCTTTCCCGATGTGCAACTGACGCTGGTGGAATGCGCCTCCGGCAGCCTGGGCGCACAGGTGGCTGATGGCCGCCTGGATATCGGCCTGAGCCGGTTACTGCCCCAGGACGGTCAGACTGAGGTGCAAGCGTTGTCGTTGGGTGAGGAGCGGCTGGTGGCGGCGGTGTCCAGCGACAGCCCGTTGGCCAACCAGGCCGAGGTCAGCCTGGCGCAGTTGAGTGGGTACCCGTTGATTCTGTTCCCAGCCGATTATGGCTCGGGGCTTAACCAGTCCATTGAGCAGCTTTATCGGCACAAAGGTTTGCCACTGAGGGCCGGGCCGTCGGGACGGCAAATTACCTCGATCATTGCACTGGTGGCGGCGGGACAAGGTGTGGCGCTGGTGCCGGAATGTACGCAGAGTTTGATGAACAAGGGCGTGACGTATCGGCCGTTGGTGGACGCGGAAGCGTATGCACGGCTGCTCGTTCTTACGCGTAGCGGCGCAAGCAGCTTGATGGTCACGGCATTTCTCACGGTAATTGATGAGTTGCTGCAGGCTCGTCAGAAAGCCTGATTGTTCTCTCGAAAAACCTCGCAATACCTCCGTCGGGCACCGTCCCCATGCGCTCATACACTGCATACAGCCCCTACAGAAACACCGGTCATCGACCGCTGGTAGGTAGAGTGTTGATAATTTATTTTCAGTAGTTATAGTCTCCACCAACACACACCACAAGGAGGTGCTGTGGACAGCCGATATTTGATAGGTCACATCGTTGCGGATGGCTGGTATCTGGTGCGAATCAGAGGCAGCCATCATCATTTCAAGCACCCGACAAAGCCGGGGCTCGTGACGATTCCCCATCCTAAAAAGGACCTGCTGGACAAGACCGCAAAGAGCATTTTGAAACAAGCTCTGCTCAGCTAACACGTTCGTGGAGGACAACAAACATGCTGTACCCAATCGCAATTTCAACCGGTGACGAGGACCATGCCTGGGGTGTGGAAGTCCCGGACATTCCCGGTTGCTTCTCAGCTGGAGATGATCTGGACGACGCCATGGCCATGGCCCGCGAAGCGATCGAAGGCCACTTCGAGATCCTCGCAGAAGACGGTGCGCCCATTCCTACAGCACAGAAAGTCACCCTCCATGCCGCCAACCCGCAATATGCCGGCTGCACGTGGGCGGTGGTGGATATTGATGTGACCAAGTACCTGGGCAAGGCACAGAAACTCAATATCACGTTGCCCGGCTATCTGCTGAACCGCATTGACGAATACGTCCTGCATCATCCGGAAGAAAAAAGCCGTTCGGGCTTTCTTGCGTCTGCTGCCCTCAAGGTATTGCAACAAGACCGGTAACAGCACTTCAAGGAACCGCGCAATGCTCCCTCCCTCACACCGCACGCCCAGCCCCGTACTGCGCAAGGTACTGGGCTGGGTGCTGATCGCTCCTCTGCTGCTCTCGTTCCTCAGGCTGCCCTTTGCGCTGGGACTCGTGTTGGTGCTGGCGTCCATCACCGCCTCCGTTTATGGCGCCCGGTTTGCCCAACTGCATGCCAGTCGGCGTGTAACCGTATTTGCCGTGATCATCACGCTGCTCAACATCGCTTCATTTTTTGTCATTGGCACGGCATCGGTACTCAAGGCGCTGTACTGGTTCTCGTGGTTTTATTGGTATCCGTATTACGCCGATTGGGTTTACTGGAACTTCTAAGTCGTTCGCGAATTCGACCGCAAGAAACGTAGTTCCACCCTGGGCCGGCCTATCTACAGTAGAGCCATACCCACTCAAGGAGCCCGACCATGTCCTACGAATACAAATACATGCCCTCCCCCGTCGGCCAACTCACCCTCGTGGCCCGTGACGGAAAACTCACCGCCATTCTCTGGGAAAAAGAGCGGCCCAATCGCGTTCGCCTGGGTACCCTGCAAGAAGCCAGCAACAGCCCAATACTGCTGGAGACCGAGCGACAGTTGAAGGAGTACTTCGCCGGTGCCCGCAATCGTTTCGAGCTGGAACTGGACTTCGCCGGCACCGACTTCCAGAAGAAAGTCTGGCAGGCGCTGTTGACCATCCCGTTCGGAGAGACCCGCAGCTACAGCCAGATCGCTGCGCAGATAGGCAACCCCAAGGCCGTGCGTGCCGTCGGCGCCGCCAACGGGCGCAATCCGATTTCGATTGTTGCGCCGTGCCATCGGGTGATTGGTGCGTCGGGTGGCTTGACCGGGTTCGCCGGCGGGCTTGAGGCCAAGCAGTATCTGCTGGCGCTGGAGGATCACGGCTGACCCCCAGCAGGAAAACGTACAACTTTGTTCAGATCCTCAATTGTAAAAAGAAATTTCAGAGCGCGCCTGCGGTCAGTATTTTCATCACCCACCCTTATAGGAAAACGGTCATGAAATTCTCCGCCATCTCACAATCCCTGTCCCGCTGGGCAGGCAGCGCCCGCACGTTCTACGCGGCGGTGGGATTGATCCTCCTGTGGAGTCTGAGCGGGCCTTATTTCCACTACAACGACACGTGGCAGCTGATCATCAACACCTCCACCACCATCATCACCTTCCTGATGGTGTTCCTGATCCAGAACACGCAAAACCGCGACAACGACATTTTGCATATCAAGATTGACGAGTTGCTGCGCGCCACCAAGGATGCACAAAACGCCGTATTGAGCCTGGACGGCCTGGACCGCAAGGAACTGGAGAAACTGCGCAAGGAATACAAGACCATCGGCGACAGTGAAACCATCACTGTGACGACCCTGGTTACCGAAACAACGGATGACAATGGCCGGTCCAAGACGGACCTGAACCAGGCATAAAAAAACGGCGGCTGGATCACTCCAGCCACCGTTTTTCATGGGGTACTCAAGGCAATCAACCGTCGCCCTGGTGACCCTTACCGTACGTCGACGCCAGCGCCCGGGCTTTCTCCAGGCGCTCTTCCAACTTGGGCAAGGTCTCATCCACCAAAGCCTTTATTTCCGGGATATCGGACTCGGCGCCCTCCTGCTTGAACAAGGCGATCGCGTCTTCGTTGGCCTTGATCTGCTGGGCGGTGTAGGCGGCGTCAAAGGAGTCGCCGTCCTTGAGCTCGGGCATCAGCGATTCGGCCTTGTCGACAATCTTGTCCCGTGGGGCCACCGGCAAGTCGAGCTTCTTGGCGATGGCCGCCAGGTGCTGATTGGCCAGGGTGCGTTCATTGATGACTTCGATGGTGTAGTCCTTGATCTCCTGGGACGAAGTCTTGGCGTGTGCCATGCGGCTGGTCTCGATATCGGCCATGCCCTTGGCCGAAGCCTGCTCGATGAAATCGGCAGGCGACTGGGCGAAAGCATTGCTGGCGCCGAGGCCCAGCAGCATCGCGAAACTGGCGGTGCGTAACCGGATAGCCATGCGGCTCATGATGGGTTCCTCCAGGTAATAAACAGGTGCAGGGAAACGAGCCCCGCTCTGAATCTGAATTTTCAGGGCGGTAAAGGTTTAGAAAAAACTTGTTAGTGCGACGAACGGTCGTCAGGTCTTACTGAGGAGCAGTCCTGACGAACGGGACACAAAGATGCAACGGTGACAATGTAGTATGTTGTATTACACATCACTACATCGAGGCACTTATGTCGGTCATGTCATTACGTCTACCTGAAGACATCTCCGAAACACTCGCCAGCCTTGCCAAGGCCACCGGGCGCAGCAAATCGTTCCTCGCCGTCGATGCGTTACGCGAATACCTGACGCGTGAAGCATGGCAAATCGAGGAAATTCAAAAGGCGTTGAAAGAAGCCGATGCGGGTGACTTTGCAACTGCCGCCGAAGTAGACGCAGTGGCAAACAAATGGCGTGCCAATGCGCGTTGAGTGGCTGAAGGCAGCACTCAAAAATCTTGATGATGAAGCAGCTTTCATCGCCCAGGAAAACCCCAAAGCGGCTTATGAGTTTGTTCAGGCCATCCGGACGGGGCTTGAGCATGTTGCTGAGTTTCCGGCGATGGGTCGAGAAGGACGCGTTCCTGGTACACGTGAGTGGGTGATGCCACGCTGGCCCTATCTCGTGCCATATCGTATTCGCGAGGGACGGTTACAGGTTCTTCGAATATTTCACACACGGCGCCAACCACCGAACAGTTGGTAACGCCGATCAACCCTGTATCACAACCTGCACCTGCCCATTCAACCACTGCAACGCCGCGTCCCCACCCCGCCGCGAATGCCACGCCAGCACAAACGCAAACGACGGAATGTGAAACGGCGGCGGCACCGCCAACAACTGTTCGTGATCAATGTTCAGCAGCCCGCGAGACGACACGGTAAGAATCAGGTCCGTGCCCTGGATCAACTGCGGCGCAACACCCCAATGAGGCAAGCTGATAGACACGTGCCGGCGCTCACGAATCGCCGTCAGCGCCCGTTCGATTTCCGGGGTGCCGCTGCCACGCATTTCCAGCAATACGTGGGGCCGCGCCAGATAGGTGGGCAGGTCGAGTACACCGCTTGCCGGCAGGCTGTCACGGTCCACCAGGCACACGTAATGCTCTTCAAACAGCGGCGTGCTGCGCAGTTCGGCAGGCATGTCGGGAAACACCCCGGCCGCCAGGTCGATATCGCCATTGAGCACACCGTCAAGCATGCCTTCGCGACTGGCCTGGATAATCTGCAAATCAATCCCCGGCGCTTCCCGGCGCAAGGTGCGCACCAGCCCCGGCAAGAAAATCGCCGCACTGTAGTCCGACATGGCGACCCGGAAGGTGCGCTTGGCCGACGCCGGATCAAAACGATTGGGCTCCAGCAGCGCCTGTACCTGGGCCAGCGCTTCCGCCAGCGGCATGGCCAGTTCCAGAGCACGAGCAGTGGGCACCAGCGAGCTGCCCTGGCGCACCAGCAACGCGTCTCCGAGCAAATCCCGCAACCGCGCCAGCGCGTGGCTCACCGCCGGCTGGCTCAGGTGCAGGCGCTCGGCGGCACGGGTCACGTGTTGCTCGCTGAGCAAGGCGTCAAGGATCACCAGCAGGTTAAGGTCGATGCGTCGTAGATCATTCATCAGCTGCATGTTCTGCATAAGAACTTGGAATTTAAATTTGCGCGACGAATAGCCTAGAGTCCAGCAAAACCTCTGGGATATTGATCATGACGACGTTGCATTGGGTAGGTTTGTTGCTGTTGGCCGCGTTTGCCGGGGCAGTGGTGCCGTTTCAAAGCGCGATCAACGCCAACCTGGGACGCGGCCTGGGGCATCCGCTGTGGGCCACCCTCGCCTCGCTGCTGGTGAGCATCGTCGTGCTGCTGCCGGTGATCCTGGCCCTGCGCCTGCCGCTGCCCAACCTGGGTTTTATCACCAAGGCGCCGCTGTGGATGTGGAGCGGCGGCGCGTTCGGCGTGTGCTTCATTTCGCTGGCGTTGATCCTGATGCCCAAGCTCGGCGCCTCGGGGTTTATCGCCCTGGCGATGGCCGGGCAAATCGTCGCCTCGTTGATGCTGGACCACTTCGGCTTGTTCGGGCTGGTGGAACGCCAATTGACCGCGCCCCGGTTGATCGGGGCGCTGATGTTGATTGGCGGTGTGGCCCTGATTCAATTCAGTGCCGCACCCACCCGCTCGCTGGTGACCGCCGGCTGATCAGCGCTTGTCGAGGGTGCGCAGCTTCTGAGGCAAGCCCCACAGCAACAGCGCCGCCGCCAGCAACGCACACACGCCGATGACATACAGCGCCGGCGTGGTGCTGCCGGTGAGGTCCTTGATCCGGCCGACCATCACCGGGCTGACGATGCCGCCGAACTGGCCCAACGTGTTGATCACCGCGATCCCGCCAGCAGCGCCCGCGCCGGCACCGGCCAACAACTTCGGCGGCAGCGTCCAGAACGTCGGGATCGAAGCGATGATCCCCGCGCCCAGCAAGCTCAGGGCGACGATCAGGAACGTGGTGTGATCGGCAAAGATCCCGGCACAGAAGAACCCCACCGCCCCCAGCGCCACCAGGCCGCTGACGAACTTGCGACGTTCGCCGGTGGCGTCGGACAAGCGTCCGATCACCACCATGCTGATGGCACCGCAGACGTAGGGAATCGCCGTCAGCAAGCCGATCATCACCGGGCTCTGGGTGCCGGCGCTGCGGATCAGTTGCGGCGCCCAGAAGTTCAGGCCGTAGGACGCCACCTGGATCAGGAAGTAGATAAAACCCAGCATCAGGAAGCCTGGGATACGCAATGCAGCCAGCAACGAGCCACCGCTCTTGTGGGGTTCATGCACGGCAATGCGGCTGGCCAGCAACGTCTTCTCCGTCGAGGTCAGCCAGTGGGCGTCCTCGATACGGTCCTTGAGCAGCTTGAGCACCAGGAACCCCAGGCCCACACAGGGCAAGCCACCGAGCAAGAACAACCAGTGCCAGCCGCGCATTTGCAGCACACCATCGAGGTGTTCCAGCACCAGCCCGGAGAACGGCGCGCCCACCAGCCCGGCAAACGCCGACGCCAGGAACAGCATCGAGGTGATGCGCCCACGGAAGTGCTGCGGGAACCACAACGTCAGGTAATACAGCACGCCCGGGGCAAACCCGGCCTCCATCGCACCGATGATGAAACGCAGGCCGTAGAACTGCCATTCGGCCGTGACGAACACCATAGCGGCCGTCGCCAGCCCCCACGACATCATGATGCGAGCGATCCAGCGGCGGGCGCCGACCTTGTACAGCATCATGTTGCTCGGCACTTCAAAGATCACATAGCCCACCACAAACAGCCCGGCGCCGAGACCATAGGCAGTGTCACTCAGGCTCAGGTCGGCCTGTAGCTGGAACTTGGCGAAGCTGATGTTGATGCGGTCAAAAAACGCGAACAGGTAGCAGACCATGATCAGCGGCATCAGGCGCCAGGCGACCTTGCTGACCAGGGCTTTTTCGGCATCGTGTTCAGCGGCCGGGCGCACGCCGGCCTCCAACGTATTAAGGCTCATCGATTCTCTCCAGCGGACTGCTCGCAGGCATCCGATTGTTTTTGTTGTCTGGTTACGGCTTACAAGGTGGCGATGTAGGCCGGTGGCGGATGCAGGTCGCAATTGCGCCCGGCCTTGGCCACCTGGCCCGGCAACTCATGGCCCAGCAAGGCCGGCAATTGCCGCGACATTTTCAGCAGGTGCGGCAGGTCGATGCCGGTGTGGATCCCGACTTCATCACACAGGTTGACCAGGTCTTCAGTGCAGATATTGCCCGACGCGCCGGGCGCAAACGGGCAACCGCCGAGGCCGCCCAATGCCGCATCAAACCGCCGCGCACCGGCCTCGTAGGCGGCCAGCACATTGCACAAACCCAGGCCGCGGGTGTTGTGGAAATGCAGGGTCAGGTCGCTCGCCGGAACACGTTCGAGCACGCGCTTGACCAGGCGCTCGACCTGACGCGGATTGGCCATGCCGGTGGTGTCGGCCAGGCTGATGCCCTGGATGCCCAGCTCGCGGTAAGCGTCGACCAATTGCAGCACGCGGTCCTCATCGATCTTGCCCTCGAACGGGCAGCCGAAGGTGGTCGCGATGCTGCCGTTGAGGCGCACCGGGTGCTCGGCAGCAAAGCTCACGATATCGCCGAATGCGGCCAACGATGCCTCGCAACGCATGCGCATATTCGCCAGGTTGTGGGTCTGGCTGGCGGACATCACCAGGTTCAACTCATCGGCCCGGGACTCGATGGCACGCTGGGCGCCCTTGAGGTTGGGGATCAACGCCACGTAGATAACCCCGGGATGACGGGTGATGCCCTGGAAAACCTGTTCACCATCGCGCAACGCAGGGATGGCCTTGGGCGACACGAACGAGCCGGCTTCGATCCGGGAAAACCCGGCCATGGACAGTTGGTCTATCAACGCGATCTTGTCGACAGTCTCGACCCAGGTCGGCTCGATTTGCAGGCCGTCACGGGGCGAGACTTCCTGCACGATCAGCGCATCGGAATAGTTTTTCATTGCACCACTCCCGAGGATTTCAGGCGTTGAATATCGGCGCCGCTCAGGCCCAGGTCGCCGAGGATTGAATCAGTGTGCTGGCCCAGGCTCGGGCCCTGCCAATTCACCGCGCCGGGGGTTTCCGACAGTTTGGGCACGATACCGGGCATCTTCACCGTGAGGCCGCCGGGCAGGTCGGCGCTGAGCAGCATGTTGCGGGCCTGGTAGTGCGGATCGGCGACGATATCAGCCACTGAATAGATGCGCCCCGCCGGTACTTCGGCGGCTTCCAGGGCACTGAGCACCTCGTCGATGGGCAGGCTGCTGGTCCAGTGGGTGATGGCGGCGTCCAGCAGGCCGCTCTTGGCAGCGCGGCCATCGTTGTGGGCAAACTCCGGCGCTTCGGCCAGGTCGGCGCGGCCGATGGCGAGCATCAGGCGCTTGTAGATCGGGTCGCTGTTGCCGGCGATCACCACATAGGCGCCGTCGGCGGTCAGGTAGGTGTTGGACGGTGCAATGCCGGGCAAGGCGCCGCCACTGCGTTCACGCACATGGCCAAGCATGTCGTATTCCGGCACCAGGCTTTCCATCAGGTTGAACACGCTTTCGGCCAGGGACACGTCGACAATCTGGCCGTCGCCCTGGCCGGTCTTGACCCGCAGCAGCGACATCAGCGCGCCGATCACACCGTGCAGCGACGCCAGGGAATCACCGAGGCTCACGCCAACCCGCGCCGGTGGCGAATCCGGATTGCCGGTGGTGTAGCGAATCCCGCCCATGGCCTCGCCGATGGCACCGAAGCCCGGGCGGTCGCGGTAAGGGCCGGTCTGGCCGTAGCCGGAGATGCGCACCAGGGTCAGC
This sequence comes from Pseudomonas sp. G5001, assembly GCF_013385475.1. Taxonomy (NCBI): domain Bacteria; kingdom Pseudomonadati; phylum Pseudomonadota; class Gammaproteobacteria; order Pseudomonadales; family Pseudomonadaceae; genus Pseudomonas; species Pseudomonas sp. G5001. Next base: position 246,004 of record NZ_JACAPZ010000029.1, read on the forward strand.
TTGGGGTTGAGGGCGTGCAGCACGTCCCAGCCCAGGCCGAGTTTTTCCAGGCCGCCGGGGCGCAGGTTTTCGATCAGCACGTCGGCGTCGCCCAGCAATTGCTTGACCAGGTCCAGGCCTTCTGCCGACTTGAGGTCCAGGGCCAGGGACTTCTTGTTGCGCGATTGCAGGTACCACCACAGCGACGTGCCTTCGTGCAGCTTTCGCCATTTGCGAAGCGGATCGCCCTGCCCCATGGCTTCGATCTTGATCACCTCGGCGCCAAACTCGGCCATCAGCCGGGCGGCGAAGGGCGCGGCAATCAGGGTGCCGATCTCGATCACCTTGATACCGCTCAGGGGAGCCGTCATGGGGTGTACCTCTTGTTCTTGGAATGTGGGGCCAAGGCTAGAGGACGCAGGCAGTAGAAATCCAACCGTCAGTTGGCAACGAGCGTTCGCCAAATGCGAACGCTTGAGTAAGGACTGGTTGTGGCGAGGGAGCTTGCTCCCGCTGGAGTGCGTAGCGCTCCCGGCTTTTTTGGGGCTGCTACGCAGCCCAGCGGGAGCAAGCTCCCTCGCCACAGCAAGCTCCCTCACCACAGCAAGCGCCCTCGCCACAGGGTTTGCTTACGCCTGCTCCCGCCGCAGGTAATCGAACAACAGCCGGCTCACCGGTGACAGCTGTTCTTCATCACGCACCACCAGGATCAGGCTGCGGTCCGACCAGGCATCCGTCAGCGGCACCGCGTGCAAGCCCAACGCCCGGCCAAACAGTTCATAGGCTTTTTGCGGCAGGATGCCGATGCCCATGTTGGCCTGGACCATCCGGCACATGGCATCGAAGCCCGGCACATGGATCCGCAAGCGCAGCACCTTGCCCGCCTCCCGCGCCGCCGCATGGGTGCGCATGTTGATCGAACTGGCGGAATGCAGCCCCACGTAGTCGCTGTCCAGCGTCTCGGCGAACGTCAGGGTCTTGCGCGACGCCAACGGGTAATCCGCCGGCATCAGCACCACCAGTTTGTCCCGGCGATAGGTCACACCGGGCAGGCCTTTGGTATCGGTGTCGCTGGAACAGATGCCCAGGTCCGCAACGCCGTCAATCACACCCTGGACCACGCCGTTGCTGGGCCGCTCTTCCAGGTCGGCCTTCACCTGTGGATGCAGCGCGGAAAAGTCGCGCAAGTCTTCGGGCAGGAACTGAATGATTGCCGAGAGGTTCGCCAGCATCCGCACATAACCGCGCACGCCGTGACTGTGTTCGCCCAGCTCCAGGCCCATCTTCTCGACATTGAACAGCATCTGCCGTGCATGGTGCAGCAAGGTCTCGCCGGCAGCCGTGAGCTGCATGCCCTTGGCCTGGCGCACAAACAGGCTGACGCCCAGCACCTGTTCCAGCTCCATCAAGCGCTTGCTGGCCGCGGAGACCGCGATGGCTTCACGGGCGGCGGCGCGGGTCAGCGTGCCTTCCTCATGCACTGCCACAAACAATTGCAGGGTGATCAGGTCAAGGCGGCGAACCAGGCTTTTGTGCAGCATCTAGGCGCGCTCGGTGGCCAGGCGATTGATATCGGCCTGCTCCACCACCGGCAGAGGTGCGCCGTGCCGGACGGCCGAGAGCATCGCGCGGCCAACGGTTTCCGTGCTCACCACCCAGGCCGGTCGCACATGGCGCAGCAGCGACAACAACGGGCCGACCACGGTGTAGATGGACTGGTAGAGCGGGGTTTTCGAGCGCACGCCGTGCAACGGCTGGATCACCCCGGGACGGAACAGGTACACCGCCTTGAACGGCAGGCGCAGCAACGCATTCTCGGTCTTGCCCTTGATCCGTGCCCACATGGTTTTGCCGGTTTCGCTGCTGTCAGTCCCGGCGCCGGACACGTAGATGAAGGTCATCTGCGGGTTAAGCCGCGCCAGGGTGCTGGCGGCCACCAGCGTCAAGTCGTAGCTCAAATGGGTGTACTTGGCTTCATCCATGCCCACCGAGGACACGCCCAGGCAAAAGAAGCAGGCGTCAAAACCTTGCAGCAGATGCTCCAGGGGCTGGAAATCAAACATGTCGGCATGCAGCACTTGATGCAGCTTGCCGTGTTCCTGGGTCAGCGCGGTACGGCCGACGGCGACGACTTCCTGCACGTCACTGGCCAGCAGGCACTCGCGCAACACGCCTTGGCCGACCATGCCGGTGGCGCCGAATAATAGAACTCTCATAAGGTTGGTTCCTAAGCGACAAGCGGTTAGCTTCATGCTGCAAGGTAGAGACAAACCCACTGGCAACTTGTAGCTTGCGGCTTGCAGCTTACTGCTCAACAGGATCTTTTGCCCCTTGAAAAGCACCACGACCCTCACCATTGCCTGCAGCGCGGCCTTTTTGTCCCAGGTTGGCATCAGCAGTTATCTGCCCGCCGTGCCGGCGATTGCCTTGTCATTGACCGCTGCAGAGGACCAGGTGGCGCTGGCCCTGGCGGTGTATTTGATCGGCATGGCGTTGCCGATGCTGCTCTGGGGCAGCCTCGGTGAGCGCCTGGGTAGAAAGCCGGTGTTGCTGGCAGCGTTGGCGTTGTATGCGCTGGCCAGTGCGGCGATTCCGTCCGCCTACAGCCTCGAATCGTTCCTCGGCCTGCGCCTTGTTCAAGGCCTCGGTGCGGGCGGTGTGTCGGTGATGGCGCGGGTGCTGGTTCGTGACAGCTTCAGCGGTGCCCTGTTGGCCAAAGGTTTGTCGTGGCTGGGCATGACGTTCGTGATCGCCCTGGGCATCGGGCAGTTTGTGGGCTCGCTGTTGCAAGTGGCGTTTGGTTGGGAGGCGATCTTTTATGGGCTGGCGGTCGCGGCTGTCGGCTTGATGATTGCGCTGCAACGGGTAGTGTTTCCAAGATTGGAAAAAGCCTCTGGACACGTCTCGGCCTGGCGCATCTACGGCACGATCCTGCGCCATCCGGCGTTCCTGCGGCCTGCGTTGGCGGGCGGTTTGGGTTACGGGGTGATCATCGCGTTCAACACCTGCGCACCGTTGATTTTGCAGGGCCATTTCCAGTGGAGCGCGGCGCAATATGGCTGGCTCGGCTGGCCAATCAGCGGGGCGTATCTGGCGGGGGCGTTGATGGTCAATCGCCTCGTCGCCCGCACCGGGCGCCTGTCGATGATGAGTTGGGGCGTGGCGTTGGTCATGTGCGGCAGCGCGACGATGTTGCTGGGCAGCCTGTTTGCCAATGGGCTGGCGATCCTGCTGTGGCTGCCGTATTGCCTGGCGGTGTTCGGCCAATCGATGAGTTATCCCATCAGCCTGTCGCTGGCCAATGATGAATCACCGGTGAGCGGCTCCTACGCCATGGCCTTGAGCGGCTTTATGCATCAGTTGATGGCTGCGGCGATCGGTGGCGTGGCCAGCCTGCTGGCGAGTCAGCAGGCCTGGCCGTTGGCGGTGTTATGCGTGACGCTGGCGGGCGGCGCACTGCTGTGCGTCGCCATGGCCAGGACTGATCAGAACGCGCTGCGGAAGATCTCTTCAATCTGACGCTGATCCGCCCGCCGTGGGTTGGTCAGGCCGCAGGCGTCCTTCAGGGCGTTGGACGCCAGCAGCGGGATGTCCTGCAACTTGGCGCCCAGCTCCCGCAACCCGGCAGGAATTTCCACATCCTGGGACAGGCTGCGAATCGCCGCGATGGCCGCCTGGGCGCCCTCTTCCACCGACGTACCCTTGATATCTGCGCCAAGGGCCCGTGCCACATGGCTCAGGCGCTCGGCGCTGACGCTGGCGTTGAAGCTTTGCACATGGGGCAACAGCACCGCATTGCACACGCCGTGAGGCAAGTCATACAGCCCGCCCAACTGGTGCGCCATGGCGTGCACGAACCCCAGGGACGCGTTGTTGAAGGCCATGCCGGCAAGGAACTGCGCGTAGGCCATGTTCTCCCGGGCGGCCAGGTCTTTACCGTCGCGCACCGCAATCCGCAGGTTGGCGCTGATCAGCTCGATGGCCTTGATCGCGCAGGCATCGGTGATCGGGTTGGCGGCGGTGGACACGTAGGCTTCGATTGCGTGGGTGAGCGCGTCCATGCCGGTGGCGGCAGTCAGGCCCTTGGGCATGCCGACCATCAGCGCCGGGTCGTTGACCGACAGCAGCGGCGTGACGTTGCGGTCGACGATGGCCATTTTCACGTGGCGGGTTTCGTCGGTGATGATGCAGAAGCGGGTCATTTCGCTGGCCGTGCCGGCGGTGGTGTTGATGGCCACCAGCGGCAGTTGCGGTTTGGCCGACTGATCGACGCCTTCGTAGTCGCCGATGTGCCCGCCGTTGGTCGCACACAGGGCAATGCCCTTGGCACAGTCATGGGGTGAGCCACCGCCCAGTGACACCACGAAATCACAGGCGCTCTGCTGCAGCAGTGCCAGGCCTTTTTCGACGTTATCGACGTTCGGGTTGGGCTTGGCGCCGTCATAGATCACCGAGTCGATGTCTTGCATCGCAAGCTTCTCGGCGATCATGCTGGCCACACCTGCCTTGGCCATCCCGGCGTCAGTGACGATCAGCGCCTTGCGAAAACCGTAGTTGCGAATCGCGGTCATGGCTTCGTCGAGGCAGTCGAGGCCCATGATGTTGACGGCGGGAATGAAGAAGGTGCTGCTCATGGTGGCTAATCCTTTAAAGTCGTTATGCCTACAGCATCGACCTCGATTGCCTGCGGCATCTTGACCAGGATCAACGCCCGCTCGTGATAAAGTCACCGCCCAGCCGATTTCGAGTAGACCCGCCGCAATGAAGGATTCCCAGGATTTTGATGCCCACCTAGAAGACTGGAACGCCTTGCGCAGCAGTACCGCCATCAGCGGGATCCTGATCGGCAACGGCGCCAGCCGCGCAGTGTGGGAAGACTTTGCCTACGACTCGCTGTTCGAAAACGCCCGCACCGTGGAAGAAAAACCCCTGAGCCAGTCCGAACTCAGCGTGTTTGACGCGATGCAGACCCGCAGCTTCGAGCAGGTGCTGGGTGCACTGAAAACCACCAGCCGGGTCAACAAGGCCCTGGCGGTCAGCTCGGCTGCGCCGCGTAATCGCTATTACGCGATCAAGGAAGCGCTGATCAATACGATCCACAGCGTGCATATTCCGTGGCGCCTGGTGAAGCCGTCGACACTGGCGACCCTCCATCAGGAGCTGGCGAGTTACCCGACGGTGTTCACCAGCAATTACGACCTGCTCAACTACTGGGCGATCCTGCATGCGCCGGGCATCGATGATCTGTTTCGCAGTGCCGATGCGAGCTTTGACCTGCGCAATACTGCCTGCGACACCACGCGCATTTTGTATCTGCATGGTGGCCTGCACCTGGTGCGTAACCTTGATGGTACGGCGCGTAAATTGCCGACCACTGACAGCACGTTGCTCAGCAGTTTTGCGATCAACAACACGATCAAGACGCTGGATGATGTGCCGTTGTTTGTCAGCGAGGGCAAGGTTGAGGAGAAGCTGAAGACCATTCGCAGTTCTGACTATTTGTCGTTCTGTTATGAGCAGTTGTTGGGCCATGAAGGTGGGCTATGCATCTTTGGGCATCACCTCGGCGCGCAGGATGTGCATCTGGTGCAGGCGATTCGACAGGCGAAGATCAGCACGTTGGCGATTTCGGTGTTTGGCCGCAGTGCAGGGTTTATCCAGCAGCAGAAGCGGCGTTTTGCGGAGTTGTTTGAGGGGATGGAGGTGGAGTTGCGGTTTTTTGATGCGCGTAGTCATGCGCTTGGGAATTCGGGGCTTTCGGTGCCCGTGGAGCGGTGATGGTAGTTGGGGTGAGGTGAGGTGGGGTGGGGTGGGGTGTACATATCCGTTGCTGCGGTAACGGCCACTTATGGTTCCGCTCTTACAGCGGGTCACTTTTTTACAAACGCCTAAAAAAGTAACCAAAAAACGCTTTGCCCCACCACTCGGTGCCTCGCCTAGGCTCGGCAT
>NZ_JACAPZ010000003.1:0-19505 GCF_013385475.1 Pseudomonas sp. G5001
CTAAATAACGGATATGTACCCACCTCAAACCAGCACAAAACGTCACACCCAATGATGAATCGGCCACCCAGCCTTCTCAGCATGCGCCCGCAGCACCGGGTCCGGATTCACCACCTGCGGGTTCTCCACCTTCAGCAACAGCGGCAAATCATTGCGCGAATCCGAGTAGAAGTACGCCCCATCAAGGTGCTCACCTTCCTGCTCCAGCCATTCCATCAGGCGAGTGATCTTGCCTTCGCGGTAAGTCAGTACACCTGTGGTCTTGCCGCTGTACACCCCATGGGCGACGTCCAGCTCAATCCCCAGCACTTCATCAATGCCGATACGCGCCGCAATCGGCTTGACCAAGTGCGTCCCCGACGCCGAGATCACCAAAATCCGGTCACCATTCTTGCGGTGCTGTGCAATGGTACGGGTGGCTTCGCTGTAGATCAGCGGCTCGATAACGTCTTCCACCCACGGCTCTACAAGGTGCTCGATCTCTTCCGGCGTGCGGCCAATCATCGGCTCCAGGCTGAAGTCCATGAAATCCTCCATGGCCAGCTCACCGCGGCTGTAGGCCGCCATCAGTTCGTCGTTCTTGCGCATGAACGACTCACCATCCACCCAGCCCAGGCGGCCCATCTGCTCGCTCCACAGGGTGGCGCAGTCGCCGTGGATCAGGGTGTCGTCCAGATCAAAAATTACCAATGCCATCTGTCACGCTCTCTCAAATAAATCGTGCGTCAGGCTACTTCACACAACGCACTTGGGTCGATGGAAAGTGCCAATCTCTGACCATCCGGGTGCAGATCGTCAGCCGAGCGGTTAAGCACATCCACCACCAATTCCACGCCCCGGGCTTCGATGCGGTAGCGAATCACGTTGCCCAACAGGCTGTGGCTGCGCACCAACGCATCCAGCTCACCGCTGCGGCTGAGCTCGATGGCCTCCGGGCGAATGGCGATGCGCCCGGTGATCGGACGCTGCAACAGTTTGCTGGCCTTGTCGGCGTCCAGCAGGTTGTAGTTGCCGATAAAGCCCGCGGCGAACACATCCACCGGCGCGGTGTAGAGGGTCTCGGCATCGCCGCTCTGTACGATCTTGCCCTGGTTCATCAGGAAGATCCGGTCGGACATGGTCAGGGCTTCTTCCTGGTCATGGGTCACGAAGATGGTGGTCAGGCCCAGCTCACGCTGGATCTGGCGAATCTGTTCACGCAGGTGCTTGCGAATCCGTGCATCGAGGGCCGACAACGGCTCGTCGAGCAACAGCAAGCGCGGGCGCGTCACCAGCGAGCGGGCGAGAGCCACGCGCTGGCACTGGCCGCCGGACATCTGGTGCGGGTAGCGGCCGGCGAGTTCTTTCAGCTCCACCAGTTGCAACACTTCCTGCACGCGTTTGTGGCTGTCGTCGGCATTGACCTTCTGCATGCGCAGGCCGAAGGCGACGTTCTGTTCCACGGTCATGTTGGGGAACAGCGCGTAGCTCTGGAACACCATGCCGATATGCCGTTTCTGTGGGCTCAGCGGGACGATATCCTGGCCATCCAGCAGGATTTTCCCGCTGTCCACCGAGGTCAGGCCGGCGATGCAGCGCAGCAGGGTCGACTTGCCGCAGCCCGACGGGCCAAGCAGGGTGACGAATTCGCCCTTGGCGATTTCGCAGTTGATGTCACTGAATACCGGCGTACCGGCGTAGCCTTTTTGCAGGTGTTGGACGCTGACGAAGCTCATTGGCTTTTGTCCTTGTTCAAGATGTTGGCGGCCCAGGTCAGCACCAGCACAAAGAAGAAATAGGAGATCACCAGGGCACTGGTGAAGTGGCCGCTGCTGTTACGCATATTGTTGAGGTACACCTGCAGGGTTTCGTAGCGGGTGCCCACCAGGATGTTGGCGAACACGAACTCGCCGAACAGGAACGAGAACGACAGCAGCAATGCCACCATCAAGCCCTTGCGCAGGTTCGGCAGCACCACCAGGAACGCCGCCTGAAAGGTGCTGGCACCGAGCAGTTGGGCGGCATCCATCAGGTCCCGCAGGTTGATCGCTTGCAGGTTGTTGGTGATCGCCCGATACATGAACGGCAGCGCCACGGTGAAGTAGCAACCGATCAGGATCCACGGCGTACCTACCATCGCAAATGGCCCCGAGCCATAGAGCTGCAACAGCCCCACCGACGACACCACCGGCGGCACCGCGAAGGGCAGCAGGATCAAAATGTTCATCAGCGCGTCGAGTTTCGGAAAGTGGTAATGCACCACAAACAGCAGCGGCAGGATCAGCACCACCGACAAGATCAGCGCGCCGACGCACACCAGCAGCGACTGGCCGAAGGCATTCAGGAAGCGCGGGTCACTCCACAGCTGGATATACCATTTGAAGGTAAAGCCGGATGGCAGGATGGTCGCCGACCAACTGCTGGCGATGGAGTAGACCAGGGTGCCGAGCAATGGCAGCACCAGGACAGCAAGCAACAGGTACACCACTACGCGATGGTAGAGGGCGGCCGAGCCAGGTTCAGCGCGAGACATGGTAGCTCCTCTTGAGCAGCAGTTGATGGACTACGGTCACCACCGTCATGAGCGCTACCAGCACCACGGCCAGGGCACTGGCCATGTTCGGGTCCAGGGAAATATCGCCGGAGACCATCGCCGCGATGCGGATCGGCAGCACGTTGAAGTTGCCGGTGGTCAGCGCGTACACCGTGGCGTAGGCGCCGAGAGCGTTGGCCAGCAGGATCACGAAGGTGCCCAGCAGCGCTGGGGTCAGCACCGGCAAGCCGATATGCCGCCAGTATTGCCAGCCATCCGCGCCGAGCAACGAAGCGGACTCGCGCCAGTCTTCGCGCAACGCGTCAAAGGCCGGGTAGAGCAGCAGTACGCCGAGGGGAATCTGGAAATAGGTATAAAGGATGATCAACCCGGTCTTGGAATACAGGTTGAAGTCCTGAATGATCCCGGCCTGCTTGAGCATGATGGTGATGCTGCCGTTGAACCCCAGCAGGATGATGAAGGCGAAGGCCAGGGGTACGCCGGAGAAGTTGCTGGTCATGTTGGCGAAGGCGGTCACGAAATTGCGCAGCCGGCCATCCACCCGACGCAGCGAGTAACTGCCCAGCACGGCAATGACGATCCCGAACACACTGGAGTAGAAACTGATCTCCAGGCTGTACTGGATTGCCTGCAGGTAGAATTTCGAATTGGCGATCTTGCTGAAGTTGGCCAGGCCCCAGCCAAACTCTTCCGATTGCAGGCTGCTGACCAGCACCCAGAGCAGCGGAGCGATCTCGAACACGATAAAAAACAGCGCGAAGGGCACCAGGCACAAGGCGGCCAGCCATTTGCCGCGGATCACTGAATTCACTTCAACAGCTCCCGGCATACAGGTTTGTCGTGGGGTACACCCAACAGCTCGCAGACGGTGCCGCACAGCTCGGTTTGTTTGGGCGTGGCGTGGGTGTCGAGGCTGAAGGCATCACCCAGCACAAACAGCGGCACTTCCCGTTCTTCCGGCAGCAGGCCGTTGTGGGAGCGGTCGTTGTTCATGCCGTGGTCGGCCGTCACCAGTACCTGGTAACCGGCGTCGAGCCAGCCTTGCAGGTAGTCGGCGAGGATGATGTCGGCCGAGCGCGCGCTGTTGCGGTATTGCGGGGTGTCGAGGCCGTGCTTGTGGCCGGCATCGTCGATGTTCATCGGGTGCACCACCAGGAAATTCGGCGCGTGTTTGAGGCGCAGGCTTTCGGCGTCGGCAAACAGGTGCGAGTCCGGGTAATGGTCATTCCAGTAGAAATGCCCGTGCTGGATCGCCAGGGCCGGGTCGCTGGTATGCCGATCCCGGGCGGCGATAAAGGGCGAGCGGTTATACAACTCGCTGACCCAGTGATAAGCCGCCGCCGCCGTGGATAAACCGGCGTCGGTGGCGTAATGGAAAATGCTGCGCTGGTTGGACAGGCGCGAGACGTTGTTGTGGACGATGCCGCTCTGGATCGGCGGGACGCCGGTGAGGATGCATTCGTACAGTGGCCGGGACAGGGCCGGCAGTTCACATTCCAGTTTGTACAGTGCTGCGCGTCCTGCGCCGACATAGGCCTGCAAGTGCCCCATGGCGTGTCGGGCAACCTCGTAATTCAGGCCGTCGAGCACGACAAGGATGACGTTGTGCTTCATAGGGGCTGGGGCTCCGCAACAAATAGGCTTGACTCAATTTCCCCTGAGGGAACGCAGTTAAGTGTGGGAGTGGGCTTTTGTGGGAGCGGGCTTGCTCGCGAAGACGGTGGGTCAGTCACACATGTATTGACTGACACTGCGCTTTCGCGAGCAAGCCCGCTCCCACCCAAGCCCGCTCACACATTGGATCTCCAGCGGATCTCCAATGTGGGTTACAGCCTTATTGCATATTGATGATGACTTCTTCCTGCCACTTCTGCGGCAGTGCCTTGGAGGTCTTCTCCCAAGCGTCGGCGTCCTTGATCGGCGTGACTTTCTTGTACTGCTCGTTAGGCAGCAGCTTGGCCTGTACGTCGGCTGGCAAGGTCAGGTGCTCGGCACGGATCGGCCGCGCATTGCCACGCGCCAGGTTGGTCTGGCCGGCGTCGCTGAAGATGTATTCGCGGGTCAGCTTGGCGGCGTTCGGGTGCTTGGCGTATTTGTTGATGATGGTGGTGTAGCCGGAAATCACCGAGCCGTCCGATGGGATCAGCACCACGTAGTCATCCGGGTTGGCCATCTTGGCCTTGTAGCTCAGGCCGTTGAAGTCCCAGACCACGCCCACTTCCACTTCGCCTTTTTCCATGGTGGCGATGGTTGGGTTGGCCAGCGACAGGCGGCCTTGCTTGGCGATGTCGGCGAACATCAGCAGCGCCGGCTGAATGTTCTTCTCGTCGCCACCGTTGGCCAGTGCGGCGGCGAGTACGCCGTTGGCCGCCTGGGCGGCGGTGCTCACGTCACCGATGGAAACCTTGTATTTGCCGGTCTTCAGGTCAGCCCAGCTTTTCGGAGCTTCGGAGCCGTGCAACAGCTTTTTGTTGACGATAAAGGCGATGGTGCCGGTGTAGGCCAGGGCCCAGTTACCGTCCTTGTCTTTCGCCCAATCCGGGACTTGTGCCCAGGTGGTCGGTTTGTACGGTTGGGTAACGCCCTGTTTCACCGCGATCGGGCCGAAGGCTGCACCCACGTCGCCGATGTCGGCGCTGGCGTTGTCTTTCTCTGCCGCAAACTTGGCGACTTCCTGGGCGGAGCTCATGTCGGTGTCGATGTGCTTGAGGCCGTAGGTCTTGGCCAGGTCGTCCCAGGTGCCTTTCCAGTTGGCCCAGTCATCGGGCATGCCGACGCTGTTGACGGCGCCTTCCGCTTTCGCGGCGGCTTCCAGGGTTTTTAGATCGGTATCAGCGGCCATGGCGGCGGTGCACATGGCAATGGTCGAGCCTAACAGTGATGCCAGGAAAAGCTGTTTCATCCGAAGCTCCTTTGGGCGTTTTCAACGCTGCGTTTTTATCGACGTTTGCGGTGGTGTTGGTCTAGGTCAGCAATACACGAGCCAATTTAGGCGTGGCGGATGACAGTTTCATGTCGATGTCGTTTTTTGTTGGCCTGGACGGGGGATCACCGGGTAAGCGTAGACCATGCCCAACCGCCCGGAAGCCTTGGACTTGGCCGATGTATTGCAGGTCTTGTGGCAGGACGTCGCGAGGCGCTGTCATCTGTCGGTCATGTGCAATGCCTAGGCTTGCACGCAACAGCAGAGGCGCGTTTAGCGGGCGTTTTGTGCACCTGAATAGTGCTGGTCTAGTCCAGATAGGTAACGTTGATGCGTGATGAGGCAACCAAGGCGGTGACAACCATTGGCCTGGCGCTGCAAGAGCAGATCGACCATGGCTTGTTGGCGCCTGCCAGTAAGCTGCCGGCCGAGCGCAAGCTCAGCGAGTTGTTTGGTACCACCCGCATTACGGTGCGGGAAGCCTTGTTACAACTTGAGGCCCAAGGGCAGATTTATCGCGAGGAGCGGCGGGGGTGGTTTGTGTCACCGCCCAGGCTTGCCTATAACCTGATGCAGCGCAGTCATTTTCACGCGATGGTGAGTGCCCAGGGTCGGGTGCCGTCGACCGAGGTGATTTCGGCGCGGTTGCAGCCGGCTTCGGCGGCGGTGTGTGCGTGGTTGCAGTTGCCGGCGTTGTCCAGCGTGATTCAGATTTGCCGGGGGCGCAGGATTGATGGGCGGTTGGTGTTGTATGTGGAGCACTATCTGAACCCGCAGTATTTTCCGGGGATTCTGGGGTGTGATTTGAATCAGTCGATTACGGAGTTGTATGCGCGGGTGTATGACTTGCACTACGGGCGGGTGCGGTTTGAGATTGTGCCGACGTCATTGCAGGTTGAGGCTGCGGCGGCGTTGAGGGTGTCGGTGGGGAGCCCGGGGTTGCGGATTGCTCGGGTTAATTATGATCAGCATGAGCGGTTGATTGATTGTGATCTGGAGTTTTGGCGGCATGATGCGATTCATGTGGGGGTGGATGTGGTTTGACGTTTTGCCTGTGTGTATCCGTTATTTAGGTCACGGCGGCTTTTGGTTCCGCTCTCACAGCGGCTCACTTTTGAACAGCTGGAATGCCGGCCCAGCCCCAAGTAAGCACAGGGCTTTACCCCGATGACCTGGGTGTTAGAGCAAAAGCAGAGCCGCTGTATGTGGGAGCGGGCTTGCTCGCGAAAAACCTGAGGGCGCCGCGTTGAGTCAGGATACCCACGTCATCGTTAACGACCTTCGCGAGCAAGCCCGCTCCCACATTTGGATCGTGTCCGCCTTTGGGTTTGCTGTTGCTTCACCACACTTAAGCCCGAGCGAGGTGCAGAGTGGTGGGGCAAGAGCGGAACCCTAGGCGGCCGTTACCTGAATAACGGATATACCCTCAATCCCCCGCATTGGCATACAAATAATCCGTCGCCAACGAAGCCAGCGTCCGAACCCCAACCACCAACGCCGACTCATCCACAAAGAACCCCGGATTATGATTCGGCGCCGCCTTGCTCATGTCCTGATCCCTCGGCGTCACCCCCAGAAACACAAACAACCCTGGCGCTTCCTTGGCATAAAACGAGAAGTCCTCAGCCCCACCCACCAACGGGGCATTCACTACGTCGCCATTCGCCGCCCAACGCAAACTCGGCAGCATCTTTTCGGTCAGCGCCGGGTTGTTGATGGTCGGGTCGTACTTCTCAATGATCGTCACCTCAGCCTTCGCCCCACCACTCTCGGCAATCTTCTCTACGGTCTGCCGCACATCCGCATGCAGCTTCTGGCGAATGCCATAGTCGTAGGAGCGAATGGTCCCACTCATGTCCACCGACTCGGGAATGATGTTGTACCGCGTCCCTCCGTTGATGGTGCCAATACTCACCACCGCCGGAAACGAAGAAATGTCGGTACGCCGACTGACCACCGTCTGCAGCCCCACAATGGCCTGCGCCCCCACGGTAATCGGATCGATCCCATCCCACGGCTGCCCCGCATGGGTCTGCTTGCCCAGGATCTTGATCCGCAGGTCATCCGAGCTCGCCAGCGTCGGCCCCGGCCGATACGCAATCTGCCCCGCAGGCACCCCGGCCCACACATGCAGCCCAAAAACGGCATCCGGCTTGGGCGATTTCATCAGCCCTTCCTGCACCATCATCTTCGCGCCCCAAGTGTTTTTACCGTCGGGGATAAAGTCGCTCGGGCCTTCTTCAGCCGGCTGGAAATAAAACACCACGGTCCCAGGCAGACGATCGCGCATACCTGTAAGGATTTTCGCCGTGCTCAGCAGGATGGCGGTGTGGGCGTCGTGGCCGCAGGCGTGCATCACGTCGACTTCTTTATCGAGGTACACACCCTTGGCCTTCGAGGCGAAGGGCAGGCCGGAGACTTCCTTGACCGGCAGCGCATCCATGTCGGCGCGCAAGGCCACGGTCGGGCCGGGCAGGGCGCCCTTGAGGATGGCGACAACGCCCGTGCGCGCCACGCCGGTCTTGACCTCCAGCCCCATCTCCCGCAGTTGCTTGGCCACCAGCTCCGCGGTGCGATGTTCGGTATTGCCCAGTTCAGGATGGGCGTGGATGTCGCGCCGGGTTTCCAGCAAGGCTGGTTCCAGTACTTTGGCCTGGGCGGCGATGGTTTCGCGGGCACTGTCCTGGCCGCTGCTGGCGGCGATGACCGCGCTGCTGGCGACACCGCACAGCAGGCCGAATACCCATTGGTGTGTAAGACCGGTCAAACGCATAAGGACTCTCCATGATTATTGTTGTTGATCCTGACGTCATCCGGGCAGCGCTTATTCTTTCTCTTGCACGCCTCCCGCCGCTGTCACCACTTGCACGCTCAAGCGTGGGGTGGCCAGGTCCAGCCCGGCTTCGTCGAGGTGACGCTTGAGCGACAGGTTGAACGCCCGCGAAACCTCCCACTGCTTGATCGGCGCGGTCTTGAAGCGGGCGCGAAGAATCGCACTGCCGGACTCGAAACTTTCTACACCCTGAATCTCCAGCGGCGACCAGATATTGCGCCGCTGCAACGGGTCGTTGCGCATCTTCTGCCCGACGTCGCGCATCAGCTTGATGGCGTCGTCGATTTCCATGTTGTAGGGAATCGCCACCCGGAAGATCGCGTAGCCGAACTCCCGGGAGTAGTTCTTGATGCTTTTGATTTCACTGAACGGGATCGTATGCACGATGCCGTCGATGTCCCGCAGGCGCACGGTACGGATGGTCAACCCTTCGACCGTCCCCAGGTGGCCGCCGACATCCACGTAGTCATCAATTGCCAGGGAGTCTTCGATAATGATGAACAGGCCGGTGATCAAATCCGCCACCAGCGACTGTGCACCAAAACCGATGGCCAGGCCGATCACACCGGCACCCGCCAGCAGCGGCGTGACGTTCATGCCCATGTTCGCCAGGGCGACGATGGCGGCAATGATGAAGATGGTCACGAACAGCACGTTGCGAATCAACGGCATCATCGTTTGCGCACGCGCGTTGGCCAGGCCTTTGCGCGAGCGGGTGAGGGCGTGGTGGATCGCGGTGTCGCTGAGGATCCAGATCAGCCAGGCAAACAGCAATGTGCCGGCAAGGCCGAACAGCTTGACGCTGATTTCATGCCCGTCGCCTTCGGTAAAGCGGATCAGCGACAGGCCCCAGACCCGCAGGCCGAGTTCGATAAACACCAGCCACACCACCAGGTGGGCGAGGGTGTAGACGAAGCTTTTCAGGCGCTCGGAGTACAGCGCATGGCGCTTGTGCCCACGCTGCGGCTTGAGTGAATGACGGCGCACCAGGCCGTTGATCACCATGCACAGCACCAGCAACACCGTGCACAACAACGACTGGCGCAGGGCGGTGCTGGTGTCGCCGGCGGAGACGAAGGTGGCGAACAGCGAGATGCCCACCAGCAGCAACGCCGGCAGGTACCAGAAGGTGCCGACGATTTCGATGGTGTCACTCAGGGCGCGGCGGGTCAGGCGGCGGGACAGCGGCTGGTTGCGGATCAGGTGCGCAATCGGCCGGCGGAATCGCAGGATGAACACACCGGTGGACAGCGCGGCCATGACATTGGCGATGGTCGCGGCGACATGGGACAGGTGCTGGCCCAGGCTCTCGGCCAGGCGCGGGTCGCTGACGGCTTCGCCAAAGGCGGCAAAGCTGCCGATCAGCCACAACGGCCGGAAGGCCTGGTGGCGCAGGATGTACAACGCGCGGTGACGGTGCGGGCCGTCGAGTACGGAAAAGGCGACCACGCAGATCGCCGAGAAGCAGGTGCCCACCACCAGCGCGTAGGCCAGCACCATCGCCAGGGATTTGCCGAGGGACGAGGGCAGTGCGTAACTCATGTAGACGGTGATCACCAACGCGATCAGCCACGGGCCGAGCTTGCGCAGGGCAAAGCGCAGCAGGTCCCAGGTCTTGGGGTGTTGCGGCAGTTCTTCGGTCAGGCCGAAGCGTTCGCGCACCCGGTGGCTGAGCCAGATCAGGATCGCGGCCAGCAGGCTCCAGAGCATCAGGATCATGGCAAAGGCAAAGATGATCGGCAGCCATTCGCTGGCCGGCAGCATCAGTGCGGTGAGTTCATCCTTGGCCTGGTCAAACTCGTTGGACCAGCGATTGAGCGGGCTGTCGGCACCGGAGAATTGTTGCTCCAGGCTCGACAGCGTACCGCCGATCAGACCGAGTACACCCAGTTCGGCGGCGGGCTGGGCCTTTTGCGTGGTCTCACGAAGCTTTTTCAGGTCGCTCAGCAGCTTGGTGCGCTGCTGGTCGTTTTCCAGGGTCTTGATCACCTCGTCCAGGGACTGGCCCAACGGGACGTCGGCTTGCGGCTGGGTTTTGGTGTTGCTGCCCAGCAGCCCCGGCAGGCTCACGGCGTGGGCAGGCGCCATGGGCAGCAGGGTCAGCAGGCAGAAAAGCAGGCAACAGGGCAGGGCAAACAGACGGGCAAGCACGAGGCGGTCAACCTTAAAAACGACGAATTGACCGAGTGTACGAGGCCGTCATGTGCAATGCGAGTGAGATTGTCATTCGGCGAGTTTGGCGAGGATCTTGTAAACCACGGTGCCGAGGATCAGCAGCATGCCGATCCACATGCCGAACACGCCGATGGGTTTGTCGCGGAAGTTGAAGCCGATGGCCAGGAGGATCATGCCGGTCAGGATGGGGATAAGCATGGAGTGGAAGGCGGACATGGTGATCATGGTGCGACGGCCTTGTCGGGTGGGAATAGGTATAAGTCTAGGTCGATTTCGTCAAGTGCGAGTTGATCCGTGTCAGAAACGCTACAAAACCCGGTTAATTTCTACATCCGATGGCTTTTTTTCGATTGGCCACGGTCAACATCCCTCAGGAACCTTAAACCCAGGAGCATTCATCCATGAGCACACCCAAGGCACTGTTGATTCTGCACGGCAAGCAAGCCCTCAACGAAGAGGTGCGGGCGGCAGTGCAGGGCAAGCGCGAGCAGGGCTGGGAGCTGGCCGTACGGGTGACGTGGGAGGGTGGCGATGCCCAGCGGTTTGTCGATCAGGCCCTTGCCGATGGCTACACGCGGCTGATCGCCGGCGGCGGTGACGGCACCCTGCGGGATGTGGCCGAGGCCATGGCCCGGGCCAAGACCGAGGCCAGCCTGGTGCTGATGCCCCTCGGTACCGCCAACGATTTTGCCCGCGCCGCCGGTGTGCCGCTGGAGCCCGAGCAGGCCCTGGACCTGCTGGATGTACCGGCCCGTGCCATCGACCTGGGCGAAGTAGGCGGGCAGATCTTCCTGAATATGGCCACCGGTGGTTTTGGCAGCCAGGTCACCGCCAACACCTCCGAAGACTTGAAGAAAGTCCTCGGTGGCGCGGCGTATCTGTTTACCGGCCTGTCACGCTTCAGCGAGTTGCGCGCGGCCTACGGTGAATTGCAGGGCCCTGACTTTCACTGGCGCGGCGAGCTGCTGGCCCTGGGCATCGGCAACGGGCGCCAGGCCGGTGGTGGCCACGTGCTGTGCCCCGGCGCCCTGGCCGATGATGGTTTGTTGGATATCAGCATCTTGCCGGCGCCGCAGGAAGTGGTCGGCACCCTGCGCAACCTGATGACGGACGGCTGGGGCCTGGACAATATGTTTGTGCGGGCGCGCTTGCCGTGGGTCGAAATCAAGGTCGCCGAAGGGCTGGCGATCAACCTCGACGGCGAACCACTCCAGGGTGACGACTTGCACTTCTCGGCCTTGCCCCAGGCACTGCGGGTGCATCTGCCGGAGGACTCACCGTTGCTGACTAATCGTCAAGGCTGATGATCTGTTCGCGCACTGCGAACAGCACCAGGCCCGCCACGTCGAAAATCTGCAGGCGCTTCATGATCTGCGAGCGGTGGGCTTCCACGGTCTTGATGCTCAGACCCAGGCCATTGGCGATTTCACGGGTGGACTTGCCGCGCACGATCAAGCGCAGGATTTCCAACTGGCGTGCCGTCAGGTTGTGGCTGTGGGGCGGCGGGTTGACCTGGGCCTGATTGCGGATCAGCGCCTGGTTGATCACCGTATGGGCGATTGCCGGGCTGAGGTAGCGTTCGTTGTTGCGCAACGCCAGCAGCGCGTGCTCCAGCTCATTGGCAGTGGTGTCCTTGAGCAGGTAGCCATGGGCGCCGGACTCCAGCGCGCACATGATCAGCTCCGGGTCGGTGTGCATCGACAGGATCAGCACCTTGCTCTTCGGGTAGGCGCGCTTGAGGTCTTTCAATGCATCGAGCCCGCCGGTGTGCTTCATCGACAGGTCAAGCAGCACGATGTCGGGTTGCAGCGCGTCAAACCGCTCCAGCAACTGCGCGCCGTCGCTCGCTTCACCGATCACCGCGTAGCCGGGAATATCCATGACCAGCGCACGCACGCCGGCCCTGATCAGGGAGTGGTCATCCACCAGGAGTAAGTTGCACGTCACTCTAGAACCTTATGGGGGTTGGCCCGTTCGAGGGCGCGGGGCGCCCAGGGGAAAAGCGCTTCGATCCTCGTCCCGGAGCCTGGCTGGCTATTGACCGACAATGTGCCTCCCAGTTGATCAATCCGCTCGGACATCCCGGCCATGCCCCGCTGGCCTTCCTGGGCGGGGTTGATGGCGGGCGAAAAGCCCTGGCCGTCATCGCTGATAAACAGTGACAGGCCTTCGGGCAGGCGTTGCAGGCGTACCAGCAGGTTACGTGCCTGGGCATGGCGCAGCATGTTGGTGACGGCTTCCTGGGTAATGCGAAAGGCGGCAACAGCCATCTCTTCCGGGATGCCGGTCAGCCGTTGATGGCATTCCAGGCTCCAGCTTACCCGGGTGTTTTCCAGGGTCTTGAGCAGATGCGCCCGCAGGCTCGCCTCAAGGCCCAGGCTCGCCAGTTGCCGGGGGTTGAGGATGGCCGACACGTCCTGCACCTTGGCCAGGGTTTCGTTGAGGGTGTTGCACAGCACCGCACAGTGGCCCTGCAGGTTTTCCGGAAGACGGCGCTTGAGCCATTCACTTTGCAGCTTGGCGGCGGTCAACAGTTGGCCGATATCGTCGTGCAGTTCGCGGCTGAGGCGATGACGTTCGTTTTCCTGGACCTGCAACAGACGGTCGGCCAACTCCTGGGGCTGGAACTTGATGGACTTGCGTGAGCGCCACTGTTGCAAGCCCACCACCAGCAGGGTGGCCAGGTTCACTGACAACAGCGCCAGGGGAAGATCGGCCGAGTGTGCATAAGCCCACAGGCTGAGCAGGCACGCGCACAGGCATAGCGCGAGGGTTATCCAGCGTGCATTGCTTCGGGACACGGACCTTGCGATGAGTGACTTCAGGCTGGCGTACATAGGAGGCGCATTTCACGTTTATATGCATCATGAAGTTGAGTCACTTCGAGCGGGGCATGGTACCACCACTATTACCGTTGGTCGCCTGGCGCCGAGCGGGATGAGGCGTATTAATCACGGCAGCGTCCCGGAAGGTAATCCCGGAGTTCAACGAGTGGGGAAGTTGTATCATTGAAGTTGTTTTGTATCAGTATTGTCGTTAGTGGCTTATTGATATTTTTCTGCTAACGACGGCGTGATGCATAAATAGTTGTGGTGTCGTTTTTAGATAATCAGGCAATTGAATGCGACATTTTTGTCGCTTAAATGCGAAGAAGCCTCAAATAGCGTAAGGCCTGTGTTGTTGCTTATAGCCGAAATCGCTTTGGGGGATGTGTTGGACAACGGTGGCGATCAACACGGTTTGTTCCGTTTCATCCAGGCCGAGCTTGCCGGTTTTTGTATCGATCAACTCCAGTTGCCAGGCCAGCAGGGTGAGGCAGTTGTGCAGTGCATCAAGTGCTTCGTCATGCAGTTGCAGGGGGCTGGCGGCGTTGCTGATCAGGTACTGGATATGCCGTGAGAACTCGCTGATCGCCCTCAGGGCCAGGGCTTCGGATTTTTCCGCGAGCTTGATCAGGTTGGTTTTCATGCAGTCGATCGCGTCACTGTCGTTGCGGATCAAATGCAGGTGGCTCAAGCATTCTTCAGACTTGGCCAGCAACATTTCCGCTTCGAGGAGGAACTCGGGAAGTGCAAGTTGCCACTCTTTGCCGTCGTTCATCACACAAGTCTCCAGAACATACGATCGGATGATGAGATGTTGCACCGGTTGAATGGCGTAAAACTACCGCTGAAATATGACGAATATCTGTAGGCCCGTTCCGACTTTTCAGTAGGAAATTTATTTGAATGACGGCCGTCGCCCGAGTACCCCACAATTTCCAGGGACATTCGCACAACTTCTTTGGGTGCCAGTACATAAGTCACTGGATGATCCGTTGGCCGTGGGCTTGCGATAGCAAACAAAAGCCTGACTCCATTCATGCAATGAGAATGGCGTCACATTAATGGCTATTAGATATCGCGAATATCAGGTTGGTCCTGATTGTGGATAGGGGAATCCCTTACATAGCGGAACCTCGCGCAGACTTTGCGGTCACGCGGCGGTGGTGATGGGCCTTGCGCTGAAGCGGGTTCAGTAAAGCATGATGTCAGTGTGACATCAATGGATTTGCATGGCATTTTAGTGGGGGGTCAAGGTCCGGCGTTTGCCGCCGATAACCTGCTTCAGTGACCAGCACTATCCATCCGCTAAACCCCAGGAGTCTTTAATGGCCGGCATTCTCGACACGGTAGATCAACGCACACAATTGGTGGGTGAGAATCGCCTGGAGATCCTCATGTTTCGCCTGGCCGGGCGGCAGCTGTTCGCGATCAACGTGTTCAAGGTGCAGGAAGTGCTGCAACTGCCCAAGTTGACCCTGATGCCCCAGCGCCACCCGTTTGTCTGCGGCGTGGTCAACCTGCGTGGGCAGACGTTGCCGGTGATCGACCTGTCCCAGGCGATTGGCATGCGTCCGCTGATTCCGGGCCCCAACAGCACCATTATCGTCACCGAGTACAACCGCTCGGTGCAGGCGTTCCTGGTGGGCGGCGTCGACCGCATCGTCAACATGAACTGGGAGGCGATCCTGCCGCCGCCGGCAAGTGCCGGGCGCCAGCATTACCTGACGGCCATCAGCAAGGTCGATGACCAGTTGGTGGAAATCATCGACGTGGAAAAAGTCCTCGCCGAAATCGTGCCCTACAACGCCAAGGTTTCCCGCGAGAAACTTGAAGACCCGGTGCTGGAACGCGCCCGCGGCCGCGAAGTGCTGCTGGTGGATGACTCCAACGTCGCCCTCTCGCAACTGCGTGACACCCTCGGACAGTTGGGGGTGAAGATGCACATTGCCAGCGACGGCCTCAAGGCATTGAACATGCTCAAGGCCTGGGCCGACAGTGGCCAGGTGATGACCGACAAGCTGTTGATGATCTTCACCGACGCCGAAATGCCCGAGATGGACGGCTACCGCCTGACCACCGAGATTCGCAACGACCCGCGCCTGCGCGGCCTGTACGTGGTGCTGCACACGTCGTTGTCCGGCAGCTTCAACGACTCGATGGTGAAGAAGGTCGGTTGCGACAACTTCCTCTCCAAGTTCCAGCCCGACAAGTTGGTGGACGTGGTACGTCAGCGCCTGATGCTGGACGAAGTCCCGGCTTGAGCTTAGGGTGACGGCTTTGTCCCTCAGGAATGCAGGCCCATGCTTCGTCTCAGCGCGTTGTACCGATACCCCTTGAAGTCCGGCAAGGGTGAATCCTTGCAGCAGATCGGCCTGGACACACTCGGGCTCGACGGGGATCGACGCTGGATGTTGGTGGACGAGGCCAGCGGGCGTTTCCTGACCCAGCGCGCCGTGGCCAGGATGAGCCAGCTCTCGGCGCTGTGGAACAGCGCCGGTGGCCTGACCTTGAGCGCCGAGGGCCAACCTGCGCTTGACGTGCCACTGCCCGGCAGCGATGCCGAGTTGCGCGGCGTGACCATCTGGCGCGACACCTTGCGCGTGCCGGATGCCGGTGACGAGGCGGGCGCCTGGCTCAGCGAATTCATCGGCAAACCCACGCGACTGGTGCAAGTGCCGCTGTCCCGTGCGCGCACGACCGAGGCCGGCTACGGCAAGGATGATGACAAGGTCGCGTTTGCCGATGGCTTTCCGTTGCTGCTGATCGGCCAGGCGTCCCTGGATGACCTGTCCCAGCGTATCGGTCGGCCCATGGAGATGCTGCGTTTTCGCCCCAACCTGGTGATCGAGGGCAGCGAAGCCTTTGCCGAAGACGGCTGGAAGCGGATACGGATCGGTGACGTGGAGTTTCGCGTGGTCAAGTCCTGCTCACGCTGCATCCTCACCACCATCGACCCGGCGAGTGGCGAGCGCAGTGCCGACCGCGAACCGCTGGCCACGCTCAAGACCTACCGCGAGCAAGAGGGCGATGTGATGTTCGGGCAGAACCTGGTCAACGATGGGGTGGGCCGCCTGGAAGTCGGCATGCCGGTGACGATCCTGGAGTAAGCAGCCCTGAAATGAAAAATGCCCGTCTCTCGCGAGACGGGCATTTTTTTGGGCTATCGAACGTTTAGCCGCGGTATTCGCACAGGTAGGCGGTGTCGACCGCCACCTTCAGCTGGAACTTGCTGTTGGCTGGCACGTTGAACTGGCTGCCGGCGGCGAAGGTTTCCCAGTCGGTGCTGTCTGGCAGCTTGACGGTCAGTGCGCCCGATACCACGTGCATGATTTCACGCTGGGCAGTGCCGAACTCGTATTCACCCGGGGCCATGACGCCGATGGTCGCCGGACCTTCTGCAGTGCCGAAAGCGATCGACTTGACGGTGCCGTCGAAGTACTCGTTGACTTTAAACATGGGCGAATCCTCGGAAAAGGGTCAAGAAAGGTCGGCCAGTATGCCTTCTACACGGGCAAAATCAACGGCAGCAGCCGTGCGGTATTGCGTGCATCTTCCAGCGCCCGATGCTGTTGGCCGTGGAACTGCATGCCGGCCAGTTGCAGCGCGCCGTTGAGCCCCAGCGGCTTGTCCAGGCGCCGGGCCTTGGCGAAGCGTTGCTTGAGGTTCACGTGGGGCGTCTGGCCCAGCACGCTGCTCAAGCCATGGCGCTGCCACTCCAGTTCCAGTTGCTGGCGATCGTAGTCACCCCAGCTCGCCCAGCCTTCCAGGCGTGCCTGGTGCTGGCCAAGCCAGCGTTCGAACAGCGGCCACACCTCGATCAACGGCGCGGCAGCGTCGATATTCGCCTGGGTGATGTGGGTCAACTGGCGGCAGAACGGCGTCAGCAGCGGCCTGCGCAATGGCCGCACGAAACGCTGGAAATGGTCCAGTTCACGGCCCTGGCGGTTGACCAGGCTCACACCGATTTCGATGATTTCCATCTCGGTCACGGGCCAGCCGCCTTCATCCGTTGTGGCTTCAAGATCAATAATCAGCCAATGAGGCATCGCAGGTTCCCGTACTCTTCCCGTCCTGATGGGGATAGAGCGTAGCCAAGCCTGCTAGTTCCGCCCAGGGCTTACTCGATCTCCAGCAAAATCTGACGGTTCCTGACCTGATCGCCTGCAACCGCCTGGATTCGCTTGACCACGCCACTCATGCCGGCCTTGAGTGGGTGCTCCATTTTCATCGCTTCCAGCACCAGCAACAGCTGGCCCTTGCTGACCGAATCGCCTTCGCTGACCCGTACTTCGACAATTGCCCCATCCATCGGCGCCTTGACCGTGCCGTTGCCGGCCTCGGCCTGGCGGGTGGCGACGGTTTGGGTTCGATCATTGATGCACACGCCGGGCAACCCGAGCCGGGTGCCTTGCAGGTGGTAGGCAATGCGACGGCGAATGCCGTTGAGAACGGCGGTGGCCCAGCGTCCGTCGGTGGAGAGGTCGCGTATTTCGATGGCGTGCTGATCAATCTCGACTTGCAGGCAATTGTCCGCCAGCACACTGAGGCTGATGGTCCGGGGCTCGTCGTGTTCGGCCAATTGCCAGGTCCAGGGTACGCTGGCGTTGTTGCGCCAGCCGGATAATGGCTGGGTGTGAGCGCTGGCGCTGTGTTGGTAAAACAGCGCGGCGGCCAGGGCCAGCTCTTCGTTGGTCGCGTGGGTACGCGGGATGTCGCTGAAGTGTTCGGCAATAAAGCCGGTGCTGAAATCGCCGGCGATGAAGTGTGGATGCTTGAGCAGGCTGGCCAGCAGGCGCTGGTTGGTGGGCACGCCGAGCAGCACGCAGTCTTCCACGGCCCTGACCAGCTTGCGCCGGGCCTCTTCGCGGGTGGCGCCGTGGGCGATGATCTTGCCCAGCATCGAGTCGTAGAACGGGGTGATGCGCTGGCCTTCCAGCACGCCATGATCGATGCGCACACCTGGCGCCGGGTCCCAGCGCAGTACGTCGCCGGTTTGCGGGAGGAAGCCCTGGGCCGGGTCTTCGGCGTACAGGCGCACTTCCATGGCGTGGCCGGTGAGGGTCACTTGTTCCTGACTCAGGGGCAAAGGTTGGCCGGCGGCGATGTGCAGTTGCCAGGCGACGAGGTCGAGGCCGGTGATCAGTTCGGTGACCGGGTGTTCGACCTGCAGGCGGGTGTTCATTTCCAGGAAGTAGAAATTGCCGTCGCGGTCGAGCAGGAACTCCACCGTGCCGGCGCCGACGTAATTGACGGCGCGCGCGGCCTTGAGGGCGGCTTCGCCCATGGCTTGGCGCAGCTCGGGGGTCATGACGGGGCAGGGGGCTTCTTCGATGACTTTTTGATGGCGGCGCTGGACCGAGCAGTCGCGTTCGCCGAGGTAGATCAGGTTGCCGTGGGTGTCGCCGAACAGTTGGATTTCGACGTGGCGGGGGGCGATCAGGGCTTGTTCGAGGATGAGTTCGGCGCTGCCGAAGGCGTTTTGTGCTTCGGAGCGGGCGGTGCGCAGGTGTTCCAGCAGGGTGTCGGGGTTGTGTACCAGGCGCATGCCGCGGCCGCCGCCGCCGGCGCTGGCCTTGATCATCAGTGGGTAGCCGATGTGGGTGGCTTGTTGTTGCAGGGTTGGGTCGTCCTGGTCGGGGCCTTGGTAGCCCTTGATGCAGGGGACGCCGGCGTTGAGCATGGCGATTTTTGAGAGGCGTTTGCTGCCCATCAGGTCGATGGCTTCGGGGCTGGGGCCGATGAAGGTGAGGTCGGCGTTTGCGCAGGCTCGGGCGAAGTCGGGGTTTTCGGAGAGGAAGCCGTAGCCGGGGTGGATGGCGTCGGCGCCGGTGCGGTGGGCTGCGTTGAGGATGGCTTCGATGTTCAGGTAGGACTGGGTGACGGGGGCGGGGCCGATGTTGATGGCTTCGTCGGCCATCTGGACGTGTAGGGCGTCGGTGTCGGCTTCGCTGTAGATTGCTACGGTGCGGTAGCCCAGGGATTGGGCGGTGCGCTGGATGCGGCAGGCGATTTCGCCACGGTTGGCTATGAGGATTTTGTTGAACATGAGTGACCCCTTGGGTTGGCGTTTACCGTGTACATATCCATTCCTGCGGTAACGGCTGCTATTGGTTCCGCTCTTACAGCGGGTCACTTTTGAAAAGCGCAAAAGTAACCAAAACGCTCTGCCCCGCCTGTCGGCGCCTCGCTGTGGCTCGGCGTTCCCTCACTCCGGCA
>NZ_JACAPZ010000030.1:0-37136 GCF_013385475.1 Pseudomonas sp. G5001
AACCATAAGCCGCCGTTACCTAAATAACGGATAAACACCCCGCCCTCCCTCACCCCCCCTTCAACTCTTCAATCATAATTTCCCGCATCCGAAACTTCTGGATCTTCCCCGTCACCGTCATCGGAAACTCATCCACAAATTTGAAATGCTTGGGCATCTTGAAGTGCGCAATCCGCCCCTTGCACCACGTCTGCAGCTCAAGCTCATTAGCCACATGCCCCGGATGAAACTTGATCCACGCCACAATCGCCTCACCGTAACGCTCATCCGGAATCCCGATCACCTGCACATCCGCCACCGCCGGATGAGTAAAGAAAAACTCCTCCAACTCCCGCGGGTACACGTTCTCACCTCCGCGAATGATCATGTCCTTGTTACGCCCGGCGATGCACACATACCCATGTTCATCCATGGTCGCCAGGTCGCCGGTGTGCATCCAGCCCGCCTCGTCGATAGCCTCACGAGTGCTGTCAGGATTATTCCAGTAACCGAGCATCACGCTGTAGCCCCGGGTACACAGCTCCCCTACCTGGCCCCGAGCAACCGTGTTACCGGCGTCATCGATAATCTTGCTTTCCAGCTGTGGCTGGGTCCGGCCAACCGTCGTAACACGCCGCTCAAGGTCATCATCCGGCCCGGTCTGCAACGACACCGGGCTGGTTTCCGTCATGCCATAGGCAATCTGCACCTCACTCATGTGCATCTCGCTGATAACCCGGCGCATCACCTCGATCGGACAAGTGGCGCCCGCCATGATCCCGGTGCGCAGGCGCGACAGGTCGAACTCGGCGCGGCGCGGGTGATCAAGCATGGCGATAAACATGGTAGGCACCCCGTATAGCCCGGTGGCCTGTTCTTCGGCGACGGCAGCCAGGGTCAGCAATGGGTCGAAACCGTCACTCGGGTAGATCATCGTGGTGCCATGGGTGATGCAGCCCAGGTTACCCATCACCATGCCAAAGCAGTGATACAGCGGCACCGGGATCACCAGGCGATCTTGCGCCGTCAGGCCCAGGCTTTCGCCAACCATGTAGCCGTTATTGAGGATGTTGTGGTGACTGAGGGTGGCGCCCTTGGGGAAGCCGGTGGTGCCGGAGGTGTACTGGATATTGACGGGTTGATCGAAGTGCAGGCCGGCCTGGCGGATCTGCAATTGCTCGGGCGGGACGCCTGCCCCGAGGGCCGCCAATTGCGACCAGGGCGTAAACCCCGGGGGCGGGCTGGGATCAAGGCTGATGATGCCGCGCAGGTCAGGTTGAAGCTCCTGCAACATGCCGTGGTAATCGGAGGTCTTGAACGACCCGGCGCACACCAACCACTGGCAACCGGATTGCTTGAGTACGTACTCCAATTCACTGCTGCGATACGCCGGGTTGATATTGACCAGAATCACGCCAATTTTGGCGCTGGCGACCTGGCTGATGCACCACTCGGCGCAGTTGGGGGCCCAGATGCCCAAGCGGTCGCCGGCCTGCATCCCCAAAGCCAGGAACGCACGTGCATGCAAATCAACCGTCTCTGCCAGTTGCCGCCAGGTGTAGCGACGCTGTTGATGGCCCACGACCAAGGCTTCGCCGTCGGAGTAGCGCGAAACCGTTTGATCAAAGGCCTGGCCGATAGTCATGGCCAGCAAGGCCTTATCCTGACAGCCGCGGCTGTAGCTCTGATTCGATTGATCCATAACGACCCCTGTTGTCTTTTTTGTAGGTTGACGTAAACGTAAACTACGATTGACAGGCCCGCAACGCAAGTTTACGTTAACGTAAAGGTGATCGCCCTCCCCGGCGTATTGACCATACAAAAACAACGCTAGAAGGTGCCCGTCCATGAGTTACCCCTCCCTGAACTTCGCCCTCGGTGAAACCATCGACATGCTGCGCGACCAGGTGCAGTCCTTCGTGGCCAAGGAACTGGCGCCGCGCGCTGCGCAGATCGATATCGACAACCTGTTCCCCGCCGATATGTGGCGCAAGTTCGGCGATATGGGCCTGCTGGGCATCACCGTGCCGGAAGAATACGGCGGCGCCGGCCTGGGCTACCTGGCCCACGTGGTGGCCATGGAAGAAATCAGCCGGGGCTCGGCTTCGGTGGCGTTGTCCTACGGCGCGCACTCCAACCTCTGCGTCAACCAGATCAACCGCAACGGCACCCATGAGCAAAAACTCAAATACCTGCCCAAGCTGATCAGTGGCGAACACATCGGCGCACTCGCCATGAGCGAGCCGAACGCCGGCTCCGACGTGGTCTCCATGAAGCTGCGCGCCGATAAACGCGGCAGTGTGTATGTGCTCAACGGCAGCAAGACCTGGATCACCAACGGCCCTGATGCCAATACCTACGTGATCTACGCCAAGACCGACCTGGAAAAGGGTGCCCACGGCATCACCGCGTTTATCGTCGAGCGCGACTCGAAGGGCTTCAGCCGCAGCAACAAGTTCGACAAGCTCGGCATGCGCGGCTCCAACACCTGCGAGTTGTTTTTCGATGACGTCGAAGTGCCGGAAGAAAACATCCTCGGCGCACTCAATGGCGGCGTGAAAGTGCTGATGAGCGGCCTCGATTACGAACGCGTTGTGCTGTCCGGCGGCCCGACCGGGATCATGCAGGCCTGCATGGACCTGATCGTGCCCTACATCCATGACCGCAAGCAGTTCGGCCAGAGCATCGGCGAGTTCCAGCTGATCCAGGGCAAGGTCGCCGACATGTACACCCAGCTCAACGCCAGCCGCGCCTACCTGTACGCCGTGGCCCAGGCCTGCGAGCGCGGCGAAACCACGCGCAAGGATGCCGCCGGCGTGATCCTCTACAGCGCCGAACGCGCTACCCAGATGGCCCTCGACGCGATCCAGATTCTCGGCGGCAATGGCTATATCAATGAATTCCCGGCTGGTCGTCTATTGCGTGACGCCAAGCTGTATGAAATCGGTGCCGGCACCAGTGAGATCCGGCGCATGTTGATCGGTCGCGAACTGTTTAACGAAACCCGCTGAACGGAGCGCGCACCATGGCTACCCTGCACACCCAGCTCAACCCGCGCTCGGCGGAATTCGCCGCCAACAGCGCGGCGATGCTCCAACAGGTCGACGCCCTGCATACCCTGCTCGCCCAGGTGCAGCAAGGCGGCGGCGCCAAGGCCCAGGAGCGGCATACGTCGCGGGGCAAGCTGTTGCCCCGCGAGCGGATCAATCGCTTGCTCGACCCTGGCTCGCCGTTCCTTGAACTCAGCCAGCTGGCGGCTTATCAGGTGTACGGCGAAGACGTGCCCGCTGCCGGGGTGATTGCCGGGATTGGCCGGGTGGAAGGCGTCGAGTGCATGATCGTCGCCAACGACGCCACGGTGAAAGGCGGCTCGTACTACCCGCTGACCGTCAAGAAACACCTGCGCGCCCAGACCATCGCCGAGCAGAACCGCCTGCCGTGCATCTACCTGGTGGACTCCGGCGGCGCCAACCTGCCGCGTCAGGATGAAGTGTTCCCGGACCGCGAGCACTTCGGACGAATCTTCTTCAACCAGGCGAACATGAGCGCCCAGGGCATCCCGCAGATCGCGGTGGTGATGGGCTCCTGCACTGCCGGTGGTGCCTATGTGCCGGCGATGGCGGACGAAGCAATCATGGTCCGCCAGCAAGCCACCATCTTCCTCGCCGGACCGCCGCTGGTGAAGGCGGCGACCGGAGAAGTGGTCAGCGCCGAAGACCTGGGCGGTGCCGATGTGCACTGCAAGATTTCCGGGGTGGCCGACCACTATGCCGACAGCGACGAACATGCGCTGGCCCTGGCTCGGCGCAGTGTGGCCAACCTCAACTGGCGCAAGCTGGGGCAATTGCAACAACGCACACCGCTGGCGCCGCTTTATAGCAGCGAAGAGCTGTACGGCGTGATTCCGGCCGACGCCAAGCAACCGTTCGATGTACGCGAGGTGATCGCGCGATTGGTGGACGGCTCGGTGTTCGATGAATTCAAGGCGTTGTTTGGCACCACACTGGTGTGCGGCTTTGCGCACCTGCACGGCTATCCGATTGCGATCCTGGCCAACAACGGCATCCTCTTCGCCGAGGCCGCGCAAAAAGGCGCGCACTTTATCGAACTGGCCTGCCAGCGCGGGATTCCGCTGTTGTTCCTGCAAAACATCACCGGCTTCATGGTCGGCCAGAAATACGAAGCCGGCGGCATCGCCAAGCACGGCGCCAAACTGGTGACAGCGGTAGCCTGTGCCAAGGTGCCGAAGTTCACCGTGATCATCGGCGGCAGCTTCGGCGCCGGTAACTACGGCATGTGTGGACGCGCCTACGACCCGCGCTTCTTGTGGATGTGGCCCAACGCACGCATCGGCGTGATGGGCGCCGAACAGGCCGCCGGCGTGCTGGTGCAGGTCAAGCGTGAGCAGGCCGAGCGCGCCGGCCAGGGTTTCAGCAGCGATGAGGAAGCGGCGATCAAGCAGCCGATCCTCGACCAGTACGAAACCCAGGGCCACCCCTACTACTCCAGCGCACGGCTGTGGGATGACGGCGTCATCGACCCGCTGCAGACCCGCGACGTGCTCGCCCTGGCCCTGTCCGCCGCGCTGAACGCCCCCATCGAGCCAAGCCGCTTCGGCGTGTTCCGCATGTAAATGGAGCTGCACCCCATGAGCGATTTCAACACCCTCGAACTGATCACCGACCCCCGTGGCTTTGCCACGCTGTGGCTCAGTCGTGAAGCCAAGAACAACGCGTTCAATGCCGAAATGATCCGCGAACTGATCATTGCCCTGGACCGGGTGCAAGGCGATCCGGCCCTGCGCTTTCTGGTACTGCGCGGGCGCGGCAAACACTTCAGCGCCGGCGCCGACCTGGCCTGGATGCAGCAGTCGGCCGAACTGGATTACCACACCAACCTGGACGATGCCCGAGAACTGGCGGAGCTGATGTACAACCTCGCCAAGCTGAAGATCCCGACGCTGGCGGTAGTCCAGGGTGCGGCCTACGGTGGTGCCCTGGGATTGATCAGTTGCTGCGACATGGCGATTGGCGCCGACGATGCGCAGTTCTGCCTGTCGGAAGTGCGCATTGGCCTGGCGCCGGCGGTGATCAGCCCGTTCGTGGTGCAGGCGATCGGCGAACGGGCAGCCCGTCGCTATGCCCTCACAGCGGATCGCTTTGGCGGTCAGCGGGCACGGGAAATCGGCTTGCTGGCGGAAAGTTATCCTGCCGATGATTTGGACATACATGTCGAATTGTGGATTACCAATCTGCTGCTCAACAGCCCCGCGGCCATGCGCGCCAGCAAGGACCTGCTACGGGAAGTCGGCCACGGTGCCCTGACGCCAGCGTTGCGTCGCTACTGCGAGAACTCCATCGCCCGGATCCGCGTCAGCGCCGAAGGCCAGGAAGGCCTGCGTGCCTTTCTGCAAAAACGCGCGCCCAACTGGCAGCCTCAGGAGCCGCGTTCATGAAGACGCTTACTACCGTATTGGTAGCCAACCGTGGCGAAATCGCCTGCCGGGTGATGCGTACCGCCAAGGCCATGGGCCTGACCACCGTGGCCGTGCACAGCGCCACCGACCGTGACGCGCGGCACGCCCGCGAGGCTGATATTCGTGTGGACCTGGGCGGCAGCAAGGCCGCCGACAGTTACCTGCAAATCGACAAACTGATCGCCGCGGCCCAGGCCAGCGGCGCCCAGGCGATTCACCCGGGTTATGGGTTTCTTTCGGAGAACGCAGGGTTTGCCCGCGCCATTGAAGCCGCCGGGTTGATCTTCCTCGGCCCGCCCGCCTCGGCCATTGATGCCATGGGCAGCAAATCGGCCGCCAAGGCGTTGATGGAAACCGCCGGCGTGCCGCTGGTGCCGGGTTACCACGGCGACGCCCAGGATCTGGAGACCTTCCGCCAGGCAGCCGAGCGTATCGGTTACCCGGTGCTGCTCAAGGCAACTGCAGGCGGTGGCGGCAAGGGCATGAAGGTGGTCGAGGACGTCAGCCAACTGGCCGAAGCGTTGGCCTCGGCACAGCGTGAAGCACTGTCCTCGTTTGGCAATGCGCAGATGCTGGTGGAAAAGTATTTGCTCAAGCCGCGTCACGTGGAGATCCAGGTGTTCGCCGACCAGCACGGTCACTGCCTGTACCTCAATGAGCGCGATTGCTCGATCCAGCGCCGCCATCAAAAAGTCGTCGAAGAAGCCCCGGCGCCGGGCCTGAGTGCCGAGCAGCGCAAGGCCATGGGCGAAGCGGCCGTGCGTGCGGCCCAGGCCATCGGCTACGTGGGCGCGGGCACCGTGGAGTTTCTGCTGGGCGCCCGGGGCGAGTTTTTCTTCATGGAGATGAACACCCGGCTGCAGGTGGAACACCCGGTGACCGAGGCCATCACCGGCCTGGACCTGGTGGCCTGGCAGATTCGCGTGGCCCAGGGCGAGCCGCTGCCGATGACTCAGGAGCAAGTGCCACTGCTGGGGCATGCGATTGAAGTGCGCCTGTACGCCGAGGACCCGGCCAACGATTTTCTGCCGGCCACCGGGCACCTGGCGCTGTACCGCGAATCCACGCCAGGGCCCGGGCGCCGGGTAGACAGCGGCGTCGAACAAGGCGACAACGTGTCACCGTTCTACGACCCGATGCTGGGCAAGTTGATTGCCTGGGGCGAGGACCGCGAACAGGCGCGCCTGCGGCTGCTGGGCATGCTCGATGAATTTGCCGTGGGTGGACTGAAGACCAACCTGGGCTTCTTGCGGCGCATTATCGGCCATCCGGCGTTTGCCGCTGCCGAGCTCGATACCGGGTTTATCCCGCGTTATCAGGATGAGCTGCTGCCGGCGCCTGGCGAATTGAGTGAGGCATTCTGGCAGGCCGCCGGCCAGGCGTTCATGCAGACCCAACCGAGCACTGACACCCGTTCGCCCTGGGCCGACACCCGAGGTTTTCGCGCAGGCTTGCCGGGCGAGGTTTCCCTGCACCTGAGCTGCAACGGCCAGGATCGCCTGGTAATGCTGCAAGCCGGCGTCAACCCGCCCCAGTTGCACGGCGAACAATTGCTGATCGACCAGCACGGCGTGCGCCGCTCCCATCTGGCGGTACGCGAGGGCGGCAGTGTGTTTTTGCGCTGGGACGGCGAGGTGCACAGTGTCAGCCTGTTCGACCCGATTGCCGCCGTCGATGCCAGCCAGTCCCATCAGGGCGGCCTGGCCGCACCGATGAACGGCAGCATCGTGCGAGTGCTGGTGGAAGTCGGGCAAACGGTTGAAGCCGGTACGCAGTTGGTGGTGCTGGAGGCCATGAAGATGGAACACAGCATTCGCGCGCCCCATGCCGGCGTGGTCAAGGCGCTGTACTGCCAGGAAGGCGAAATGGTCGGTGAAGGCAGCGCACTGGTGGAGCTGGAAGCCGCGAGTTAAAACCTCGTGACCGCCTGCGCCACCACGCCGATGATCCGGCACTCTTCACTGAACAGCATCTTCGGGTACGTAGGGTTGAGCGGCACCAGGTAAAGCTGGCCGCTCTGCCTGACCCATTTGCGCAAGATCGCCTGGGAATCAAATGCCCATTGGGCCACCACCAGTTTGCCGGGCTCGGGCTGGATGGCCGGGTCCACCAGAATCATCGTGCCTTCATTGATACTCAAGCCGCTGGGGGCGGTCATGGCGTCGCCAGTCACGCGCATCCAGAACGCCTTGCCACGGGCCTGATAGTCGCTCATCTGAAAACGAGTAACGCCGTACGGCCGAGGTTCTTCCTGCAATGGGTAGCCTCCCTTCCCTTCGCTCACCGGGTAACGGTAATTCGGGTTGTAGTGCGGCGCCGGCTGCAGTTCCTCGGCAACCGCCGCGAGCGCTTTTTCGCGAACCACCAGCGCGACCTCGAGCCCATCCAGGCCCAGCTCCTGCATCACCCGGTTCATATCGGCAAGGCTCGGCACCCGACGCTTGTTCAGCCAGTGGCCGACCCCGCCCTGAGACATGCCCAGGCGCGACGCCAGTTGGTCCTGCGTGACCTTGCGGTCTTTCATGTTGGCCTTGACCAACGCTATCCATTTATCCATGGGCCCTGACAATACGTTGTGTACTCACCACGACAATAAACAGTTTGTAGTAATCAATAAAACGCCATAAATACGATTAGTACTAATATCGATTGCAGGCTTTCGACACCCACACAGAGCACTGCCCTTATGACGACCACCTCGTATACCCTGCCCGACACCTGCGATGAAGACGAGCGGCTGTTCCTGCGCAGCAGTGGCGCCGCCCAACGCGCGCTGGACTATTACCTGAAAGAGGATGCCGCACCGCCCTCCGTTGACGATACGTTGTTCGAGGTCAAGCCCGGCATCAGCGACGAGGAGGCCCTGGTCCACGCCTCCGACCTGCTGCGCAGCGCCGCGGCCACTGCGTACGAATCGGCAAACAGCGCCCACGGCAATAGCCGGGACCTGGCGTTTTCAGTGGTCTATTTGATCGATATGGCGAAGGTGATGGTGGAGCGGTCACTGCGGCTTTCGGCGAGGGGCGCCGAACAGCCGGCCAGCCTGTAACAGGCACGCGGGAAAAATATTTCTATCCGAGGGATAAAAACATTTGACTTGCAAATGATAATGATTATTATTGGACCTAGCTGATCGCGAGATCAGTCGATAGCCCAAGAGACCTTAGGTCGGACTCTTGGAATATCTCCTCATCAGGCTAATCACGGTTTTTGACCCGGCTCTTTGGCCGGGTCTTTTTTTTGCCAGTTTTTCCCTGGCGTGACTTCAGGCTAATGAAGACTGTGTGTTGCTTGATGGCGCGCATGGTAGCAAAAGACCATCGCCAAAAGAAAGTCGATCGAGCGCTCTAGGCCGGTTCTTTCAAAAATAGCACTTGAGAATCAATCTCATAGATTCTAAGCTGCGGCGGCGTCATGGACGACGCCCCCCTCTTCACCCGCAAAAATTGCATCCAGGCTTTGCCCCGCTCCGGTGTAAAATGCCGCCACAACACTCATATTCAGGCAACCAGACTATGACCGTGGCCTTGACCTCCATCAAGATCAGCACCGACTTCGACAGTGGCAATATCCAGGTGCTCGACGCCAGTGATGCTCACCAGTTGCTGCTGGCGATAAAGCCCGATACGCGCAGCCAGCACTACCAGTGGTTCCACTTCAAGGCCGAAGGCATGCATGTGGGCCACACCCACACCTTCCGCCTGAGCAATGCCGGCCACTCGTCCTACAAGCACGCCTGGAGCGGCTACAACGCCGTGGCGTCCTACGACCATATCAACTGGTTTCGGGTACCCACCCGCTTTGATGGCGAGACGCTGCACATCACCCTCGAAACCCGTGAAAAACAGGCCTGGTTCGCCTACTTCGAACCCTACAGCCGCGAACGCCACGACTGGCTGATCGACCAGGCGCTGAACCGCGCCGGCACGCAATTGCTGGCCACCGGCAAAAGTGTCGAAGGCCGTGATATCCAACTGCTGCGCCGTGGCAAGGGCGAGGCCAACAAGCGCAAGGTCTGGATCATCGCCCAGCAGCATCCCGGCGAGCACATGGCCGAATGGTTTATGGAAGGCATCATCGAGCGCCTGCAACAGGACGGTGACGCCGAGCTGAAAAAGCTCCTGGCCGCCGCCGACCTGTACCTGGTACCGAACATGAACCCCGATGGCGCGTTCCATGGGCATCTGCGCACCAACGCCATGGGCCAGGACCTCAACCGCGCCTGGCAGAGTGCGAGCCAGGAGATCAGCCCCGAAGTACTGTTCGTCCAGCAACAAATGGAAAAGTACGGCGTTGACCTGTTCCTGGATATCCACGGCGACGAGGAAATCCCCTATGTGTTCACCGCCGGTTGTGAAGGCAACCCGGGCTACACGCCACGTATCGAGCAGTTGGAAAAACACTTCCGCAGCCACCTGAGCAACCTCACCCGGGATTTTCAGACCGCGCATGGCTACACCCGCGACCTGCCGGGCGAAGCCAATATGACCCTGGCGTGCAACAGCGTCGGCGAGAAGTTCGATTGCCTGTCCCTGACCCTGGAAATGCCCTTCAAGGACAACGACGACGCGCCCAACCCGCACACTGGCTGGTCGGGCAAACGCTCGATGCAGTTGGGCAAGGACGTGTTGAGCAGCGTGGCGGATATCGTCGGCGTATTGCGCTAAACATCCACGATCCCGGCGACGGCTGCCTCACAGCAACCGTCGCCGGGGAAGGCTTCAGTCCTTGCTGCCGGTCATGCTTTGCAACACACCGTCACGCCGGATCAAACCGTGGAACAGCGCCGCCGCCAGGTGCAACAACACCGTTAGAAACAGCAAATACGCCAGGTAACCGTGAGCCTTGCGCAACACGGCAAACAACGGCGCATTCGCCCCCACCAGCGCCGGCAACTGCACCGAACTGCTGAGCATCACCGGGTCGCCGGCCGCTGAAATCATCGCCCAGCCCAGCAGCGGCAACACCAGCATCAACGCATACAGCACCACGTGGGAGGCCTTGGCCGCCAGCACTTGCCACAGCGGCAAGTCGACAGGCAGCGGCGGCTGGCGCGTGGAAAAACGCACCACCAGGCGCACGATCACCAGCGCCAGGATCGCAATGCCCAGCGGCTTGTGCAGGTGGATCAGCCACTCATGGCGTTCGGAAACCGAGGCCACCATGCCCGCGCCGATAAACAGCATGGCGATGATCATCAACGCCATCAGCCAATGCAGCAGCCGCGCCAGCGGGGCGAAAAACCGGGGTTGGGCATTCATGGCTTCGACTCCTGAGGGGCGCTGTGCAGCTGGCTGACTTCGCTGGTGCGACGCAGGTAGGAACTGGCGTACGCCGCCGAACGGGCGGCCAGCAATGGGTCATTCGAGGCTTCGATACCGCTCGGCAGCACCAGTGGATCAAAGTTGATGTCACGGCAATCACCGTCCATTTGCGGCTGGCTGCTTTCCAGCACCAGGGTCCCGGCATTCAGCACCTTGTGCTCACCGGTCCAGGTCTTGCTGGCGTCATCCACCGGGTCGCCCGGGTTGGCCAGGGTGAGGTTCAACTGCCAGCGCAACGGCCCGGCCACCAGGCGCTGGGCCAGGTCTTTTTCGAGGAAGTCGCTGCCGGCGGGCGCCGTGGCCCCCGCAGCATCCTGGCTTTGCGGTACGACGCCCCAGCGCACGGCCTGGCGTTGGCCGCTGGCGTTTACCAGGTAAAACGCGTTGATGCCGTTATAGGTTTCAGTGGCATAGCTGGCAGACGGCTTGGCGGTCTTGACCCAGGCCAGGAACGGCGCGGTCTCGGGGTGCGCCGCGAAGAACGCCGGCATGCCTGCCGGGTTCGGCTTGCCGGTGGCCGGGTCAGGTGCGCCGGCCTTGAGCATCTCGAAGAAGGCCTCGGGCGTGCCCACCGGGAACACCGGCATGCTGTTCATCCCGGTGCGCCATTGCTGGCCGTTGACCAAGTTGAACTGCAAGGCAAAACTGCGGATCGGCACGCTGCTGTCCGGCGCATACGGGTTGCCGCTGGGCAGCGCAAAACGCCCGATAACCGGGGTGCGCGCCTCGCTGAATACCTGGGCACTGGAGTACTGGCGCGCTTCGGGGCTGCTCTCGAAATAACCGGCCACGCACACGCCCTTGGCATGGTTACGCCGGTAGCCAGGGTGCAAGCCGTTGTTGGTTTCCAAGGCATTGACCAGGGTTTTGGGACGCAACCGCTGTGGGTCGAGGCTTCCGTTAACGTAGGCAAACGCCCCGGCCACGACGGCAACCACCACGCCGATGCTGGCCAACCGAATTATCAGGCTTGCGGTGCTCAACGGCGGACGGGGCGGTGATGAGTGATCTACCATGAAATAACTCCAGGGCCCAAGGCCTTGAGTGGGTGAAACATAAGGTCGGAACACTTGGGACGAACGCCAGCGCACTCTATTCCCTGGCCTGCTGTTTATTTTTATTGGCCTGGAATAACCTTCAACGTCGGACGTCTTCCTAGTCCCAGCGTAGTGACTAGCCAGAATCCCATGCACGAACTCGACGAACAGTTACGTGAACTCATCCCCAGGTTGCGGCGTTTTGCCGTGTCCCTGACGCGTAACACCAGCAGCGCCGACGACCTGGTGCAGGCGAGCCTTGAGCGCGCGATCATCAGTTGGGCCGACAAACGCCTCGAAGGCGACTTGCGCGCCTGGCTGTTCTCGATCCTCTACCGGCAGTTCCTCGACGCCCATCGGCGCTCCCGGCGGTACACACGCATGCTGGAATTTTTCACCGGCCGCGATGATTCGCAGCCGTCGGTCGAGCGCACCGTCATCGCGCAATCGACCCTGCAAGCCTTCGACAAATTGAACACCGAACAGCGCGCCCTGCTGCTGTGGGTCTCGGTGGAAGGCTTGAGCTACAAAGAAGTCGCCGACATCCTCGAGGTGCCCGTGGGCACCGTGATGTCTCGCCTGTCGCGCGCGCGCCAGGCCCTGCGCCAGCTCAGCGACGGCGAAATCACCAGCCCTGCCCTGCGGATACTCAAATGATCAGCCTGCCTCCCAGCGAACGCGATTTGCATGCCTACGTCGATCACCAGCTCCTGGACGCCGACCGCCGCCAGCTCGAAACCTGGCTGGCGGCCCACCCGGACGTCGCCGCCCAGGTGCACGCCTGGCAACAGGACGCGCAGCACCTGCGGGCATCGTTGAGCGGCGCACTGCAACAACCCGCCAACCCCGAGCTGGACCCGGCCCTGATTCGCCAGCGGGTCAAGCGCCAGTCACGCCGCCATCTCGCAACCGCCGCCATGCTGTTGATTGCCGTCAGTGTCGGCGGCCTCGGCGGCTGGCAGGCCCGCCAGGCTACGCTGCTCGAGAGCATGGCGCCCATGAGCGACGCGATGCAGGCCTACCGCCTGTTTGCCCAGGACGGCATCTTGCCCGCCGACTACCACGTGCAAAGCGGTGGCGACATGCAAGGCTGGCTCGACCGTTACTTCAACCAGGCCTACCGCCTGCCGGACCTGAGCCAGGCCGGGTTCAAGGCGGTCAGCGGGCGCCTGCTCAGTACCGAACAAGGCGCGGCGGCCATGGTGCTGTATGAAGACACCCAAGGGCGGCGCATCAGTTTCTATATCCGCCCGCCGGGCCCGGAAAACAAGTTCCTGCCCCGGGGCAGCCGCAGTGCCGACGGGCTGCAGGCCGAATACTGGTCGGGCGCGGGCTACAACTATGCGATGGTCAGCCCGCAAGACCCGTCGACCACGCAGATGCTCAAGCAGACGATGCGGTTCTAGAAGGCCACATCCAGCACCACGTTATCGACGTAGGTGCCGGCCGGCGGTGTTGTCTGGTTGGTATAGATCGCGGCGTTGTAGTTGAACACCTGGCTACCGGTACCCAAGCCATTCCCGGGATTCACCTCAGCCGTTGAGCTGGCGCGCCGGGCGGTGGTCACGCTGCCCCAGCGAGTGGTGGTGGCGCTTTTGAAGATGTCGTAATTGAGGAAATTGCTCCCCGAGATCATCCGCCGCTGCCCGCCCACACTCACCGGGTTCTGGCCATCGCTGATGCCCACGGTGTAGGCGCTGCCCTTGGTGCAGGCAATGGTGGCCTGCCCGTTCACGCTGGAAAAACCACTGACTACCGGCGCACTGCCGAAGGCGATGTTGGGTGCAGAGATTGTGCAGTCGTTAGCCACGGTCATGCTGACGGTCAGGGAAGCCGTGCCACTGCCGGTGTCCCGTATGACACAGAGAGAACCCACACCGAGGACCGAGCAATAATTCCAGGTCCAGGCAATGCTTAGTGTCTCAGTATAAAGGCCGGCCGCCACATTGCTGCCGATGATGGAACTCAGATAAAGCGGCACGGTTTTCGTGCCCGGCCCGGATACCAGCCCCAGGCTTTGGGCGATGCCGGTGGCACCGAAATCGAATTGGGTTCCACGGGTGATCGGATAACTGGTGCTGTTACTGCCGTAGATCGTATAGCTGATGATATCCCCAGTGGGGCCGACCATG
This sequence comes from Pseudomonas sp. G5001, assembly GCF_013385475.1. NCBI lineage: Bacteria > Pseudomonadati > Pseudomonadota > Gammaproteobacteria > Pseudomonadales > Pseudomonadaceae > Pseudomonas > Pseudomonas sp. G5001. The sequence goes on from NZ_JACAPZ010000030.1 coordinate 13,949, forward strand.
CCGCTGGTGGCCGACGTGATGGTTGCATAGAAGTGATCATTGGCTGCCAGCAACGAGATCAGCGTGGCCCCACAATTCAAGCCGGCATTGGTGGTGGAACTGGTCTGGGGAGCGGTGCGCACCGTCATCGAACTGATCGAGCCAAAGCCGGCCGGCGAGGTGGTTCCCGGCACCGAGCACGCGGCCATCACCTGTGTCGAAAAGCCCAGCCCCGCCAGCACCAGCAGCCCCACTATGCATTCCTTGCCCCGCACACCCACACTCCTTATCTCATTGGCAAACCAGTGGCCCGATCAGCGGCACCTGTACTTCGTTGATATCCAGATCGAACGTTGCCTGGCAGGTACGGCCCTCACCCACAGTGATTTGCAAGGTGTTGTGGGCCGCCAGGTTCTCCAGGTACACCAGGCCGTCCCAACCCACCACCGCCCGCGCGCCGGTTTGCTCGTGACGCACCTGGCTGCCCAGGGGCAGTTCCTGATGCCGGGCATCCACCAGGGTGATACTGGCCGCGATCACCCGGCGCACCGGGAATTCCAGCAAATAGCCGCTGCCGCGACGCACCGCCACCCGCTGCTCGACATTCGGGGTCTGCACGTTGACCGGCAGGTTCAGCGGGTCGATTTCATACTTGCCGCGGTAGTACGCGCTGCTCCACGGCACCAGCAAGTGCCCGTTGCGGTCGGTTTCCCCCACCAACTGGTTTTCATAGAGCACCGGCACACCGGAATAGCCGTCGGTGCTCACCACCACAAACGCGTCATTGACCTGGTTGGCGGTGAACACCTGATTGTCCATCCACACCAGCGAGCCACTGGCATCCGCCCAACGGGTCTCGGCGTCACTGCTACCGTACACGCCCGCCTGCAATTGCACCGACTGCATGCGCCAGGTCAGGTCGGCCTGGCGATAGGCCGGGCCGTCGCCACTGGCATAACCCAGGTTGTAGCCCACGCCGCCCTCGGACGGCACCGCCCGGCTGTAGTTGACCCGCTGGCGACTTTCGCCGGCCTGGCTGCGCTCGTTGCTCAAGGCCAGGCTGCCGTAGACGTCGAACGGGATCACCAGTTGCGCCTGCATGGCCCAGTTGCTGTCACCGACCTCACGGTTGGCCGACAGATAGAAACTGGTGTTGCGCCACAACTGCTTGCTCCAGGTGAGGTTCATCAGCCGGGTGCGGGAGTCATCGGCTGCCTGCACATCGAAATAGCCGGCACCGATGCTGCCGAAATCGTTGAGGTTCAGGCTCAGGGTCACCTGCTCACTGCGCTTGCTGAGGCTCGCATAAGGCGTGTCGACCAGGGTCAGGTCGGCGTACTGGTCGCGGCGCTCTACTCGCTGGTATGACAGGCTGTAGCGCTGGTTGCTGTATTGATAACCGAAGCTCAGTTGCTGGCCGTTCTCGCCATCAAACTGGCTTTGGCTGAGGGCGGTATTGAGCACCCCGAAGTTGCCCAGCCGCACGTTGCCGCCGAGCCCGCCCAGGGTCAGGTCGCCTGAGGCTTCGGCATGGCTTTCCAGGGTGAAGTAGTCCGACACCCCGTAACGAAACGTGCCGCTGGCCACACCCGGCCCGTAGCCAAAATCCCGAATGGTGTAGTCGCGGCGCAAATTACCGGCCGCCACCGAAAAATCCGACAGCCCTTTTTGCAACAACGTACTGGTGACGTAGAACGGCACGGTGGTCGACACCTGCCGGCCCAGGGCATCGGTGGTGACCACCACCGCTTCGCCGGCGCCGTTGATAAACGGCACGTTGGTCAAGGTGTACGGGCCCGGCTGCAGATCTGCGCTGCTGGATTTGTAGCCATTGATGAACAGGTCCACCGACGACGGCACCGCCGCCTCCCCGGCAAATTGTGGCAAGGGGTAAGTCACCAGGTCCGGGCGTACGCCGAAATCCCGCGACACTTGCACCCCGCCCAGGCGTACCGAACTGCTCCACGGCAATGCGCTGCTGATCACGTCGCCCGCCTCGTAGGTCAGCAGGCGCTCATCGTCGGAAAAGCGCCAGGTGGTGTCATAGCGCCGGTAGCCATTGTTCAAAGTGCTGCCGCTGGCCTGGCCGCCAAAGGTGGTGCGGTATTGGCCGGTATTGGACAGCGTGCCCCACGTGTCGAACAGCCGCACTTCGTTGAAGATGCCCAGGTAAGTGCCCGCATCGTCGGTGTCATTCAAGTAGGCGTCGTAGTTGAGCAACGCACCAAAACTGGTGAGTGCCTGGGTGCGCGGGTAGTTATCGCGATTGCCGATGAACTGCGCCGGCAACCATGCCGGCGGTACCGTCAACATGAGGCGCTGGCCCTGGCTGTCGTAATCGGTGTGCAGGTCGGGCACGTGGTCCAGTGCGACCTCGGTGGTGATGCCGGCCGGCAGTTTCATGCCGATATCCCGCAATGTCGCGGCCGGCAAAAACAAGCCGCCGGCCCGTTGATCCACGGCGACCACCCGGCCGGTGTCCAATTGGTTGACCACCAGTTCGAGGAACAACTGTGCATCGGCAACAGCCTCCATGTTGCTGGGGGGGGGCGGCAGCGGCGCGGCCATGCAAAGCGGCGCAAGCGCCAGGCCAGACAGGCCTCCCATCACACACACCGTTCGCCATCGACTACGAGCCCGATCTTGGCTCACCAAGGCATTGTGTCCATCAATGGACATCTCCATCCGTTAAGACCCAGGGCGACTCCATGCCCTATTCCATTGCGTCAGCGTCCCGGTGCAAGGTTCTCCAGTTGCGTTGCGCCATTGACCCGTACCTGCAACGGCTGGTCGCCCGCGACACCTTCCGGCACCGGCCAGCGCATGGTTGCGCCCGGCAGTACATAGCCCAGCAAGCCGTCCACCAGCGGCCGGGTTTGCCCGCCCTGCTTGAACGCCACATCGGTGAGCCGCGCATGCACCGCGCCCTGGTTGCGCATCTCCACATAGTTGCGCCCGCCGACGGTGACTTTTTTCCAGCTCAGGTCAGGCTTGCCCGCGCCCTTGGGGTCGCGCTGGCGCGTCGCGTCTTCCTTGCTCCACAGGCCTGCGCCGTAGGCGAACAACGGCACCGAATAACGCATCTGAAAGCGGATGGCGGCGGCCGTCTTGCCATCGGCTGCGGGGGTTTCAGGGGTGGCGGCGGGGATTTCGTCGATGATGATCCGATAGGCCAACTCCTGGCCCGGCGGCACTTCCCGGGTCCGGGTCAGGCGCACCAATTGCTTCTGCCCCGGTTCGATCTTCGCCACCGGCGGGCTGCCGATCACGTCGCGCTGGTTCTGGTACTGCTCGTCAAACCCGCCCTGGCTCCAGGCAAATACCCGGATCTGCAGGTTGGCAGTCTCTGTACCGCGGTTCTCCAACCACAAGGCGCTGGCCTGTTGATCGGCCTCCAGCACCGGGTCAATGGGCCAGATCAGCACCGAACTGGCAGCCTGGACCTGCCCGGCGCCCAACGCCACCAGACCGATAAAACCCGCAACCCAATACCGCCGGGAAGCTGCAAACATAGATTCCACTCCTCATGCCAATCGCCTTACCAGGACAGCTGCACCTGCAGCACGTCGCTGTACGTCCCCCCAGGCTGATTACCCGGTAACACCACCCGGCCGTAAATCGGCAGGGTTATATTGTTCGCGTTGCTGTAGGCCACGCTGACGCTTTGACTGATCCCCAGGCTCTGGCTCAGGGCCGCGTCCTGAAACAGCTGGTACGCCACTTGGGCACTGCCGCTATTGAGTTGCATGTGCCGGCCACTGGCGTTGTACAAGCCGCCGTTGACGCTCATGCTCAAGGTGACTCCCGGGGTGCATTGCAGCGTTACCCCGCTGCTCAGCGCCACCGACACCGTGCTGGTGGACAACGACGAATAGCTGCCGAACGCCAGGCTGCCGTAGTTCGTGCCGCCGCCCACCACCAGGCAGCCTGCGGCAATCGTCGCGCTGACCTGGATCGTCTGGCTGGTCACCGCCAGCAACGACAACGGCATTCCCCAACCCGTGATGACCGCCAGCGTCGCCCAGCAGGCCCGCTTCATGGCACTAGAACGTCAATTGCACGGACACCGTGTCGGTGTAGGTACCCGCCGGCAGACCTGCCTTGCCCACGGCCTGGCCGTAGATGTTCACGGTTTGCGCAACGCCCGTGCTCGCGCCTACGTTGATGGTTCCGTTGATCGCCAGGAGCGTCGAATGCCCGGTGTCGGTGTAGAAGTCATACGGCACATAGTTGGCCACGCCGTCGTACAGCGCCCGGGTGCCGCCCGTGGACTGGCCGTCATGGGAGCCCGCGCCCACGGTGATCACCGGCGAGGTGCCCGAGGAACACTGGATCGACAACGCGCCTCCACCGCCACCCAGCACCTGGCCGGACTGCGTGGTGAACTGGCTGTTGGTGGTACCGAAATTGATCGTACCGAAGTTCAAACCGGTGGTGCCGCCCACGCCGTTGACCAGGCAACTGTTGGTCAGGATCAGCGTGGAGCTGATCTGCCCGGTGACCGTCGTGGCCGCCTGGGCACCCGATACCCAGGCCAGTGCGACCAATGGGAGAACTGCTTTAGATACAAGTGCATGCATGATGTCCATCCTCATGAATTACCAATCCAGAGTCACCGTCAGGGTGTCTGTGTAGATGCCGGCCGGTAGGGCCCTGGTATTCGCCACCACCGAGCCGAATACCGGGATCGGTACCTGTGCGCCCTTGGTCACGACGAAATTGCGTTGCTGGCCGATGCTGTAGGTGCTTCGGCCCGCAGGATCGGCCGACAGCCGATACGGTATGGTTTGCCGGCCATTGCTCAAGCGCCGGGTGATGCCGTCGCCATGGGCGCCGCCGTCGATGGTCACGGTGAAACTGCTCACCACCGACGGGTTGCAGGACACCGCGAGCGCGGCCTTGTCGCCATCACTGATGCCGGCACCCAGGCCCTTGTCCCAAGTGGGTCCGTGGCTGCCGAAATCCAGCAAGGCCGAGCCGCCATCCGGGCTCACCGGCGCGCTGTCGTTGCCTTTGCTTACCTGGCAACTGGCAGTGATCACCAGCCGTGCGTGAATCTGCCCGGCGACCGCCGCCTGGGCGTCCTCGGCCAGGAGCAACAGGCCGCCCAGCGCGATGCAGGCCAGGGCGCGGCTTACCATGTCACCGTCACTTTGAGCAGGTCGGAATAACGCCCCACGGCCGGTATTTCCTTGAGCGGCTCGATGCGTCCATAAAGTGGCAAGTCCACCGTGCCGGAATCGGGCACGCGGCCGCTCAACGGTACGTCCACGGCCAAGGGGATGCGGCGTGCGGCATCGGCATAAATTCGATAGGGAATGGGTTTGATCGAGGGGGCAGCAGCGCCCAGGTAACGTACTTCGCCGATGCCGCCATGCAGGCCGCCGTCGACACGCATCTGATACGGCGTATCCGGGTTGCACTCCAGGCGTGGCTGGCGCTGGCTGATCAAGGCTGCACTCAACGGGCCTGCCGGGTCATCCAGCCGGGAGCCGCTGCCGAAATCCAGTACGCCGAGCTGCTCGATCCCTGCTTCACGCGTGGTGCCGACCAACTGGCACCCCCGCTGCACGTCGATACGCACCTCAACCTGGAGCTGTGCACCATAAACCGTGTTGCAGAGCATCGCGCTCATAATTGCCAAGACTGCGTGTCCCTTCACTGCCCCAAATCCTTATACAGGGGTGACTGCTGTGTATGAGGTTAGTCACTTGAAGGGAATCCGCCAGTCAGGTCGGTGTTTTGGATCCATTGACCCATGCCTTTTCCAGATAGCTCGCGCCGTGCTTCTCTATTGGTCAAACCGCAACCGGCGCTCTAAAGTGAGCGACCACCGAAACACAGAGTGACTGACATTGGCTGCTTTACCGCCCCTGCTCAAACGGTTGCTGGGTAAACCCGCGGCGACCACCGCCGCCCTCGGTATCAGCGCATTCTTCCAGGGCAAGGCCCGGCAACAGGGCTATACCCTCAGCCCAAGCCAGCAACAGGTGATCGAGACCATGGCCCGGCAAACCGACCATCTGCTGGCCGGGCGCCCTACCCGCAGCCTGTACCTGCACGGCGCCGTCGGCCGGGGCAAGAGCTGGTTGCTGGACGGCTTTTTCCAGGCGTTGCCGATTGCCGAGAAACAGCGCGTGCACTTCCACGACTTTTTCGCCCGTCTGCACCAGGGAATGTTTGCCCATCGCCAGCAGCGCGATGCCTTGGCCGTGACCCTGGATGAGTTGCTCGATGGCTGCCGCGTACTGTGCTTCGACGAGTTTCACGTACATGATATCGGCGATGCGATGCTGATCAGCCGCCTGTTCAAGGCCCTGTTCCGGCGTGGAGTCTGGGTGCTGGTAACCTCCAATTATCCGCCCGCCGGGTTGCTGCCGAACCCCTTGTACCATCAGCGGTTCAAGCCGGTGATCGAGCTGATCAGCGCGCGCATGGACGTCATGGAAGTCAGCGCCCCCCAGGATTTTCGCAGCCTGGCCCAGGCCCATGGCGATCAGCGGTTCAGCGCTGGCCAGTTCGTGTGGCCGGGGACTGCCGCGCAACGCCAAGCCCTGGGCCTGCCGTCAGTGGATCAGGCCCCGGTCAGCCTGACCGTCGGAGCCCGGCAATTGACTGCCCGCTGGCACCAGGACCGCAGCATTGCCTTCACCTTCAGCGACCTGTGCGAACAACCGACCGCCGTCATGGACTACCTGCAGCTGTGCCGCGACTATGAACGCTGGATCATCGACGGCCTGCCGCACCTGGCGGACTGTCCGATTGCCGCCCAGCAACGGTTCATCAACCTGGTGGACGTGCTCTACGACCAGGACAAGCAATTGGTGCTGATCGGCGAGCAGCCGCTGGAGCAATCCCTGAGCGGCCAGGCCATCGATTTGGCGCGCACCGCCAGCCGCCTGGGGCAGTTGCAGAAGATCGGGCCGCAACCCGCTATCATGAGCGCCATTCACGCCCCTATTGCCGAGTGACGCGCCGTTCATGGATACCCTTGCCCAACTCAAGGCCGGCCAACTGGCCGGTATCAAACGCCTGGACCTGCGCTGTGGGCTGACCGAGTTCCCTCGGGAAATCTTCGACCTGGCCGACTCCCTGGAAATCCTCAACCTGACCGGCAATGCCCTGAGCAGCCTGCCGGATGACCTGCACCGCCTGCCCCATTTGCGCGTGCTGTTCTGTTCGGAAAACGCCTTTACCGAACTGCCGCAATGCCTGGGCCAGTGCGCGCAGTTGAGCATGATCGGCTTCAAGTCGAACCAGATCAGCAGTGTCCCGGCGACGTCGCTGCCACCCTTGCTGCGCTGGCTGATCCTCACCGATAACCACATCAGCCAATTGCCGGACGAACTGGGTGAACGGCCTTTGCTGCAAAAACTGATGCTGGCCGGTAACCACCTGGAGCAGTTGCCGCAAAGTCTCGCCCAGTGCAAAAACCTCGAATTGATCCGCATCGCTTCCAACCGCATGACCCGCCTGCCGGACTGGTTACTGGGTTTGCCGAGCCTGACCTGGCTGGCCTACGCCGGTAATCCGGTAGAGATGGCCGTGGAAGAGGCCCGCCATGACGCGACGCCAAACATTCCCTGGTCCGAGCTGGAATTGAGCGAAGTGCTGGGGGAAGGCGCTTCCGGAATCATCCGCAAGGCGTACTGGGCCCCGTCAAACGGGCCGGTCAAGGCGGTCGCGGTCAAACTCTATAAAGGCAGCATTACCAGTGACGGCTCGCCCCTGCACGAAATGCACGCCTGCATCGCCGCCGGACTGCATGCCAACCTGATCAAGGTAGAAGGCCGTGTCGTCGACCACCCGGAAGGCCAGGCGGCGCTGGTGATGCAACTGATCGAACCGAGCTACCGCAACCTCGCGGCCCTGCCGAGCCTGGCGTCGTGCACCCGGGATATCTACGAGCCCACCACCCGTTTCAGCGCGGATGTGGCGCTGCGCATGGCCCGGGGCATCGCCTCGGTGGCGGCGCACCTGCACGCGCAAGGCATCACCCACGGTGATCTGTACGGCCACAACATTCTGTGGAATGAAGCCGGTGAATGTCTGCTTGGGGACTTTGGTGCAGCGTCGTTTCACGCCACGGTCGACAGCCAGGAAACCCGCGCGTTGCAGCGCATCGAAGTCAGGGCGTTCGGGGTGTTGCTGGGGGAATTGCTGGAAAGGATTGATGCGGGGTTGAGCGAGGAAAAGCGCGTGGCGCTGGAAGCCTTGCGGGACAACTGCTGCCAGCCGGATGTGCTGGCCCGGCCCGGGTTCGAGGAAATCACAAGCTTGTTGCAGTCTTCCAAACTCCGCTAAACCCAATGTGGGAGCGGGCTTGCTCGCGAATGCGGTGTGTCAGTCAATACATGCTTGGCTGGTACACCGTATTCGCGAGCAAGCCCGCTCCCACATTTGGACCGGGTTCACATCAAATCAGAATCAACCCGCCAACCCGACGAACATGTCCTGCACGTCGTCATGGTTGTCCAAGCCTTCCAGGAAGGCTTCGACTTCGGCCATCTGCTCATCGCTCAAGCCACTCACCGGGTTCTTCGCGATGTAGCCGAGCTTGGCCGACAGCACGGTGAAGCCCTGCTCCGGCAAGGCTTTCTGCACGGCGTCCAGGTCGGTGGTCTCGGTGATGAACAGGGTCGTGCCCTCTTCTTCGCCTTCCTCGAAATCCTGGGCACCGGCTTCAATCGCGGCCATTTCCGGATCGGCTTCCGGGCTGTCCGGCGAGGCTTCGATCAGGCCCACATGGTTGAAGTCCCAGGCCACGGAGCCGGAAGCGCCGAGTTGGCCCTTGCGGAACGCCACGCGGATTTCCGCCACGGTGCGGTTGATGTTGTCGGTCACGCATTCAACGATCAGCGGCACCTGGTGCGGGGCAAAACCTTCGTAGGTTACGCGGTGGTATTGCACGGTCTCACCGAGCAGACCGGCGCCTTTCTTGATCGCGCGTTCCAGGGTTTCCTTGGGCATCGAGGCCTTTTTGGCCTGCTCCACCACCAGGCGCAAGTGTGCGTTGGTGGCGGTGTCGGCACCGTTGCGGGCGGCAATGGTGATCTCTTTCACCAGCTTGCCGAAGATCTTGCCCTTGGCATTGGATGCCGCTTCTTTATGTTTGACTTTCCACTGTGCGCCCATGACTCACTCTCTTCTGTCCATCGCGCCGAAACGTCTACTGGCCGGCGCTTTGGGGGCAGAGTTTATAGCGCTGAAACACTCTAATCCACCAAAAAACCGGCCATGCCCCTCAGGTCCGCAAGGGATTGATTGCGCGTTCACGGTCGGGCACGAAGTCACCCACCTGCGCCAGCACCGCCGGCCTGGCGTTCCAGTACGGCATCAACACCAGGGAGGAAAACAGCGCGGCACCGGCAAACACGATAAACACCGTGACCGTGTCGAAGTAGCCCGGCAGCAAGCCGCCAAGGATCGCCCCCACCGAACCGCAGCCGTTGACGAACCCCGCCGCCGTCGCGCCGGCCTTGGCGGTGCCGAAGTCGATGGCGGCGGTGCTGCTGATCATCGAGTCCGGCCCGTACAGGGTCAGGCCCATCACAAACAGCAGCGCCATCACCAGCGCCACACTGCCGGTGTGCAAGGCGCCCATGAACAACGCCAGGGCCACGGTCAGCGCCAGCAGGCTGAGGACACAGGCCGGCATGCGCCGGGCGCCGAACAGTTTGTCGGACGCCATGCCGATCATGATCGGCCCCAGCAACCCCGCCAGCTCGAACGCCGTCGGCACAATCGCCGCGCCGACCTTGCCCACCGACGGCATCTGCTCATACACAATTACCGGCCCCCACAACAGGATCGCGTAACGCGCCGGTTTCAACAGAAAGTACGCCAGCCCCAGGGTCAACACAGTACGGTTGCGCAAGATGGCCCGCAGCGGCTCCAGCACACTGGCGTTCTTCTCGGCGGCAGTCTGTTCCGGTTCCGGCTCCACTGCCGGTAACCCCACATCCTGTGGCGTGTTGCGCTGGAAAATGAAAAACAGCACCGCGACCACGAAGACCACAGCCGCACTGGAGATAAATGCCGCATGCCAGGTGCCGATCAGCGTATACGCCCACCATCCGGCAAACGGCGACGCCACCAGGCCACCAAAGGCGTAGCACGAGCTCCATAAACCCAGCACCCGGCCACGCTGCTGCGCCGGGAAGAAACTGCCAAGGTTCTTGCACAGCCCGGACCAGCCGGTGGACTGGGCCAGGCCCTGGATCAACATGCACGTGACAAAGATCGGTAACGTGGCAAACGTGCCCATCACCAGGGCGGCGGCGGCTGAAATCAGCAACCCGCCGAGTACCACCACACGCGGCCCGAAACGGTCGGCGAGCATGCCCCAGGTGAATTGGCCAACGGCGTAGGCCGCCAGGTAAATGCCATCCAGGTTGGCCATCATCATCTTGTCCAGCGGGAAACTCGGGTCGTCGACGATCCCCAGCTTGGCCACCGAAAAAGCCTTGCGGGTGAAATAGAAGGCCGCGTACGCCAGCCAGGTGATGGCGAAAATCTGCACGCGCCAACGCTTGATGTGACTCAAGGGAGTATTCATGGTGGTTCTGACCTCGGGTGTGAGTGTGCCGGCAGAATGAAAAGCAAACGCCTGTATTTTTATTGTTGAGCACTGCAGTACCGGCGCTTGGAGGGGCGCGGTATTGGTCAGATGAGTCCCGCTGGTGAGCACGCAGAAGACCCATGGCCGCCGAAGGTGTAGGACTCGACCTACGGCGACTGGGGCTATCAAAGCAATGGCTGACTAATAGGTAAAATCGATTTATCGTATTTCAAATATAAGCTGAGCTTGTAAGAGGATTCGCGATGTCGGTGTCTCACGCGCAACTCAAAGCCTTCCATGCGGTGGCCGTACACGGCAGTTTTACCCACGCCGCCGAACGCTTGTTCCTCAGCCAGCCGGCCATTTCCGACCAGGTGCGCAAGCTTGAGGAACGTTTCGGCGTGCTGCTGTTTCATCGCAACAAACGTTCGGTGCGCTTGACCGACCTCGGCGAGCGCCTGTTGAGCATCACCCAGCGTCTGTTTGCCGTCGCGGCGGAAGCCGAAGAGCTGTTGCAGGATTCCCGCGCCTTGCAAACCGGCACCCTGACACTCGCGGTGGACGCCCCGGTGCATGTGCTGCCGCAGATTGCGCGCTTCTGCCAGTTGTACCCAGGCATCAGCGTGAAGATCGAAACCGGCAACACCGATGAATCACTGTTTCGCCTGTACAACTACCAGGCCGACCTCGCGCTGCTGGGGCGCGATGTGGACGACGAGCGGCTGCTGTCACTGCCGCTGCCCGATGACCAATTGCTCGCGTTTGTCGCCCGCAACCACCCGTGGGCGGGCCGCGAGTCGATCTGCCTGGCGGACCTGGACGATACGCCGCTGGTGTTGCGGGAAATCGGCTCGGTGACCCGCCAGACCCTGGAGCAGGAAATGCACCAGGCCGGGCTGCGCATTCGCCCGGCGATCCAGGTGGAAGGCCGCGAAGCCGCGCGGGAGGCGGTGGTGGTGGGGATTGGCGTGGGCGTGGTGTCGGCTGCGGAGTTTGGCGCAGATTCGCGGGTGTATGCGATGCCGATCCGTGACTGTACGCAGCGGATGAAGGAAACACTGGTGTGCTTGAAGGAGCAGAGTTCGCGGCGGGTGGTGGCGACGTTTCTGGAGATTGTGCGGGAAAGTTTGCGGTGAAGTTGAGGGCCCCTTCGCGAGCAAGCCCGCTCCCACATTTGACCGAGTTCTACCGATGGAACGCGGTCGAATGTGGGAGCGGGCTTGCTCGCGAAGGGGCCAACTAGATCTCAAGCCAACACCCTCTAAGGCGCCAACTCGAAAAACGCCTGAATCAACCGCAACTCCCGGCGCCGCTCCATGCACCCGATCACATGCCGGTTCACCAGCCCCTCGCCCTGGATCGGAATCGCGTGCACCCGCGGATCCCGGCTGACTTCCATCGACGACACCACCCCAACCCCCAACTCGGCCGCCACCGCTTCCGTCACCGCCTCACGGCTGTCCAGTTCCAGCAACACCCGGGGCTGCACGCCGGCCTGGGCGCAGGCATCGTCAAAGGTCCGCCGCGTGATCGAGCTGGGTTCACGCAACACCATGATCACCTGATCCAATTGCTCCAGCCGAATCCCCGCAGGCTCCGCCAGCCACGGATGCCCCGCAGGCACCAACGCGCAAATCCGTGACTCGATCAACGGCTGCAAGTGCAGGCCCTTGCGCGGCTCCACCTCGGTCAACACCGCCACGTCAGCCCGCTCCGACAACAGCGCCGCGAGGGTTTCCTGCGCATTGCCCAGGCGCAAATTGACAGTAATCCCCGGATACCGCTGCCGTAGGCTGGCCAGCATCGGCATGACCATGTGCGGCCCATCCGCCGCCACTTCCAGGCGCCCGGTAAGTAATTGCCGGTTGGCCTCCAGCAACGTCTGCGCCTCTTCCACCAGGCCGAAGATCGCCCGGGTGATCGCCGCGAGTTTGGTGCCCTCCTCGGTCAACTCCACCCGCCGCGCGGTACGCCGCAGCAGCGCGATCTGGTAGTGCTCCTCCAGCGCCTTGATATGCCCGGTCACCGCCGGCTGGCTGATGAACAGGCGCTCGGCCGCCCGGGTAAAACTGCCCTCGCGGGCCACCGCATCAAACGCACGCAGTTGAAACAGGTTCATAGCTATCGGCCTCACTGATAGCTCGCATAACAACAAACAATTTGATTGATGACAAGCCAAGCTGCAATTTAGGCGCCGTAACTTCATCCCAATGTTTTGCGAGGACACACGAATGAGCACTGCCGCGCCGATCCTGCTGACCCCGGGGCCCTTGACCACCTCGGCCCGCACCCGCCAGGCCATGATGGTCGACTGGGGTTCATGGGATGACCGCTTCAATCAACTGACCGCCAGTCTTTGCGAGCAACTGCTGGTGATCGTCAACGGCACCGCCAGCCACCATTGCGTGCCATTGCAAGGCAGCGGCACCTTTGCCGTGGAAGCGGCCATCGGCACCCTCGTGCCACGGGACGGCAAGGTGCTGGTGCTGATCAACGGCGCCTACGGCAAGCGCCTGGCGAAGATTTGCGAAGTGCTCGGCCGCGAGTTCAGTACCTTTGAAACTGCCGAGGACGAACCCACCACCGCCGCCGACGTCGACCGCCTGTTGCACGCCGACAAGGGCATCACCCACGTCGCACTGATCCATTGCGAAACCAGCACCGGGATTCTCAACCCGTTGCCCGAGATCGCCCAGGTCATCGCCCGCCACGGCAAGCGCCTGATTATCGACGCCATGAGTTCCTTCGGCGCGCTGCCGATCGACGCCCGAGAGGTGCCGTTCGACGCGCTGATCGCCGCCTCCGGCAAGTGCCTGGAAGGCGTACCGGGGATGGGTTTTGTGTTCGCTGAAAAGCAGGCGCTGGCTGCAGCCCAAGGCAACTGCCACTCCCTGGCGATGGACCTTTTCGACCAGCACAGCTACATGGCCAAGACCGGCCAATGGCGCTTCACACCGCCGACCCACGTGGTGGCGGCGCTGCACGAAGCGCTGCTGCAATACAACGAAGAAGGCGGCCTGCCCGCCCGGCACCAGCGCTACGCCGACAACTGCCAGGCATTGCTGGACGGCATGGCCGAACTGGGCCTGCGCAGCTTCCTGCCCGCCGCGATCCAGGCGCCGATCATCGTTACCTTCCACGCGCCGAAAGACCCGCGCTACCAGTTCAAGGAGTTCTACGAACGGGTCAAGGCCAAGGGCTTCATCCTTTATCCCGGCAAATTGACTCGGGTGGAAACCTTCCGCGTGGGCTGCATCGGCCATGTGAACCAGGCCGAGATGCAAGCCGCGGTCGCGGCGGTGGCCGAGGTGCTGCAAGAAATGAACGTGCTCGACATCTGACTGCCCACTACTCACAGGATCTGAACCATGAACTACGCAAACCCAACCCAGCTTCAAGCCGCGATCCTCGACTGGGCCGGCACCGTGGTCGATTTCGGCTCGTTCGCGCCCACGCAGATTTTTGTCGAAGCCTTCGCCGAGTTCGACGTGCAGGTCTCCATCGAGGAAGCCCGTGGCCCGATGGGCATGGGCAAGTGGGACCACATCCGCACCCTGTGCGACCAGCCGCAGGTGGCCGAGCGTTACCGCAAGGCCTTCGGCCGCACACCGACTGACGATGATGTGACCGCCATCTACCAGCGCTTCATGCCGCTGCAGATCGAGAAGATCGCCGAGCACTCGGCATTGATCCCCGGTGCCCTGGACACTATCGCCAACCTGCGCCAGCAAGGGATCAAGATCGGTTCGTGCTCCGGCTACCCCAAGCAGGTGATGGACAAGGTTGTCGAACTGGCTGCCACCAATGGCTATATCGCCGACCACGTGGTCGCCACCGACGAAGTACCCAACGGCCGACCATGGCCGGCCCAGGCCCTGGCCAACGTGATCGCCCTCGGGATCGATGACGTAGCGGCCTGCGTGAAGATCGACGACACCGTGCCGGGCATCCTCGAAGGCCGTCGCGCCGGGATGTGGACCGTGGCGCTGACCTGCTCGGGCAACGCCCTGGGCCTGACCTACGAACAGTTCCGCGCCCTCGACGCCGGCACACTCGCCAGCGAACGCACGCGTATCCAGGCCATGTTCGAAGGCTCGCGCCCACACTACATGATCGACACCATCACCGACCTGCCTGCGGTGATCGCCGACATCAACGAGCGCCTGGCACGGGGTGAAATGCCGCAGGGCAACTGATCGGTGTCAAAACATCGCTTCTTCGTCTTCCTCTCACGGGCAAACCTCGTAAAACAGGCTTACATTGAAAGGACTCCGTCGCGAAAGAACGGAGGTTTGCCCTGATGAGTGAGGAAGAAAGCGATGCCCTGGAAAAATTCCGATACGCGTTACAGCACCATGTCGATTGCGTTGCACTGGCTGATGGTGGTGCTGCTGGCGGTGGTCTACGCCTGCATTGAGTTACGCGGGCAGTTTCCCAAAGGCAGCGGCGCACGTACGTTGATCGTGGAAATGCACTTCATGTTCGGCCTGACGGTGTTTGTGCTGGTATGGCTACGGTTGTTCGCCCGCAGCCTGGGCGTGGCACCGAAGATCGTCCCTGCCCCGCCGCAATGGCAAACCCTCCTCGCTACCCTGATGCACATGGCGCTGTACGCCTTGATGATCGGCATGCCCATCGCCGGCTGGCTGATCGTCAGCGCCGAGGGGCATTCGGTGATGTTCTACGGCATCGAGTTGCCGCCGCTGATTGCCGAGAACAAAGCGTTGGCCAAGGAAATTGAAAACTGGCACGTGCTGTTCGGCAAGATCGGCTACTGGCTGATCGGGCTGCATGCGTTGGCCGGATTGGCCCATCACTATGTGCTGCGAGACAACACTGCATTGAGAATGATGCCCGGCAAGAGAGGGAACCTTCAGTAAGCCCACGGATTGAATGTGGCAGCTGGCTTGTGGGGGAGCTGGCTTGCCTGCGATAGCATCACCTCGGTGCCACTGATACACCGCGGTGTCTGCATCGCAGGCAAGCCAGCTCCTACATTAACCGGGTGCAACAGGGAAACCCCGGCGGCCCTGCAGGCCGCCGGTGTGGACGAAGATCAGGCGGGTGCCGGGGGAAAATCTCCCAGCTTCAATCTGTTGTTTCAACGACAATAACGCCTTGCCGGTATACAGCGGCTCCAGCGCCAGGCCACAGGCTTGCTCGGTAGCGTCGATAAAGGCCAGCAACTCGGGATCAACCTTGGCAAAGCCGCCCCGGCTGGCCTCCAGCAATTCATAACCCTGCTGCACAAGCGCCTGCACCTGTTGCGCCACCCCGTGGTCGTCGGGCACCGCCAGGGCGCCATATACCGGATGCGCGCCCGCCTCCGCCAGCACCAATCCCGCCAATGTAGTACCGGTGCCTGCCGCCAGCCACCAACCGTGATAGTCCGTCCAGCCCAGGCCGTTTAATTGTGCCCGCGCCTGACTCACCAAAACCCCGCAACCCAACGCGCCAGCCAGGCCCCCGCCGCCTTCAGGTACCGGGTGCAGGTGCGGATACTGCTCGCGCCAGGGCAGCCAGAAGTCCGGCTCATTGCGCGCGCGATAGCCGCCATACCCCAGCCAATGCAGTTGCATGCCGAAGGCCTTGAGGTCGAGCACCGTGGGAGTGTCTTGCGGATGGCCACGCAGCAAGCCAACGGTAGGAAAGCCGAAGCGTTTCCCGGCCGCCGCCAGTGCATGCAGGTGATTGGAGTAAGCGCCGCCCAGGCTGATGATCCCGCTGGCGCCCGCCGCCCGGCCTTGCGCCAGGTGCTCGGTGAGCTTGAACCACTTGTTGCCGCTGATCAGCGGGTCGATGCGATCCAGGCGCAGCACGGCGACTTCCACCGGCCCCATCCAGTCAAGCTTCAGGGGTTCAAGGGGCGCGTGGGGGAGCCAGTCGAAAGGACCCATGAGGGCGGTTCTGCACAAGAAAAGGGGCGGTAGTCTACCACCGCCCCTTTTACGTGTTTACAGCTCGGCCGCCAGGCGCGAACCCTGGTTGATGGCGCGCTTGGCATCCAGCTCGGCCGCCACGTCCGCACCGCCGATCAGGTGCACGTTCTGCCCGGCCGCCACCAGGCCGTCCTGCAATTCCCGCAGCGGGTCCTGCCCGGCGCAGATCACGATGTTGTCCACCGCCAGCACCTTCGGTTCACCCTCGGCGCCGATGCGGATGTGCAGGCCCTCATCGTCGATCTTCAGGTACTCGACGCTGTTGAGCATCTGCACCTGCTTGTTCTTCAAGCCGGTGCGGTGGATCCAGCCGGTGGTCTTGCCCAGGCCGTCGCCGACCTTGGAGGTCTTGCGCTGCAACAGGAACACTTCACGCGCCGGCGCATGGCGCTCGGGCTTGATCCCGGCCACACCGCCGCGGGCTTCCAGGTGGGTGTCGATGCCCCACTCTTTCCAGAACGCCTCGCGGTCCAGGCTGGTGGACACGCCCTGGTGCACGAGGAATTCCGAGACGTCAAAACCGATACCGCCGGCACCGATCACCGCCACGCGATGGCCCACCGGCTTACGCTCCAGGATCACGTCGAGGTAGCTCAATACCTTGGCGTTTTCCACGCCGGGAATCGCCGGAATACGCGGCGCGATGCCGGTCGCGAGGATGATCTCGTCATAACCGCCCGCAACAAGCTGCTCAACGTCGACCCGAGTATTCAGGCACAGTTCGACGTGAGTGGTCTGCAACTTGCGCTTGAAGTAGCGCAGGGTCTCGAAGAACTCTTCCTTGCCCGGCACACGCTTGGCGATGTTGAACTGGCCGCCGATCTCGCTGGCCGAATCGAACAGCGTCACCTGATGCCCACGCTCGGCGGCGACGGTGGCGGCCGCCAGGCCCGCAGGACCGGCACCGACCACGGCGATTTTCTTGATCTGCTTGACCGGCAGGTAGTTGAGCTCGGTCTCGTAGCACGCACGCGGGTTGACCAGGCAGGTGGTCAGCTTGCCGCCGAAGGTGTGGTCCAGGCAGGCCTGGTTGCAGCCGATGCAGGTGTTGATCTCATCGGCGCGGCCTTCGGCAGCCTTGTTGACGAAGTCCGGGTCGGCGAGGAATGGGCGAGCCATCGAGACCATGTCGGCATCGCCTTCGGCCAAAATCTGCTCGGCGATTTCCGGGGTGTTGATCCGGTTGGTGGTGATCAACGGAATCTGCACCGCACCGCGCAACTTCGCGGTGACCTTGCTGAACGCGCCACGCGGCACCTTGGTGGCGATGGTCGGGATCCGCGCTTCGTGCCAGCCGATGCCGGTGTTGATGATGGTTGCACCGGCCTGCTCGATGGCCTTGGCCAACTGCACGATCTCTTCCCAGGTGCTGCCGCCTTCTACCAGGTCGAGCATCGACAGGCGGAAGATGATGATGAAATTCGGGCCTACGGCTTCGCGCACCCGGCGCACGATTTCCACCGGCAGACGCATGCGGTTTTCGTAGCTGCCACCCCAACGGTCGGTGCGGTGGTTGGTGTGGGCGGCGAGGAACTGGTTGATGAAGTAGCCTTCCGAACCCATGATTTCCACGCCGTCGTACTCGGCGACCTGGGCCAGCACCGAGCAGGTGACGAAATCATTGATCTGTTTTTCGATGCCTTCTTCGTCCAGCTCTTTGGGCTTGAACGGGTTGATCGGCGCCTGGATCGCGCTCGGTGCCACCTGCTTCGGGCTGTAGGCATAACGCCCGGCGTGGAGGATCTGCATGCAGATCTTGCCGCCCGCCTCATGCACCGCCTGGGTGACGATCTTGTGCTTCTGCGCTTCTTCGTCGGTGGTCAGCTTGGCCGCACCGCCATACACCCCGCCTTCATCGTTGGGGCCAATGCCGCCGGTGACCATCAGGCCCACGCCGCCACGGGCACGTTCGGCAAAATAGGCCGCCATGCGCTCGAAGCCGCCGGGTTTCTCTTCAAGGCCGGTGTGCATCGAGCCCATCAGGGTACGGTTGCGCAGGGTGGTAAAACCCAGGTCCAACGGGGCCAGCAAGTGCGGGTAGGCAGCAGCGGTCATGGTACAGCTCCACAACGGATCATCACGGGACGTGGAGCGCTCGAATGGCACTCCATCGGTTTATGTCCCACAGACTAAGAGTCCGCCGGCTGGCGCTCAATGACCGTAAGTGACAACTTAATGATCAAAGTGCGCAGCAGAAAGCATGGCAGCGGTAATTTTCTCCTGTTTCTGCCCCTGCCCGATCATCCAGCGTTGAAACCCGCGGCACTGCTGTTTGTGCAGGGTATTGGGGTGCCAACTCAGGTAGTACGGCGCCGCCAGCGGCACGGCGAACCGCCAGGAAATCACCAGCCGACCGGCGCGCAGGTCCCCGGCGATCATTGAGAACTGCGCCAGCACGATGCCTTGCCGGTCGATGGCCGCCTGGATCGCGGTAATCGATGATGAATAATTGCGGCGGATCACGATGGGCTGGCCGGTTTGCCCTTCCAGCTCGCTGAACCATTGGGTCCACGAAGGCGGCGAATCGAATTTGGGCCGCGAGTCGATGCCGATCAGCCGGTAATCGAGCAAGTCCCGCGCGCACGCAACCCGTTCCAGCAACTGCGGTGAACAGGTGGGCACCACACAATCGCGGAACAGCGGCACGCTATGCCCGGCATGCTCGGGGTGCTCGCCATAACCGATGCGAAAGTCGGCACTTTCCTCCCCCGATGCATCATCGAGGGTGCTGTCGAGGTAGATGTCCAGGTCGGTTTCGTCATGCCCCCACTCGTCGATCAGCGGCGACAGCCATTTGGTCATCAGCGAAGGCAGGCAACTGATATACAGGTTGTTGGGATTCTTCGCCCGCTCGGCCTCGGCCACCGCCAGCCTGAGTTCTTCGAACGCCGCGGTGCAGCGGGCGTGCAGGCGTTCGCCGACGCTGTTCAAGCGCAGGCGCTGGCCGTCCTTGAGCGTCAGCTTCATGCCAAGGGCATCTTCGAGCAGTTTCATTTGCTGGCTGACAGCGCCCACCGAGATCCCCAGGCGAATCGCCGCCTGGGACATACCGGCGCAGTGGCCCACCACTTCAAACACTTGCAACGCGCGCAACGGCGGTAAACGGCTCATGGGGGAATCTCGCGACTTCAGCAGTTTAGATTTTCTACTAAAAATAACAGAAAACCCCATATTTTCTTCAGCTAGTGCAACCCGTAGAGTGAAACCACTTCCCCCCCATTGCGTTACGCCCTGCTGGAGTCGCTGATGAAAACCCTGCCTGAACAAATTACCCATGTCGTGTTAGGCGACAGAGAACCCAGCATCGAAGAGTTCGTGGCGATCGCCCGCTATTCGGCCACTGTTTCGTTTGCCGACAGTTACAAGAACCGGGTTAAAAAGTCCCGTGGGTTGATCGAGCGATTCCTCGATGAAAACCGTTTGGTGTACGGCGTGACCACCGGTTTTGGCGACAACGTGCGGCATGTGATCTCGCCGGAAAACGCCAAGGAACTGCAAGTCAACATCGTGCGTTCACACGCTGTTTCCGTCGGCGAGCCGCTGGTGCGTGAACAGGTGCGGGCGATCCAGTTGATGGTGTTGATCAGCCTGGGCAAAGGCTACTCCGGGGTGCGCCTGGAACTGCTGGAACTGATCGCCGGCCTGCTCAACCACGACGTGGTGCCCTTTGCGCCGGGCGAAGGCTCGGTGGGTTACCTCGCGGTAGAAGGCCACCTGGCCCTGGTGCTGCTCGGCGAAGGCCGCGCCAGCGTCAAGGGCGGTGCACTGGTGGATGGCGCAACCGCCCTGCAACAGGTCGGCCTGCAACCGACCGACCTGCAGTGCAAGGAAGGCCTGGCGATGTTGAACGGCACCACGTCGGTGACCGCCATCGCCACACTGGCGCTGTACAACGCGATGCAGGCTGCGGACCTGGCGGACGTGGCGGCGGCCATGTCGCTGGAGGCGCTCAAGGGCACCATCCGCGCGTTCGACCCGCGCTACCACTCGATCAAGGCTCACCCCGCACAGGCCGCAACCGCCGCCAATATCAAGGCTATCCTGCACGACAGCCAGCTCATCGCAGACAACATCGATTACCGCCTGCAGGACGTCTACAGCCTGCGTGCCATCCCCCAAGTGCATGGTGCTTCCCGGCAGTTCATCAACTACGCGCGGGAAACCATCGAACGCGAAATCAATTCTTCGGGCGACAACCCGGTGATTTTCCCGCTGGACGACGGTGACGGTATCGCGATTTCCGGCGCCAACTTCGACGGCACCTACATCGGGATTGCAGCCGACACACTGTGTGTGGCGCTGACCAACCTGGCGAAAATTTCCGAGCGCCGGACCGACCGCATGATCAACTCGCACTTCAGCGAAATGCCGGCCTTCCTGGTGCGCAACCCGGGCCTGAACAGCGGTTACATGATCGTCCAGTACACCGCCGCCGGGCTGTACGCCGAGATGAAAACCCTGTCGATGCCGTCGTCGATCGACAGCGTCTCGACGTGCGGCAACCAGGAAGACCCGGTCAGCCTGGCCTACAACGCGGTGATCAAGGCCTACAAAGTCTCGCAAAAACTCCAGTCGGTGATGGCCATCGAAGTGCTGGTCGCGTGCCAGGCCCTGGATTTCCACGATGTGAACAAGGCATCGACCGCGACCAAGGCGGTCTATGACCTGGTGCGCAGTGAAGTGCCGGTGGCGGATAACGACCGCGCGTTTTACGCTGACATGGCCAGTGTGATTGACCAGGTGCGCAGCGGGAAAATCAACGACCTGGTGGCCCATCACCTGAACTGACAACCACGCCGTCAAACGGCCTGCCCTCCTTTTCGGACGGCGGGCCTTTGCCATTTTTGGCGCAGACAAAGCGATACCCGGGGACTTTGCGAATGCTTCAACCCAAAGACGTTCTACACCTGCTCGATACCTGCTCCATTGCCTATGAATACGTGGAACACAGCGCCGTGCGCACCTGCGAAGAAGCCGACAAACTGGACATCGGGATCAGCGGGCAGGCGGTCAAGAACATCTTCCTGTGCGATGCCAAAGGCTTGAATCCCACCCTGGTGGTGCTCAAGAGCGAGCAGCGCCTGGACCTGCGTGCACTCTCGCAAACCCTCGGCCTCAAGAGCCTGAGATTCGCCTCGCCGCGCCGCCTGATGGAAACCCTGGGCGTGGAGCCGGGAGCGGTGTCATTGCTGGGGTTGTGCAATGACGTGCAGCGCGCCACCCAGGTTGTGATCGCCGAAGAGGTGTGGAACGGCGACAGGATTCTCTGCCATCCGCTGGTGAATACCGCGACCCTGTCGATCGCAGTCCGCGATATGGCGCGACTGCTTGAGCACCTGGGATTCACGCCAATACTCACCGCGAACCCTGCCCCCACGCCTGACACCTGACAGCGCACGGGTGGGTGCAAAACGCTACCTATCGACCCAAAACAGGGCGAAAAAACCGCGCACATTTTCTAACCATGTTTAATTTCCTTGAAAATCAACAGGTTATTTATTTTTAAAAGCTGGCAAATATTTTGCAATGACATGTATGTACATGTGGAGTCATGTGCAGACTGGAGAGCGAATCGGCCAGTCCCCAAACCTGTATGCGTTCGAGAAAAAAGTCCTAAGCCCACATCAAAACATTGGTAGGAAATAGAAATGACCGCTAAAAAATCGAATTGGTTAGGCTCTGTTGCTGTAGCGACCCTAGTGATGGCAAGTGCTTCCGGACTGCAGGCAAAGGACTGGACGTCCGTGAACATCGCGACCGAGGGCGCGTACGAGCCCTGGAACCTGACATTGCCAGGCGGGAAGATCAGTGGTTTCGAGCCTGAGCTGATGGACTACCTGTGCGCCAAGATGAAGCTGCAGTGCAAGATCACCGTGCAGAACTGGGATGGCATGATTGCCAGTCTCAACGCAGGGAAGTTTGATGTGTTGATGGATGCGATCGTTATCACTGACGACCGTAAGCAGGTCATGGATTTTTCGATTCCCTACGCGCAGACGCCGGCCAACTTTGTCGCGCAGGATGCGGCGTTGCTGCCGGGTAAAACCGGGGCGGCGAATGCGATTACGCTGAGTGCTGATCCGAAGGCGATTCACGATGCGATCGAGCCGTTGCGTCAGGCGCTGAAGGGTAAAACCATCGGGATCGCTTCAGGCATCATTTACACCAAGTTCATTGATGAGAACTTCAAGGACGTGGCGACGATTCGTGAGTACAACACGTCGGCCGATGCGATTCTTGATCTGCAATCGGGCCGTATTGACGCGATTTTTGATGACGTTACGTTCCTTGATTCGATCATGTCCAAGCCTGAGAACAAGGGGCTGGCGTATACCGGGCCGCAGATCAAAGGCCCTATCTGGGGTGATGGCGAGGGCCTGGGTTTTCGCAAGAGCGATCCGGAGTTGAAGGCCAAGTTTGATGCGGCTTTGAAAGAAGCGATTGCTGATGGGACTGTTAAGAAACTCAGCGAAAAATGGTTCAAGGTGGATTTGACGCCTAAGTCCTGAGGCGTTCCTGGTTGGGGTGGGGGCATATCCGTTATTTGGGTGATGGCTGAGATTGGTTCCGCTCTTACAGCGGCTCACTTTTGAAAAGCCGGAATGCCGGCCCAGTCAAAAGTAAGCAAAACGCTCTTGCCCCACCACTCGGCTCCTCGCCTAGGCTCGGAGTGCCCTCACTCCGGCTTTGGACCGTGGGCCGCCGTCAT
>NZ_JACAPZ010000031.1:0-89916 GCF_013385475.1 Pseudomonas sp. G5001
GCGAGGCACCGAGTGGTGGGGCAAAGACCTTTTGGTTACTTTTGGGGCGTTTGCCAAAAGTGACCCGCTGTAAGAGCGGAACCATAGGTGGCCGTTACCGCAGCAATGGATATGTACACAAACCAACCCACCGCAAATCAAGCATTCCCCGCCAACCTCAACCGAGCCGCCTGAGTAAAATCCAACATCCGCTTCAGCGGTCTAACCGCCTGCGGAATCACCGAAGGCTCAACAAAAATCTCATTACTCCCCTCACGCAAGCACTGCAGCGTGCGCTCCAGGGTATTCATCGCCATCCACGGGCAATGCGCACAACTGCGACACGCCGCCCCATTCCCCGCCGTCGGCGCCTCGACAAACACCTTGTCCGGACACAACTGCTGCATCTTGTAGAAGATGCCCCGATCAGTAGCCACGATAAACGTCTTGTTCGGCAACCGCTGCGCCGCCGCAATCAACTGGCTGGTAGACCCCACCGCATCCGCCAACTCGATCACCGACGTCGGCGACTCCGGGTGCACCAGAATCGCCGCGTCCGGGTACAACGCCTTCATGTCCTCCAACTGCTTGGACTTGAACTCCTCGTGAACGATGCACGCACCATCCCACAGCAACATGTCTGCACCCGTCTGACGCTGGATATAGGTGCCCAGGTGCTTGTCCGGCCCCCAGATAATCGTCTCGCCGTTATCCATCAGGCTTTCGACAATCTCCAGCGCACAACTGGAAGTCACCACCCAATCAGCACGGGCTTTCACCGCCGCCGACGTGTTGGCATATACCACCACCGTGCGCTCAGGGTGCTGATCACAGAATGCCGAGAACTCATCCACCGGGCAGCCAAGGTCCAGAGAGCACGTGGCTTCCAGTGTCGGCATCAGGATGCGTTTTTCAGGCGTGAGGATCTTGGCCGTCTCCCCCATGAATCGCACGCCCGCCACCAATACGGTCTTGGCCGGGTGCGCCGCGCCGAAGCGGGCCATTTCCAGGGAGTCGGAGACACAGCCACCGGTTTCTTCGGCCAGGGCCTGAATCACCGGGTCGCAGTAGAAGTGTGCCACCAGCACCGCGTCCTGAGCCTTGAGCTCGGCGGCGATGGCGGCGCGGTAGCCCGCCTCTTCTTCGGCGCTCAGCACCTTGGGCTGCTTGGCGTCGAGGTGGGCTTGGACCAGAAGGCGTTCGGAAATTTGCGTCATGTTCGCAAGACCTGCAGGCGCAGTTGCGCGAAAGTCGAGTGTACCACCGGCTCTGGAGCCTTTCGGGCGCCGCCGGACGAAGTGATTGTGTTCATCAAGCACGGTGAAGCTGCGCAAGGCTACAGAATATCGAATGGTTTCAAAAGCCTAATCTGGGATTCGGCCAGGCATGAAAAAGGGAAACCCGGCCAGGGGTTTCCCTTTTTTACAACGACCGGTTTAACCGGGCAAAGCGGACGGATCGTCTTGCAGCAACGCCCACTGATGCATGTTCGCCAGGGCATCCTTCAGGATGGTTTCATCGGCGCCCTTGGCACTCTTGCCTTCCCGCGCCGCATATTCCAGCAGTACCAGGTAGTCGCGATGGCTGGTGGCCTCGTTCGGTACCACGCTGTCTTTAACCAGTCGAGCCATCTCGTATCGCTGGGTGCGGGTGTTCTGGCTGGCGCTTTGGTCCACGGAAGCGTTGGTCAGGAAGCCATCCTTGTAGGTGATGTTCGCCGCACTGCTGGCCTTGTCGTCGACCTGCACATAGAGGTAGTTCTGCGACTCGCGCCTGGTATCGAAAGCCGGCGGCTTCCCGCCATCCAGGCCCTGATGGAAACTGGCCTTGAGGCTTGATCGCTGGACCTGATCGATCGTGCGATTGGAGAGGTCATTGCCGCCGATGCGCGTTTTCTGGGAAATCCCATAGGCAAACGTATCGGTTTCCCCAGGGCGCGCCGGGTTGGGGGAGCTGGCCGCCTGGCTGATGGAGGCCTTGAAATCCGCCAGGCCCGTCAGCAGGCCTTGATCTGCCGCGCTGCGGGTCAGCGGCGCAGGCGCTTTGGCGCCCTGCGGGTAGTTGCTGTTCATAGCGGTAAACGCATCCTTGAACATCGCCATCAGGTCAGCATCGGCTTTGCCCCGCGCCTGGGCCTTGTCGAACTGGGCCAGGTAGCTTTTCAGCGCGATTGCCTGTTGCTTGGCGTTGCCGAGGATGCCGGCGTTCTTCAGGTCGACCGAGAGATTCACTTCCCCCTCCGGGCTACTCATGCGCGTGGTGCGGCCCTGGCTGTCCGCATGGAATGCAAGCGTGAGGTCGTCAGTATTGCTCACTTTCAATTTGCCGCTGAGGTCCACCGAAGCCAATACGCTGGAATCAAACTGCGTCAGCTTGCTCAGCTCGAGTTTCGGCGGCTGGGCGGCCAGGCCGTCGATCGCGTCCTGGAAGGCTTCGCCCAACTTGGCGACTTCCTTGAGTTCGGCGGCGCTGAGGGCGCCACCGTCCACCTTCGCCTGCGCGGCCAAGCCTCCCAACTGGCTGGCCAGGCTGAAGGTGACGGTCTTGCCGCTGGCCGTCTTGACGGTCAGGCTGACCAGGTTGTCGGCCCTGCTGTGCAGCAGCGCCTGTTGAACCTTGAGTTCGGCGGGGCTTTGGGTCCTGGAAGAGCTGGTGCTCAGCGCCGACTGGGAAATGTCGGTACCGCTCTTCGCAAATTGCTCAATCAGGGTGGCGCCCAGGCCGCTGAAGCCTGTGCCTCTGGGCAGTGCAGGGAAATTCGTGCTGATCGCTTTGGTGACCGCATCGTCGCTGTCACTTTCCCAGGCATTGATCGGCCCATGGCCGGGCAATTGGCCGTTGCGGGAATACGTCTCGGCTTGAACGTCCACCGTGACATTGCCAAGGCTGACCACCGAGGAAGGTCGCACGGCAGCGGCGTCCGTTTCTGGCGCCTGCGTAGCTGGCGGGGTAACGGCGGGTCGATTGGTAAGGGCGATGGCGGAGCTGATCGGCGAAAGCGTAGTCATGACGATCCCTGTCTTGAGCTGGATTGCAGCCAATTTAACCAAGACAGGGAAGGTTTGGTAGCGCGACCGATACAATTGCTAGCAAAGAGCCATGTCAGAAAACTGACTCTTTGCCCTCTTCCGGTGCATCAGAAGCGGTAAGTCACCGAACCGCCGAAACCGTTGGCGCTGTTTTCATACTTGGCGTCGTAGGTCAGCGCCAGTTGCGGATTATTGTCGCGGACCTTGATCGGCTCTTCTTTCAGGTAGGAATAAGCGACGTCGAAGGTCAGGTTATCCACTGGCGTCCAGCCGGCGCCCAAGCTGAACACCGTGCGATCGCCCGTAGGAATACGTACGGACCGGTCGGTGTTGTTGGTGGGCGTCTGGTCCACCGAAAAGCCGGTACGCAGTACCAGTTGCTTGTTCAACTGGTACGACAGGCCGATGGCGTGAGACCAGGTGTCATGCCAGTGCTGTTCTTCGGTGATGGAGTTCAGGCCGGCCAGTTCGGTGGCGAGGTCAGAGACGCCACTGTTGTTGATCGTAATCTTCTTCAACTGGCTCCAGCGGGTGTAGGTGCTGCCGACGTACAGGGTCCAGTCATCGTTGAGTTTATGGGTGACCGAGAAGTCCACGGACGACGGCGTGGTGACATCCAGCTTGGCGTCATACCGCTGCGGGCCGCCATCCACCAGGTCGGTGAGCACCCCCGAGGCGTTGGTTTTGCCCGACAGGTGATACACAACCTGCGAGTGGTAGGTCACACCAATGCGCGTGCTTTCAATCGGCTGCACCAGGATACCGGCGTTGAAACCGGTGGCGGTGTCGTCGCCCTTGACCTTCACGTTTTCCGTGCCGAGGCCAAATGCCGGGACCTTGGAGTCCAGTTCGCCACTGATACGGTTGAAGGTCGGACCGAAGCCCACCGAAACCTTGTCGTTGAAGGCATAGCTGACGGTTGGCTGCACGGTGATGACTTGAACCTTGCTTTTGTTGCCAAAGCCATTGCCCTGGAAGCTGTGTTCATAGTCGGTCACGAGGCCGAACGGCGCGTAGATTCCCAGGCCAAACGCCCAGTGTTCATCAATCGGCGTCACCAGGTAGCCCATCGGTACGGCGATGCCGGGGACCATATCGCCTTTGTTGGTGCCGGGGTTGTCCACGCCACCTTGGCTGGAACTGGCGTCCTTGATGTTCGACTTGGCATCCAGGTAGGTCGCCCCGATGCTCACTTCATTCTGCTTGAGGCGAGACATGCCCGCCGGGTTGCCGAACACCGTGCTGGCGTCATCCGCGGAGGAGGAACGCCCGGCGTAACCGGTCCCCATTGAACTGATGCTTTGTTCGTTGAGGGCGAAACCACCGGCAAACAAGGAAGTGGAGGCAAGGGAAATCGACAGCGCCAAAGCGCTCTTGAAGAGTTTTTTATTCATTATTAGAACTCGAATTATTGGGCAGCGAGAGGAAGCTACCAATCTTCGAGCGGGCAAATTATGAAGAGTTTTTCATGCGCAAAATTGTCCGACAATCCTATTTCTTTCAAAGACTTCGACGGTTTTTCCAGCACTTATTCAGACCCCGGAACCTGAATATGACTGACGGGTTTTAATCTCGCCGTCACGCTTGGAGCATGCCGGATTGCCTGCCATCGAATAAGCGTGAAGGCGCTGGTGATATAAGTGTCACAATGACATGATGACGACCATTTAACACGCGTGGCAGCACTCAAATGAATAGCACTATCGGGACGGGTCCTGAGACAAACAGCCCACCTGAATCTGGCGAGAGTGATTTGTCCGCCGCGGGCCTCAACCACAGCGAAGCCTTCACCGAACGCGTGCTTGCCAGCATCAACGATTGCATCAAGGTGCTGGACCTCGACGCCCGCCTGACCTTCATGAGCGAAGGCGGCAAGCAGATCATGGAAGTCAGCGACTTCAATGCGATCCGCGGCTGCCCCTGGCCCGACTTCTGGCACGACCAGGGCAATCTCGATGCCAAGGCTGCCGTTGAGGCCGCCAAGGCCGGTCGCAATGCCAGCTTTGTCGGCGCTGCCCACACCCTGGCCGGCAACCTTAAATGGTGGCACGTGAACGTCAGCCCGATCATGGGCAGTGACGGCCTGCCGGAGAAAATCCTCTGCGTATCCCGGGACATCACGCCCCTGCGCGAAGCCGAAGAGTCCCTGCGCAAACTCAACGAGTCCCTGGAACAGCGGGTGGTCGAACGCACTCGCGATCGCGACCGTATCTGGCGCCTGTCGCCGGACCTGATGCTGGTGGCACAACTCGACGGTGTGATCTCCGCCGTGAACCCGGCCTGGACACGCATGCTCGGCCACGCCGAAAACGACCTGGTGGGCAGCCAGTTGCTGGCCCTGGTTCACCCCGACGACCTGGCCGTCTCATCCTCGGCGGTCAGCCGTTTGGGCGATGGCAAGAACTTCCCCAATTTCAAGAACCGTTACCGCCACCAGGACGGCAGCTACCGCATGATCGCCTGGACGGCCGTGCCCGACAGCGACTACATCCACGCCGTGGGCCGTGATATCCAGGCTGAGGAAGAAGCCAAGGAAGCCCTGCGACTGTCGGAAGACGCCCTGCGTCAGTCACAGAAACTGGAAGCCATCGGCCAACTCACTGGCGGTGTCGCACATGATTTCAATAACCTGCTGACGGTGATCAAGTCCTGTGCCGACTTGCTCAAGCCACCTGCCCTGAGCGAAGCACGCCGCGTGAAATACGTGGAAGCCATCGCCAGCACGGTCGACCGCGCGGCCCGCCTCACGGCCCAGTTGCTCACATTCGCCCGCCGCCAGGCTTTGCGACCCGAGGTGTTCAACGTCGGCGAAAGTGTAAAGCGGGTGGGCGAGATGATGGACAGCCTGACCGGTTCACGGGTCAAGGTAAGCATCCAGGTGCCTGACGACGCCTGCTTTATCAACGCCGACGAAAGCCAGTTCGATACCGCGCTGGTCAACATGGTGGTGAACGCCAGGGATGCCATGGCCGGCAACGGGCATTTGACCATCACCGTTTCGACGGCAAGCTGGCTACCCTCGGTTCGCGCTCACCCGGTACGTGTCGCCGATTACGTGACCATCGAACTGGCGGACACCGGCTCGGGTATCCCGCCGGAAAAACTCGACGCGATCTTTGAGCCCTTCTACACCACCAAGGGTATCGGCCAGGGCACCGGCCTGGGCTTGTCCCAGGTGTACGGCTTCGCCAAGCAATCAGGCGGGGAAATCCTGGTACAGAGCGAGTGCGGCAGGGGTAGCCAATTTACGCTGTACCTGCCCAAGGTCGAGCCAAGTGCCATGCCGGTACCTCAAGACACCAGCGCTTCGCCCATCATCTCAGGCTTGTGCGTGCTGATGGTCGAGGACAACGCCGATGTGGGCCTGTACACCTCGCAAACCCTGGAACAGATGGGCTTTCACGTGCTGTGGGTGCCGGATGCGAACAGCGCGCTGGAAGCCCTGGCCCCCAACCCGGAAAGCTTCCAGGTGGTGTTCTCCGATATCTCCATGCCCGGCATGAGTGGCCTGGAGTTGCTGGACGCAATCGAAGCCTTGTACCCATGGCTGCCGGTGGTGCTCACCACCGGCTACAACGACGAATACGCGCGTATCGCCCAGGAAGAAGCCAGCCGTTTTGTCTTGCTGCAAAAGCCGTATTCCACCGAGGTGCTGGCCCTGCTGCTGCAAAAAGTCGTCAAGAGCCGCCTGCCCCTGGTCGCACAAGGCTAGACCGCAGGCCGGGTCGTGTCCGGAACATTCCCCATCTCCAGGGCCAGATCCAGCCAGGCCCGCGCCGCCGGTGGCAAGTGCGCCTGTCGCCGCCAAGCCAGGGCGATGTGCCAATCAGTCTGGGGCTCGTCCAGCTGGATCAGGGCGATGCCGGCGTGCAGGTGTTTGTAAGCCAGCATGCTCGGTAGAAACGCGACACCCAGGCCTGCGGCAACCAGGTCGACGATAAAGTCGATCTGGGCACTGCGGGCGGTGATACGCGGGACTACGCCTCTGCGCTCGCAGGCTGTGAGAATGATCCGGTTAAGCGCAAACCCGGCCTCGAACAGAATAAAGGGCGAGTCAGCCAGGTCGGAAAAATCGACGCTTTTACGCCCGGCCAAAGGATGGTCGATCGGCATCACCACCATCAGTGGCTCGACGCGCACATCCTGATATTCAAATTCTCCCGCCACCGGTACCAGCAACGCGGCCAGGTCCACCTCCCCGGCCTCCAGGCATTCGCCCAACTTCTTGCTGCCATGCTCGATCAGCTCGATCTCGATTTCCGGATAACGCTGTCGATACAAGGCAAACATCGCCGCAAACAGCACCCCACTGCCCACCGGCGGCAAGCCGATGCGCAATACACCGCGCTTGAGCCCCAGCAAGTCGTTGATCTCGGCCACCAGGTCACTGCGCTCCGCCAGCAACACCAGCGCTCGGCGGTAGGCAATTTCGCCGGCGGCCGTGAGCTCGCTCTTGTGGCCGATGCGATTGAACAGCGGCGTGCCCAATTCATCTTCCAGAGTCTTGACCGCCTTGCTGACGGTAGACTGGGTGAGCGAAACCACCTCGGCTGCTTGTGAGAAGCTGCCCTGGCGAACTACTTCGACAAAGGCCAGCAACGTACGAAGGTTCATGAGTATTCCGTTTGCGACTTGATTCAAGTTGGAAAAGTTGTTTTTACCATGAAAGGCCTTTGTCTATCCTCACCCCACCGTTTTCTTCACTCGGGGCATCACTGTTCATGATCATTTCGTCTGCATCGGATTACCGCGAAGCCGCCCGCCGCAAACTGCCGCGTTTCCTGTTCGACTACATCGACGGCGGCGCCTACGCCGAACACACCCTCAGGGCCAACAGCTCCGACCTGTCGGATATCAGCCTGCGCCAGCGCATCCTGCGCAACGTCGAAAGCCTGAGCCTTGAAACCACGTTGTTCGACCAGCCATTGGCGATGCCGGTGGTCCTCAGCCCGGTGGGCCTGACCGGCATGTTTGCCCGGCGTGGTGAAGTCCAGGCGGCGAAGGCGGCAGCGAACAAGGGCATTCCGTTTTGCCTGTCGACCGTTTCCGTGTGCCCGATCGAGGAAGTGGCGTCCCAGAGCCCGCAATCGATCTGGTTTCAGCTGTATGTGCTGAAAGACCGCGGCTTCATGAAAAACGCCCTGGAGCGCGCCCAGGCCGCCGGGGTGAAAAACCTCGTGTTCACGGTCGACATGCCCACCCCCGGCGCGCGTTATCGCGACGCCCATTCGGGTATGTCCGGTGCCTACGGGCCGCAACGCCAAATCCTGCAGGCCATGACCAAACCGGCCTGGGCCTTCGATGTGGGCCTGCTGGGTCGCCCCCACGACCTGGGCAACATCTCCAAGTACCTGGGCAAGCCCACCCAACTGAAGGACTACATCGGCTGGCTGGCCAACAACTTCGACCCTTCCATCAGTTGGAAAGACCTGGAGTGGATCCGCGAATTCTGGAAAGGCCCGATGATCATCAAAGGCATCCTCGACCCACAGGATGCCAAGGACGCGGTGAGCTTTGGTGCCGACGGCATCGTCGTCTCCAACCACGGCGGGCGCCAGCTGGATGGCGTGCTGTCCACAGCCAAGGCACTGGCGCCTATCGTACAAGCCGTGGGCAGCGATCTGACGGTGCTGGTGGACTCCGGCGTACGCTCGGGGCTGGACGTGGTGCGCATGCTCGCGCTGGGCGCCAAGGGCGTTCTGCTGGGCCGTGCACAGGCTTACGCACTGGCCGCCGACGGGCAGCGTGGCGTGGAGAACCTGCTGGATATCTTCGCCAAGGAAATGCGCGTGGCCATGACGTTAACCGGAGTCACGTCGATCGCCCAGATCGATGAGTCGATCCTGGTGCGCAGCCAGGGTTGATCAGTGCAGCGACCTCGGAACATCCCTTCCGGGGTCGCCCACAGATATTTCTAAATGTTTCTTCATAAAGCCAAACCGTCATTAAACAGACACATTTCAGGAATTAAATCGTCACGTCCCAGGCAGGTGGAGCCCTCCACCTGCCCCCTTCCTTTGAGGTGTCGTCGTGATGTTGCTGACCAAAAAGAGTCTGTCAGTGTTGTTCACTGCCCTGTGCCTGAGTGGTGTCGCTCACGCCACTGACGTCACGGGCGCAGGCTCCAGTTTCGTCTACCCGGTGCTGTCCAAGTGGTCCCAGGAATACAGCAAAAGCTCCAGTGACCGGATCAACTACCAGTCCATCGGCTCCGGTGGTGGTATCGCCCAGATCAAGGCGGCTACCGTGGACTTCGGTGCGTCCGACGCGCCGCTGTCGGCGGATGAACTGAAGGCCGGCGGCCTCGGCCAATTCCCAAGCGTGATTGGCGGCATCGTGCCGGTGATGAACGTCGAGGGCGTTGCAGCTGGCCAGCTGAAACTCGATGGTGATGTGCTGGCGAAGATCTTCCTCGGTGACATCAAGGCCTGGAACGACCCGGCGATTGCCGCCCTCAACCCCGGCTTGAAACTGCCGGGCGCGAATATCACCGTGGTCCACCGCTCGGACGGCTCGGGCACCTCGTACAACTTCACCAACTACCTCTCCAAGGTCAGTGATGGCTGGAAAACCAAAATCGGTTTCGGCACCACCGTGCCGTGGCCGGTCGGTGTGGGCGGCAAGGGTAACGAAGGTGTTTCGGCCTACGTGAAGCAGATCAAGAACTCCATCGGCTTTGTTGAATACGCCTACGCCCTGCAAAACAAGATGACCTACGCCTCACTGAAGAACGCGTCCGGCAAATTCGTCGAGCCCAACGCCAAGGCCTTCCAGGCAGCAGCTGATACTGCCGATTGGGCCAACGCCCATGACTTCAACCTGATCATGACCAACGCACCGGGCGAGAACGCGTGGCCGATCACGGCGACCACCTGGATCATCATGTACAAGCAGGCAAAAAACGCCGAGCAAAGCCAGGCCGCTTTCAACTTCTTCAAATGGTCGTTGGAGAAAGGTCAGCAGCAGGCTGCGGCATTGGACTACGTAGCGTTGCCCGATTCCCTCGTGACCCGGATCGAAGGTTACTGGAAGTCTGACTTCGCCCACTGATCCGCCTCTATAGCCCCCTTCCTCAAGCATGTGCATGCTTGATGGAGGCGGGTGAGCACTTCTGATATGAACGACACCGTGCAACCCCTGGTTATGACTACTCACGCAAGCGACGTGTCGGGTGATAGCCGCGCCGCTCGCGATCAGCGCCACGATCTGTGGTTCAAACGCTCGATGTTCGGGGCCGCGATGCTGGTGCTGCTGCTCTTGGCAAGCATCGCCGCCTCCACCCTGTGGGGCGGTGGCCTGGCCTTCAAGACCTTCGGTTTCGGTTTCATCACCAGCACCGAGTGGGATGCGGTCAACAACCACTTTGGCGCCCTGGTACCGATCTACGGCACCTTGGTCACCTCGTTGCTGGCGTTGATGATTGCGGTGCCGGTGAGTTTCGGCATCGCGATTTTCCTCACCGAAGTGGCGCCGCCCTGGCTCAGAATGCCGGTCGCCTCCGCCGTTGAATTGCTCGCGGGCATTCCCTCGATTATCTATGGCATGTGGGGCCTGTTTGTTTTCGGGCCCTTTATGGCTGAACACTTGTCACCCTGGATCAACGATTACCTGGGTGCGCTTCCGTTTATTGGATCGCTGTTCCAGGGGCCACCGCTGGGCATCGGGATGCTGACCGCCGGCATCGTGCTGGCGATCATGATCACGCCGTTCATCACGTCGGTGATGCATGAGGTTTTCCGCAGTGTGCCGACTCAATTGAAGGAGTCGGCCTACGCACTGGGCAGTACTACCTGGGAAGTGGTGTGGGACATCGTCCTGCCCTACACCCGTTCGGCAGTGGTCGGCGGGATCTTTCTCGGCCTCGGTCGCGCCCTGGGTGAAACCATGGCCGTGACCTTCGTGCTGGGCAACGCGCAACAGTTCTCCGCCTCGTTGCTGATGCCCAGCAGTTCCATCGCGTCCGTCATCGCCAACGAGTTCAGCGAGGCGTACACCGACCTGCATCGTTCGGCGCTGATCGCCCTGGGCTTCCTGCTGTTTATCGTGACATTCGTGGTGCTGGCACTGGCGCGGCTGATGCTCATGCGCCTGTCCCGCAAGGAGGGCCTATGAGCAGCAACGAACGCCTGTACCGCAAGCGTGCCTTGAAGAACCGGGTGGCCATGCTGCTCAGTTGTGGCGCGACAGTCTTTGGCCTGCTGTGGCTGGCGTGGATTCTGCTGACCACCATCATCAACGGCTTTCAGGCGCTCAACCTGCGCCTGTTTACCGAGATGACGCCGCCACCCGGAACAGACGGCGGCCTGGCCAACGCGTTTTATGGCAGCGCCCTGATGTCCGGGATAGCGCTGCTGATTGGCACGCCCATCGGACTGATGGCCGGTATCTGGCTGGCGGAATTCGCACGGCACTCGCGCCTGGGTACCACGGTGCGTTTCATCAACGACATCCTGCTGTCCGCGCCGTCGATCGTGCTGGGCCTGTTCATCTACACCGGGGTGATCCTGCCGCTGAACCTGCTGACCAATCACCAGGTAGGTTTCTCCGCCATTGCCGGTGCCCTGGCGCTGGCCTTGCTGGTGATTCCGGTGGTGGTGCGCACGACCGACGAGATGCTCCAACTGCAACCTTCCACCATGCGCGAGGCGGCCCTGGCCCTGGGCGTACCCCAGTGGAAACTGACGTTGCAAATCGTGTTGAGAGCGGCCAAGGCCGGCGTGGTGACCGGCATCCTGCTGGCGCTGGCGCGGATTACCGGGGAAACCGCGCCGCTGCTGTTCACCGCCTTCGGCAACCAGTTCTGGAGCAGCAACCTGCTCAAGCCGATTGCCAGCGTGCCGGTGGTTATTTTCCAGTACGCCATGAGCCCCTTCGATGACTGGCACTCCCTCGCATGGGCAGGCGCCTTGGTACTGACGATGTTCGTGCTGGTGCTGAGCTTGCTGTCTCGCCTGATTCTTTTGCGCAATAGGTCCCACTGATGCAATCGACCCGCCTTGATCCTGAAAAAACCAAAATCCGTGTCCGTGGGTTGGAGTTTTTCTACAACAACCAACGTTCGCTGAAATCCATCGACATCGACATTCCGGAAAAACGCATCACCGCGATCATCGGCCCATCGGGCTGCGGCAAGTCGACCTTGCTGCGGGTGTTCAACCGTATCTACTCGATGTACCCGAAGCAGGAAGCCCGCGGTGAAGTGCTGCTCAATGGCGAAAACATCCTCGCCCCCGGCTATTCGATGAACCGCCTGCGCAGCCACGTCGGAATGGTCTTCCAGAAGCCGGTACCGTTCCCGATGTCGATCTACGACAACATCGCCTATGCCGTGCGTCACCACGAAAAGCTGTCGCGCCGGGAAATGGATGATCGAGTCGAGCAAGCCTTGCGCGGCGGCGCGCTGTGGGATGAGGTGAAGGACAAACTCAAACAAAGCGCCCAGAGTCTTTCCGGCGGACAACAGCAACGCCTGTGCATCGCCCGCACCATTGCGCTGCGCCCACAGGTATTGCTGCTGGATGAACCGACCTCGGCGCTCGACCCGATTTCCACCGGGCGCATCGAGCAGTTGATCACCGAGCTAAAAGAGCAATACACGGTGATCATCGTGACCCACAACATGCAGCAGGCCGCCCGGGTGTCGGACAGCACGGCGTTCATGTTCATGGGCGAACTGATTGAGCATGGCAATACGGATGAGATCTTCACCAAGCCGAAGATGAAACAGACCGAGGACTACATCACCGGGCGGTTTGGCTAGCTTTAACAAAAAAGCCGATCACTCTCTGTCGCGAGAGTGATCGGCTTTTTACTGGGCAAAAAAAAACCCGGAAATCCTCACTTGCGTGGGCCTTCCGGATTTTCTAAACCGCCAAAAATGGTGGGTCGTGTGGGATTCGAACCTACGACCAATTGGTTAAAAGCCAACTGCTCTACCAACTGAGCTAACGACCCGCTGTGTGGTGGCGCGTATAATACTGATTTCTAAGGATTATTCAACACCTTATTTAAAATAAATCAGAAATAACGCGTTGGGTCAGTCATTCCGGCCGCTTGGAAGCCCTCTGCACGCAGTCTGCAGCTGTCGCATTTCCCACAAGCGCGACCATCAGTGTCTGCCTGATAGCAGGAAACAGTCAGCGAGTAATCGACGCCAAGTCCTACGCCTGCCTTCACGATATCGGCCTTGCTACGGTTCTGCAGTGGCGCCAGGATGCGAAAGCCCTGCCCTTCTACACCGGCCTTGGTCGCCAGGTTGGCCATGCGCTCGAACGACTCGATGTACTCGGGGCGGCAGTCCGGGTATCCGGCGTAGTCCAGGGCGTTGACGCCGATGAAGATGTCGCGGGCATTGAGCACCTCGGCCCAGCCGAGGGCCAGGGACAGGAAGACCGTGTTGCGTGCCGGCACGTAGGTCACCGGAATGCCTTCGCTGGGGCCTTGCGGCACGTCGATGGAGCTGTCGGTCAGCGCCGAGCCACCCATGCCGTCGAGATTCAGGCCGATCACCTTGTGCTCAACCGCGCCCAGGTCTCGGGCGACACGGGCGGCAGCGTTCAGTTCGGCACGGTGACGCTGGCCGTAGTCGAAGCTCATGGTGTAGCAGCTGTAGCCTTCTGCACGAGCCATGGCGACCACGGTCGCGGAGTCGAGGCCGCCGGACAGCAGGATCACCGCACGTTTTTGATCAGTCATCTCAGCGCCCCGGCTCGTCGTTCCACAGGTACTTGTGCAGCTGCAGTTGCAGACGCACCGGAAGGTTGTCTGCAACGACCCAGTCGGCCAGGTCGCGAGCATTCAGGTCATGATGGCTGGGGGAAAACAGCACTTCGCCGGCGCGGCGGTCCAGGCCATACTGGATCAGCTTGGAGGTCGCCCAGTCGTAGTCTTCACGGGAACAGATGACGAACTTGACCTGGTCGTTGGCCGTCAGCAGCTCAATGTTCTCGTAGCGGTTGCGGTGCACTTCCTTGGAGCCTGGGGTCTTGAGGTCGACGACTCGGCTGACCCGAGGGTCGACTGCAGAGATATCGAGGGCGCCGCTGGTTTCCAGGGACACCTCGTAGCCGGCATCGCACAACTGCCTGAGCAAGGGAATGGCATTGGGCTGTGCCAGTGGCTCGCCACCCGTGACGCAGACATAACGCGGCCGGTAACCGGCCACCTGCTCAAGGATGTCTTCAAGGGTGCGCACGGTGCCGCCGCTGAAGGCGTAGGCGCTGTCGCAGTACTGGCAACGCAGCGGGCAACCGGTGAGGCGCACAAATACAGTGGGCAGCCCGGCAGTGCGCGTTTCACCCTGCAAGGAGTAAAAAACTTCGGTGATACGTAATGTGTCTTGCATAGTCGCCACGGGCGTAACAGCTAAACAGGCTGTCCGCCTCCGTCAGGCACTTCAAGGAATTGCGCCAACGCGTAAACCCCAGGAAGCGTGTTTCATAAAAGGGCGTGGATTCTAACGAAAAAACCCGCGCAGGGCGCGGGTTTCTTCTGAACGGGTTGCGACGCTTACATGCGTTGCAGATCCCGCTGAGCCAACTGGGCCGCAGAGGTACCCGGATACTGGGCCACCACCTGCTGCAGAATGCCTTTGACCTTGTCGGTATGACCCAGGCGGCGTTCTACGTCAGCCAGTTTGTACAGCGAATCCGGCACCTTGGCGTGCTTGGGGTACAGCTGGCTGACCTTGGCAAATGCCTGGCCTGCGCCCTGCAGATCACCCTTGGCCAGGTTCACCTCACCCAACCAGTACTGGGCGTTGCCCGCGTACTGGCTGTTCGGGTATTTGCGCAGGAATGCGGTAAAAGCCTGGCTGGCCTTATCGAAATCCTTGGCTTTGATCAGGTCGAAGGCTGCATCGTAATACAGCTTTTCCTTCGCCGGATCACCCGGTTCGCTGCTGGCGGCAGGGGCTTGGCTCGCAGCCGCGGCCCCTGCTGCTGCACCACCGGCGGCGCTTGCGGCGCCACCGGCAGAAGAATTATCAGGAGTGGCGGCTGGTGTAACGCCGGCTCCAATGCGTCGATCAAGATCCTGGTAACGCTCCAGGCCTTCTTGCTTCAGCTGGTTCACTTGATTCTGCAGAACCTCAATCGTGCCTTGTTGCTGCGACAATTGATCCTGCATGCGTTGCAGCTGGTTGAACAGTTCGCCCTGTGCCGAAGGCGCGGCAGTTGCCGCGCCCCCGGCATAGGCGCCGTTCGTGCCATAACCCGCTGGCGGATAACTGCTCCCGCTATTGTTATAGCCAGAGTTGCTATCTTCCACAGGAACCGCAGCCCACACCGCAAGCGGTGCCAGGCTGAGAGCCAATACAGTTAGAGCACGACGGCACGTTCGCATGACGAATTACTTACGCAGTTCGACGCGACGGTTTTGAGCCCAGGACTGCTCGTCGTGGCCAGTAGCAACTGGACGCTCTTTACCGTAGGAAACCAGTTCCAGTTGGCCTGGAGCAACACCTTGCAGAACCAGGTAGCGCTGAACGGCTTTCGCACGACGCTCGCCCAGTGCCATGTTGTACTCACGAGTACCACGTTCGTCGGTGTTACCTTCCAGAACAACGCGAGCGCCGTTAGCTTTCAGGTCCTTCGCGTGAACGTCCAGAGCGCGCATGGCTTCTGGTTTCAGGTCCGAACTGTCGTATTCGAAGTAGAAAGTGGTGATAGCGCGCAGAGCAGCTTCTTCGCTCAGGGAGCCGTCAACTGCACCAGTGTTAGCGCCGTAACCAGCGTTTGGATCAACAGCTGCGCCTTCACCGGCATTGTCGCCGCCTTTAGACGAGCAACCAACGGCTACGGACAGAGCCAGAGCCAGAGCAGCAAACTTACCAAACTTCAGCATTTCCATCGTGAAACTCCTAATGAACCCCAGTGTGTTAAGTACTTCTTTTTGTAGCGCCGCGTCAGTTCAGGTAAGGGGACCAGGACGGTTCTCTGACTTCGCCTTGAGCGGTAGGAAGCGGGAGCCTTACGCGTCCATTAATGGACACGAGCATCAAGACTCCCCGGCCCTGCTGGCGGGTGGCGTAGATTACCATGGTGCCGTTGGGCGCAACAGTAGCTGACTCATCAAGGTTGGTATCTGTAAGGATTTTTACGGTTCCACGCTGCAAATCCTGGGCCGCAACCCGGAAATTAGTGAAACCATCCTGACGGTGAATCATCACCAACGTCTTTTCATCAGCCGAAAGCTTCGGTGCAGCGTTGTAGTTACCAATAAAGGTCACTCGTTCGGCGCCGCCGCCGTTGACGCTGGTTTTGTAGACTTGCGGCTTGCCGCCACGGTCGGAGGTGAAGTAGATGGTCGAGCCATCCTTGCCCCAGAACGGTTCGGTGTTGATGCCCGGGCCGCTGGTAACACGGCTCAGTTGGCGCGAAGCCATGTTCATCACGTAGATGTCCGGGTTGCCATCCTTGGACAATACGAATGCCAGGCGTGAACCGTCCGGCGACCAGGCTGGCGCGCCATTCAGGCCTTCGAAGTTGGTGATCTGCTCACGGCGACCGGTATCGATGTGCTGGACGAAGATCCGTGGACGCTTCTGTTCAAAGGACACGTAGGCGATACGCTTGCCATCTGGCGCGAAACGCGGCGACAGGATCGGCTCACGGGATTGCAGCAACGTCACTGCACGCGCGCCGTCATAGTCGGAACGCTGCAAAGTGTAACGAGTGTTGTCTACCGAAAAACGCTCGGCCGTTACATAGAGCAAGCGCGTGGAGAAGGCACCCTTGATCCCGGTCAGTTTTTCAAACGACTGGTCGGAGATGTAGTGCGCCATGTCCCGCAGCTGATCCGTGGTGCCCGACACGCTGCCGGTCAGCACTTGCTGCTCGGTCGCGACGTTGAACAGGGTGTACTGGATCTGCAGGCGACCGCCGGCGGGCGTGATGCTGCCCACCATCAGGTACTGGGCGTTCAGCGCTTTCCAGTCACGGAAGATGACTTCGCTGGCCTGGGTCGGCTGGCTGATCATGTTGCCTTTGTCGATCGGTGCGTAGTAGCCGGAGTTGCGCAGGTCATCGCTGATGATCTGCGACATGTCGTCCGGCAGCACGCTGCCGCCCTGCCAGCCAAACGGCACAACGGCGATCGGGGTGGCCCGATCGCTACCGCTGGTGACCAGGATGTTCTTTTCATCCGCCGCCGCTATCCCTGCCATGCAGCAAATAACGACAAGCATTCCTCGAAGAAGGTTTCTCACAAGGCTAGATCCTCAGGTGTGAATGTCATCTTGAATGAACGGTAGGGAGCGAAGTCGCTTGGTTTCATTCCCTGCATCTCGGTCAACCGGCCAATGTTCTTGACCGCTGCTACCGCCGAACTGTCGAACGAACCGTCGCCACTGGACTTGGCCACGCTGACCGAAGTCACCGTACCGTCCGGCAACATGCCGATCTGCAGCACTACTGTCATGCCTTTACGTGCCGAAGGAGGACGGGTCCACCCTTCCGCTGCCCGTGAACGAATCAGGTCGTCGAAACTGCCCGCGACTTCATCACCACGTTCATCGGCCAAGGCTTGCTGGCGCTGCGGCGTGTCGGAAAGCAAATCGGCCAAGGCCTGGGCCTTTTTGTCTTCGGTCGATTTACGCGCTGCTTCCTGGGCCTTTTTCTTGGAGGCATCGGCAGCAGCTTTCTTCTTCGCATCGTCGGCGATCTTCTTCTTCGCCTCGTCAGCTTCAGCTTTCTTCTTGGCGTCGTCCGCGGCTTTCTTCTTCGCGTCTTCGACTATCTTTTTCTTCGCGTCTTCAGCGGCCTTTTTCTTGGCCTCTTCTTCGGCAGCCTTCTTGGCTTCTTCTTCAGATTTCTTCTTGGCTATATCAGCCAATTGTTTCTCTTCAGCCTTCTTGGCTTCGGCAGCTTTATCGGCTTTCTTGGCTTCATCAGCCTTTTGCGCCTCTGCAGCTTTCTTCGCCTCGTCAGCCTTTTTCGATTCCTCGGCCTTTTGAGCCGCCTCTTCTTTCTTTTGTTCCGCAGCAGCCTTCACCGCTTCCTGCTCGACCTTCTTCTGTTCCATCTGCTCGACTTCAGTCTGGCGCGCAGCCGACTTCTGGGCCTCACCCGCAATCTTCTGATTGGTCTGGGTGGTGGCCTGGCTTTTCGATTTCAGCTGATACAGGGTCGCCTGCACGATCGGCTTGGCTGGCGGCAGGTCCGGGGTCATGGCAAAGCTGACGAACAGCATGCCAAACACCAGGACGTGCAGGGCAATTGCCCAGACGCTAGGCCAGAAGTAGCTTTCCGAGGCGGACGGCTCTCGCTGTTGGTGCATCAGGGCGCCTCGGTAATCAAGCCAACATTACCGACCCCGGCCTTCTGCAGCCCGCCCATGGCGCCCATGACGGAGCCGTAGTCGACGACCTTGTCGCCGCGAATGAACACCTGGGTGTGCTTGCCACCTTCGTTGCCGGCGCGAATGATCTTGGTCACGGCATCAGTCATCTGCGGCAAGGTCATGGCCTTGTCCTGCTGTTTCTGAGTGTCAACTTCGCTGCCAAGGTTCCAGTAATAGGTCTTGTCAGCCTTGATCGAAATGGTCAGGACCTGGGTGTTGTTGTCCTGCGGCAAGGCTTCGCTGGAAACCTTGGGCAGATCAACCTTCACGCCCTGATTGAGCATCGGCGCGGTCACCATGAAGATAACCAGCAGCACCAGCATCACGTCGATGTAAGGCACCACGTTCATCTCGGCGACCGGCTTGCGCTTTTTGCGAGCTCGAGCGATTAAAGCCATTGGGAATTACCTGCTTATTCTTCGCTGGTGTGCACTTTACGGTGCAGGATCGCCTGGAATTCATCGGCGAAGGTGTAGTAACGGCTGATCAAGGTTTCGCCACGAGCGGCAAAACGGTTGTAGGCGATTACTGCGGGAATAGCTGCGAACAGGCCGATGGCGGTGGCGATCAGCGCTTCGGCGATACCCGGGGCCACGGTGG
Organism: Pseudomonas sp. G5001; assembly: GCF_013385475.1. NCBI lineage: Bacteria > Pseudomonadati > Pseudomonadota > Gammaproteobacteria > Pseudomonadales > Pseudomonadaceae > Pseudomonas > Pseudomonas sp. G5001. The sequence goes on from NZ_JACAPZ010000031.1 coordinate 18,948, forward strand.
CCAGGGTCGCTTGCTGGGCCTGGGCCAGGCCGCGGAAGGAGTTCATGATCCCCCATACGGTACCGAACAGGCCGATATACGGGCTGACGGAACCTACGGTGGCGAGGAACGGCAGGCTTTGCTCAAGCTTTTCTTCTTCGCGGGAGATGGCGACGCGCATGGCACGGGCCACGCCTTCCATGACCGCTTCCGGGTCAACGCCTGGCTGCTGACGCAGACGGGAGAATTCCTTGAAGCCGGCGCGGAAGATCTGCTCGACGCCCGAATCCGGGTCCGGGTTGCTGCCCGCCTGGCGGTACAGCTTGGACAGGTCGATACCCGACCAGAAGCGCTCTTCGAAGCTCTCCAGGGCACGTCGACCAGCACGCAGCAGGTTGCTGCGCTGAAAAATCATGACCCAAGAGGTAACCGATGCGGCTACCAGGACCAGCATCACCAGTTGAACCACGACACTGGCATTGCTGACCAGGCTCCACATGGAGGAATGGTCGACGACGGTAGGTTCCACGCTAAATCTCCTGCTCTGAATGTTTACCCGCGCCGCTCACGCCGGCAAAGGCCGCGCGTAGAGTTTCGGGAATGGCCCGGGGTTTCAAACTATTGGTGCGAACACAGGCCACCAGGAACTGCCCCTCACAGAGCAGCGTTGCATCCGTAGCCCGCCTGACCTGCTGTTTAAAGCGCAGGCTGGCACGGTTCAATTCGGTTATTTCTGCGCTGACCAGCAGCTCGTCGTCCAGTCGCGCCGGCGCGTGGTAACGCGCCTCGCTGGAATGCACGACAAACAACAGGTCCTCCCCTGCCAGCTGGGATTGGGCAAAGCCCAGCTCCCGTAGCCGCTCGGTTCGAGCCCGCTCCATGAACTTTAGGTAATTGACGTAATAAACGATGCCGCCAGCATCGGTGTCCTCGTAATAAACGCGACAGCGATGTGCGAACGACTGATCCCCGTTTTGCGCGCGCATACTCTAGTGCTTACTCCTCAGGTTGCCAATCCGGCCAGGCAACTGTTTTTCATTCTGTGGCACATTTCTAACGAAAGAATGACGACGCCAGCCACTAGGACAGCACAAACTCCGAATAAATCGAATCGCCAAGCGTTTTTAATCGTCTACTGCATCGAGGAATTCGTCTACTACGGGCATCTCGCCCAATCGTGACGGAATGTTTAACCCAAAGTGCAGATACGCATGCCGGGTGACCACACGCCCCCTTGGCGTGCGCATGATGTAGCCCTGCTGAATCAGATACGGCTCCAGTACATCCTCAATCGTATGCCGCTCTTCGCTGATGGCGGCGGCGAGGCTGTCCACGCCCACCGGGCCGCCGTCGAACTTCTCGATCATGGTCAACAGCAGGCGCCGGTCCTGGTGATCAAAGCCATGCTCATCCACATCCAGCAGGTTCAGCGCCAGGTCTGCCACGGGCTTGGTGATATGCCCCTTGGCCCGCACTTCGGCAAAGTCGCGCACCCGGCGCAGCAGACGGTTGGCAATCCGCGGGGTACCACGGGCGCGGCGGGCGATTTCAAAGGCGCCTTCCGGGTCCAGGGGCAAGCCGAGGATGCTCGCCGAACGGCTGACGATGGTGGCCAGATCCGCCGTGCTATAGAACTCTAGACGTTGAACAATCCCGAAACGGTCTCGCAGCGGGTTGGTCAGCATGCCCGCACGAGTGGTCGCACCCACCAGCGTGAACGGTGGCAGGTCGAGCTTGATCGAGCGCGCCGCCGGGCCTTCACCGATCATGATGTCCAGCTGGAAGTCTTCCATGGCCGGGTACAGTACTTCCTCGACGATGGGCGAAAGCCGGTGGATCTCGTCGATAAACAGTACGTCGTGGGGCTCCAGGTTGGTCAGCAGCGCCGCCAGGTCGCCCGGGCGCTCCAGCACGGGGCCGGAGGTGGACTTGATCGACACGCCCATTTCCTGGGCGATGATGTTGGCCAGGGTGGTCTTGCCGAGCCCGGGCGGGCCGAAGATCAACGTGTGGTCCAGGGACTCGCTGCGCCCGCGCGCGGCCTGGATGAACAGCTCCATCTGCTCGCGCACGGTGGGCTGGCCGATGTATTCGGCAAGGCTCAGGGGGCGAATCGCCCGGTCCTGGATTTCTTCACGATCACGAGGCCCGGTGGCCGCGATCAGACGATCAGCTTCAATCACTTAAATCATTCCCTTCAGGGCGCGGCGGATCATGTCTTCGCTGCTCAGGTTCTTGTCCTTGATGGCTGACACGGCCTTGCTCGCCTCTTGCGGCTTGTAGCCCAGGGAGATCAGCGCGCTGACCGCATCGCTTTCAGCGCTGGCCACCGGCACACCCGGCGCATCAGGCTGGTTGGGCACCAGGGCAAACATGCTCGGCACAACCTCCCAGGCCTTGAAGCGGTCTTTGAGCTCCACCAGCAGGCGCTCGGCGGTTTTCTTGCCAACGCCCGGTACCTTGGTCAGCGCGGACGTGTCCTGGGCCGACACACAGCGCACCAATTCATCCACTTCCAGGCTCGACATCAGCGCCAGCGCCAGCTTCGGCCCCACGCCGTTGAGGCGGATCAGCTCACGGAAAAAATCCCGGTCACGCTTGCCAACGAACCCATAGAGCAATTGCGCGTCTTCGCGCACCACCAGGTGAGTGTGCAGGGTCAGCGGTTCACCGACCGACGGTAAGCGGTAGAGGGTGGTCATGGGCACTTCAAGCTCATAACCCAGCCCGTTTACATCCAGAATCAGGTGCGGTGGCTGTTTCTCAGCCAGGGTGCCGCGCAAGCGTCCAATCACGTTCGAATCCTTAAGAATCGGCTCAAATCAAGGCCTGGCCGGTAATAACGCGGGCATGCCGGCCGACAGCACAGGCCGTTCATGCACCCCACGCAGAATGAATGCGCTGATGCTATCAGAGACGCAGCCGGCCGCCACGACTGCGTGCGGTCCCCAAGCCATGGGGCATCAGGCTGGAACGGGTATGGGCATGGCAAATGGCAATGGCCAGGGCGTCGGAGGCATCGATTTGCGGTTTGGCGGTGAGTTTGAGCATGTGCATGACCATCATCATCACCTGCTCTTTATTGGCAGCACCGGTACCGACCACGGCTTGCTTGACCTGGGTCGCGGTGTATTCAGCGATCTCCATGCCCTCCTCGGCTCCGGCCACGATGGCCGCACCGCGGGCCTGGCCGAGCTTCAGGGCGGAGTCGGCGTTTTTCGCCATGAACACTTTTTCGATGCCCATGGTCACCGGCCCATAGGTCTGGATCACTTCACGCACGCCGCGATACACGATCTGCAAGCGCTCGGCCAACTCGCCGGCGCCGGTACGGATACAGCCCGACGCCACGTACACGCAGCCTCGCGGGGTCTGTTGGACCACGCCAAAGCCGGTGATTCGCGAACCGGGGTCGATACCTAGGATTAGAGTCATAACGCCTGCAGTTGGATAAAAAATTCTTGATATAGCCAAGATCAAAATGTGGGAGCGGGCTTGCTCGCGAAGGCGGTGTATCAGTCACCGTATTGACTGACTGACACGCCGCCTTCGCGAGCAAGCCCGCTCCCACATTAGATCTGCATCATCCTTCAGCCTAGCTGTTCAGCCACCGATTCCGGAATATCGGCATTGGAATAGACGTTCTGCACGTCATCCAGGTCTTCAAGCATGTCGAGCAACTTGAGTACCTTCTGCGCCCCGTCCAGGTCCAGCTCGGCGCTGGTGGTCGGCAGCATCACGATTTCCGCGTCGGTGCCTTTGAAACCAGCCGCTTCCAGGGCGTTACGCACCGAATAGAAGCCCGCGAACGAGGTGAACACGTCGATGGAACCGTCTTCGTTGGTCACCACGTCGTCGGCATCGGCCTCCATTGCCGCCTCAATCAGCGCATCTTCATCCACGCCAGGCGCGAAGGAAATCTGCCCCTTGCGCTCAAACAGGTAGGCCACCGAACCGTCAGTGCCGAGGTTGCCGCCACATTTGCTGAACGCATGGCGCACGGCAGCCGCGGTACGGTTGCGGTTGTCGGTCATGCACTCGACCATCACCGCCACGCCACCCGGGCCGTAGCCTTCGTAGCTCAACTCGACCATGTCGTCGGTATCGGCCGCACCGGCACCACGGGCCACGGCGCGGTCGATGATGTCGCGGCTCATGTTGGCGCCGAGGGCTTTGTCCAGGGCCAGGCGCAGGCGCGGGTTGGAACCCGGGTCACCGCCACCCTGGCGCGCGGCAACGGTCAGCTCGCGAATCCACTTGGTGAAGATCTTGCCTTTCTTGGCATCCTGACGCTCTTTGCGGTGCTTGATGTTCGCCCACTTGGAATGGCCAGCCATAACACAACTCCGAAATTCTGTAGAAACCTGTCGATCCCGCCCCAGGCGGGACTTCCCTCTTTAACGTGCAGCCCTTGTAACGCAAAGGCGCATCCGAAGATGCGCCCTTAGCTGACAATGTAAAACCTTATCGCGCTTTCACGCTGCGGCCTTACTCAGCCTTTGGTGTCTCGCGCAGACGGATATGCAGCTCGCGCAGTGCCTTGGCATCCACCACACCCGGCGCTTGCGTCATGACGTCGGCAGCACTTTGGGTTTTCGGGAAGGCAATCACTTCACGGATCGACTGGGCACCGGTCATCAGCATCACCAGACGGTCCAGGCCGAAGGCCAGGCCGCCATGGGGTGGCGCGCCGTATTTCAGGGCGTCGAGCAGGAAGCCGAACTTCTCTTGCTGCTCATCTTCGTTGATGCCCAGCAGGCGGAAGACCGATTGCTGCATTTCCTTGCGGTGGATACGGATCGAACCGCCACCCAGCTCGGTGCCGTTGAGCACCATGTCGTAGGCACGGGACAGAGCGCCAGCCGGGTTGGCTTCCAGCTCTTGCGGCGTGCACTTCGGCGCGGTGAACGGGTGGTGCAGTGCGCTGAAGCTGCCGTCGTCGTTTTCTTCGAACATCGGGAAGTCGACAACCCACATCGGCGCCCACTGGCAGGTCAGCAGGTTCAGGTCGTTGCCGACCTTGATCCGCAGTGCACCCAGCGCTTCGCTGACGATCTTCGACTTGTCGGCACCGAAGAACACGATGTCGCCGTCAACCGCGCCAACACGATCCAGGATCACATTGAGGTTGGCTTCAGGGATGTTCTTGACGATTGGCGACTGCAGGCCTTCGACGCCCTTGGCGCGCTCGTTGACCTTGATGTACGCCAGGCCCTTGGCACCGTAGATGCCGACGAACTTGGTGTAGTCGTCGATCTGCTTACGCGGCATGCTCGCAGCGCCAGGCACGCGCAGTGCGGCGATACGGCATTTCGGGTCGTTGGCCGGGCCGCTGAACACCTTGAAGTCGACATCTTTCAGTTGGTCTTCAACGTCAACCAGTTCCAGCGGGTTACGCAGGTCTGGCTTGTCGGAACCGTAACGACGCATGGCTTCTTCGAAGGTCATGTGCGGGAATTCGCCGAACTCCAGGTTCAGCACTTCCTTGAACAGGTTGCGGATCATCTGCTCGGTGATGCCCATGATCTCTTTTTCATCGAGGAAACTGGTCTCGATGTCGATCTGGGTGAATTCCGGCTGGCGGTCGGCCCGCAGGTCTTCGTCACGGAAGCACTTGGCGATCTGGTAGTAACGGTCGAAGCCGGCGACCATCAGCAGTTGCTTGAACAGCTGTGGCGATTGCGGCAAGGCGAAGAAGGAACCGGCGTGGGTACGGCTCGGCACCAGGTAGTCGCGGGCGCCTTCCGGGGTAGCACGGGTCAGGATCGGCGTCTCGACGTCGAGGAAGCCGTTCTCGTCGAGGAAGCGACGGATGCTGGTGGTCATGCGCGAACGCAGGCGCAGCTTCTCGGCCATTTCCGGGCGACGCAGGTCCAGGAAGCGATAACGCAGGCGGGTTTCTTCGCCAACGTCAGAGAACTCGTTCAGCGGGAACGGCGGAGTTTCCGACTCGTTCAGCACTTCCAGTTCGTAACCCAGCACTTCGATCATGCCCGACGCCATGTTGGCGTTGGTGGCACCGGCCGGACGCAGGCGAACCTTGCCGGTGATCTTCACGACGTACTCGCTGCGCACGCGATCGGCGGCGGCGAAGCTCTCGGCGCGGTCCGGATCGAACACCACCTGGGCCAGACCATCACGATCACGGATATCGAGGAAGATCACCCCGCCGTGGTCGCGGCGACGGTGAACCCATCCGCAAAGGGTGATTTCCTGACCTTCCAGGGTCTCGTTCAGTTGGCCGCAATAGTGGCTGCGCATCATGATAGTGGTTTCGCTTCTCGTAATTCGAAATTCGGTGGAGGCCCGCCTCATCACCGTACAGCTAAGTCAGGTGACGGATAATGCAGGAGCCTGCGCGTAGAGTTCAACTCAGTCTGCTTTGTCGCCGCCGGCCAGATTCTTCTTCGAACCGGTCTTGAAGTCGGTCTCGTACCAACCGTTGCCACTCAGGCGAAAGCCCGGCATGGACAACATCTTCTTGAGCTCCGGTGCCTGGCAGGCAGGGCAATCGACCAGCGGCGCTGCGCTGATCTTTTGAATGGCTTCCAACTGATGACCACAGGAAGCGCATTGATAGTCGTACATGGGCATGGAGATGTCTCGGCGATCAGATCATTACTGCGCCACGCCCTGCCCTGGCTCTATCCTGTGGGAAAGTCCCGGCATGCGCAGCAAAGCCCGGGATTATATCTGGTAAATCGAGGCTGTGCAGCCGTAGCGGCGCGCTGCTCTTTATATAGATGACTGCAGCAGGCTTCTGCCGGGCGCCCGACCCGGGGCAATCCCGGGACGGGCGCCCGGCACAAGGTTCATGCAGGGTCCGGCTGGACACTGGGCGCGACAAGCCGCCCTTTCAATACATGCACCACGCAAACCACCCTGACCAGACCGCTGAAGTTCTTTACACCGCCATAACGCAAGTGCACTTCCCGGTCTACGTAAGACAGCAGCGCACTGACCGAACACGTATTGATCCTGGCGATCTCCGCGAGGATATTCCAATACACCTCTTCGAGCCGCAAACACGTCGAAAAACCATTAAGCCGAACCGATCGGGACAATGGCCTGGCCAAGTTCATATCGAACCCCTTGGCAAAGGGATCTACCTTTATCTTGTGCAATCCGCACGTTTCCATAACTCCATTACCTGCTCCGCGTGACATACACTTGACACTCCATTGCCTGACGGCCACTCATGTTCTCGTTGGCCGTTGAGCTATAAAACATCAAGACGACAAGTGCAGCCAGAAGACAGGGAGCCGATCACCGTAGGACAAGCCAACGCGCGTATCAGGAAGCTCGCGGAATCACGGAAATCGCCGGGAAGCAGGCATGCGAGGGGCGTCAGCTCGACGCCCGCCCGCCACCGGTGTTACTTGTTTTCGAGCAGGGAACGCAACATCCATGCGGTCTTTTCATGCACTTGCATACGCTGGGTCAGCAAGTCCGCCGTCGGTTCATCACTGACTTTATCCAACAACGGGAAGATACCCCGGGCTGTGCGAGTCACCGCTTCCTGGCCTTCGACCAGTTGCTTGATCATGTCTTCAGCGCTCGGCACACCTTCTTCTTCCTTGATCGAAGAAAGTCGCGCATACACCGAGTAGGCACCCGGTGCGGGAAAGCCCAGGGCACGAATACGCTCTGCGATTGAATCCACCGCCAGCGCCAGTTCGTTGTACTGCTCTTCAAACATCAAGTGCAGTGTACGAAACATGGGCCCCGTTACGTTCCAATGGAAGTTGTGGGTCTTCAGGTAAAGTACATAGGTATCGGAAAGCAGTCGCGAAAGTCCATCAACGATTGATTTACGGTCTTCTTCACTGATACCAATATCGATTGCCATGTGTTTCCCCTTCAATTGATAAAAATTCATTGATCAGGTGCAGGACCACTCTAGCAAGAGTGCCGGCCGTGCGCAGCCTGGCTGACCCTTTCGAGGTGCGGCAAATCGCCCCTTGCAGAGCGGGCTTGCCCGACAGGCAAGGCTTCAACAGCTACCGGAAAAATTACCCGGCGCCTGCGAAAAAGCCTGCACCTGTCTAGGACAAGTGTTTGACGCAGAAATGCCGTGCCCCTTGTAACAGCCTGAAATGCTTGATTTGAGTAGGCACAGGCTTTGCTGTTAAATAGGCAGCGTGTCGCCGCCGATATTTTTCGCGGCAAGCGGCATAGGCTGATACCCGTGCACGTGCCCAACGCCTCCCATTGTTCAGAAGCGAACCGTGCCCGTCAGCTCTTCCTTGTGATCCGTCTTAACGTGAGTTAATCAAAATGTTGAAAATCGTCCACCTGCTAACGGGCGCTGCAGCTTTGCTGCTGTCCTTTATCCCCAGCCTGCGATCAGAGACCCTGCCTTACCTGCAGCAACCTGACGCTCTCTACCTGACCTTCTTTGGTCTTCTTAACCTGACACTGGCTCCAGTCATTCCATACTGGAACAAAGGCCCGCGTCATCAACTGCAAAACCTGGTCAGCGCCCTGCTGGTCCTGGCTGTTGTCGTGCAAACCCTCACCCTGCTGGCGCCTATGCCTGAAGTGGGTGGCCACCCGGCCGTCCTGCTCAGCCTGGCAATCGCACTGGTCGCCATCGTTCTTCATCTGGCTATCAGTTTTTACCGCTCCTCCCCGGCCGCTGCGTCGCAAAGCTACGACATGACCAACCGGGATACCGGGACCGTCAAGTGGTTCAACACCTCCAAGGGCTTCGGCTTTATTTCCCGGGATTCGGGCGACGATATCTTCGTCCACTTCCGGGCGATTCGCGGCGAAGGCCATCGCGTACTGGTGGAAGGCCAGCGCGTGGAGTTCTCCGTCATGAACCGTGACAAGGGGCTGCAAGCTGAAGATGTGATCGCCGCATTGCCGCGTCGCTGATTCCAGCACCCCGAAAAAAAGAAACCGCGATGCAGCCTGGCTGCATCGCGGTTTCTTTATGCCCGGGGGTTCAACCCCTGCCTTATTAATAATGAGGCGGCGGCGCCTCTTCCTCGGACGACTCGAACTGGCCGCCCATTTCTTCCTGGCGCTTGAGCAACGCAGTCATCTGCAACTGCAGGCGTTCCACGGCACGCTGCTGGGTGACCAGGATGTCATTCAGGGTCTCGATGGTGTCGTCCTGAAAGGCCAGGCGGCTTTCCAGGTCGGTCACACGGGCTTGAAGATCCATGGCTCAAGCCTCCAGGAACGTGAAGTCGGCCGGCAGGATCTCGCGCAGGCGCGCACGAATTGCCACCACTTGCTCGTCACTGTAGGGCCTCGCCGGGTGCTTGCCCCAGACCGGCGTAGGCCAGGCCGCGTCGTCGCGCTTGCGTACGATCACATGCACGTGCAGCTGGCTGACCACATTACCCAAGGCACCGATATTCATTTTGTCGGCGCCGAACCCTTCGTTCAGCCACTGTGCCAGCGCCGTGCTTTCCTGCCACACCCGCTGCTGGTCGGCGACATCCAGTTGAAACACTTCGCTGATACCGTCGATGCGCGGCACCAGGATGAACCAGGGGTAATTCGAGTCATTGGAAAGCAGCAGCCGACACAGGGGGAAATCCCCGATAGGCAAGGTGTCTTGTTGAAGGCGTGGATCTAAGGCGAACACAGCAGTCACTCCCGTTCGGCGGGTCAGGTTTCAGGCGCCCAGCATACCTGCGAATGCCGGTCGCTTCACGGCGAATGCGCGTGGCCGAATACGCGCCCAAACAGGACGCCACGAAAAAAAGCGCACCATTTCGAGACAGGCCAATATTTCAGCTACGCTAAATGACCAATGTATCCAATTCTGGTCAAAGTCGGGACGCAGAACATGCTTCAAGACCTTGAGCCAGACGGCTTTCAAAAGGCCAAGGGTGAACGGGAGCAGAAACGCAGTCAGTGAAGCACTGCACCAAAATGACCCATTTGTGCTTCAAAGGGATCCGCCAACTACCCACCGAACGGGGTGAACCGGTAACGTTTTGCTCTGGTACAGGTTTTATGCGCCACCAAACCGGAGTACGGCAGGCGCGTCAAGGCCAAACCAAACGGCGTAAAAAGCCCGTGCTTATGCGGTTTTTACAGGCCGTTGACACTTTTCACGAAAAAATCACATTCGGTTACGGGTTTGTGCACGCTTGTTGCATTCACACCCATATCGTCGACAACGGCACCGGCGGGAAGCAGGTGTTTCGCGACGGAAAATAACAGCGGTTCAATGCCTGACAGGGATGAGTTGAAACTTTCAGGGGTGACTTTTCCACCCCGCTTCCAAGGTTTTTAAACAGCATTGAAGTTGTCAGTCCGGTTACAAGTGGACTGTGAATTTGCGACATGGAGCTAGCAATTTACGACAGGCCCGTAAAGAAGCTGAAAGGATAGATGTGCAAGTATCGTCAATAATGTCTGCGTGATATAACTTTGCGCCGACACAAAAAAGAAAGAGCCGCCCAGACAAAAATATAGGTGGGACGGCAGTACTCTTCCTAAAACCAAAGGAGCAAATCACGATGCGCGTGATGAAGTGGAGCATGATCGCCCTGGCTGTTTCAGCAGGCACCTCGCAGTTCGCAATGGCGTCCTCCCAGGACGATTCAAAGGGCTTTGTTGAAGACAGCACTTTCAGCATCAACACTCGCCTCCTGAACTTTAGCCGCGACTTCCGTAACAATGACACCGGCAAGAGCCGCGTCGACGAAACCGGTCTGGGCTTCAACGGCCTGTACCAGTCGGGCTTCACCCAAGGCACCATCGGTGTGGGTGTCGACGTCATCGGTCTGTTGGGCGTCAAACTGGACAGCGGCAAGGGTCGTTCCGGCACTGGCCTGTTTCCAACTGGCTCCGACGGTCGCGCTCAGGATGATTACTCCAAGGGCGGCGGCGCAGTTAAGTTCCGTATCTCCGATACGGTCCTGAAAATCGGCGACCAGTACACCACCGCGCCTGTATTCGCTTCCGATGACAGCCGTCTGCTGCCTGAATTGCCACAGGGTATCTCGCTGACCAGCAACGAGATCAAAGGCCTGAAACTTGAAGGCGGTCACTTCACTTCGAGCGTGGCACAAGCCCAGACCTACCGCGACAGCCTGGGCCTGACAAAAACCGACTTCATCGGTGGTGTCTACGCCCTGACTCCAGAAGTCAGCGCCAGCCTCTACTACGCGAAGACCGAAGACTACTGGAAAAAAACCTACGCCAACCTGAACTGGACCCATGCGCTCAGCAATGAGCAGTCCCTGGCGGTCGACTTCAACATCTACAGCACCAAAAGTGATGGCGCTGGCCTGCAACGGGCTGAGAAAGACGGCACCACCAAACTGGACAACCGTGCCTACAGCTTGCAAGGCGCGTACACCATCCAGGCTCACACCTTTACCCTGGCCTACCAGAAGGTCAGCGGTGACGGTGACTACGGCTACGGCGTAGACGGCGGCGGCACGATCTTCCTTGCCAACTCCATCGCTCGTTCCGACTTCAACGCTGAAGACGAGAAGTCGTTCCAGGCTCGCTACGACCTGAACATGGCGACTTTCGGCGTACCAGGCCTGAGCTTCATGACTCGCTACGTCAAAGGTACCGGCGCCAACACCGCCGACACCTCGAACGGCAAAGAGTGGGAACGTGACATCGAAGCCAAGTACGTGATCCAGAGCGGCCCGGCAAAAGACCTGAGCCTGCGCGTGCGTCAAGCCACTTATCGCTCCAGCGATGGTGTGTACTACGGTTCGGCGTCCATCGACGAACTGCGTCTGATCGCGCAATACCCGCTGAACATCTTGTAATTGGCAGTTTGATTACAACGATGACTTAGGGTTTCGGCCCTAACTAAAAAGCCGCTCACTTGTTCGCAAGTGAGCGGCTTTTTTATTGCAACTTGATCTCAACAACCACATAACTAGCAAGCTAACTATCTAGTTTGATCCTACACATCAAACCTGACACATCCGACAAGTTTGATCCGCAAGTCATAGCATTACTTCGTAGCGCTTTCCTGCATTACTCGAATAACCCGCTGGGGAAACGGAATATCGATTCCCGCGCCTTTCAAACGATCACGTGCCAGTTCATTGAACATGAACATCACATCCCAATAATCCGAGGTCTTGGTCCAGACTCGCAGGGACACAGTGATTGAACTGTCGCCCAGGGTCGAAACCACGGCTGCCGGCGCAGGATCAGCCAGTACCCGTGGGTCCTTGGCCAGTTCCAACAGCACTTCGCGCGCTTTCTGCAGGTCGGCTTCGTAATCGACACCCACATCAAATACCACTTTACGGGTCGGCTGACGGTTGGTGTTGGTGATGAGGCCGTTGGACAGGCTGCCGTTCGGGATGATCACCGTCTTGTTGTCGCCGGTGCGCAACACGGTGTGAAAGATCTGGATGCTGTCGACGGTACCGGAAGTGCCCTGGGCTTCGATCCAGTCACCAATGCGGAACGGGCGGAACAACAGAATCAGCACGCCGCCGGCAAAGTTCGCCAGGCTGCCTTGCAAGGCCAGGCCGATGGCCAGGGTAGCGGCACCGATCGCGGCAACGAACGACGTAGTTGCCACGCCGATCATCGAGGCCACGTTGACCACCAGCATGACTTTGAGCGCAATGTTCGCAAGGCTGGTAATGAAGTGTTGCAGCGCCAGGTCCGCATTACGCAGTGCCAGCAAACGCCCCACTCGGTGGGTCAAGACGTTGATCAGCCACCAACCGATGGCCAGGGTGACCACCGCCAGCAAAAATCGGCTGCCGTATTCCATGATCATCGGTAACCATGACTCCGAGCTCTTGATCAGGTGATCCACTTCAGCGTTCAAGTCCATCTACATTCTCCTGTTTACCGGATGCTCGGCCTATTGGTTGGCCCTAAATACAATTGAGCCCCGTAGGGCTCAATGGTGGGCGCAGGTTCTGGGGCGTGGGACGTCAAAAACGCCCACAGGTTCCCCAAAGTGCTATCAGTCGCGGAAGTTATTGAACTGCAGCGGCATGTCGAAGGTCTTGGCGCGCAGGGCAGCAATGGCCTCTTGCAAGTCGTCACGCTTCTTACCGGTGATACGTACCTGCTCGCCCTGGATGGAGGCCTGGACCTTGAGCTTGGCGTCCTTGACGTGAGCGACGATTTTCTTCGCCAGCTCCTTGTCGATGCCTTCCTTGAGCACGGCTTCCTGCTTCATCAGCTTGCCGGACGCATAGGCATCCTTGATTTCGAGGCATTGCGCGTCGATCTTGCGCTTGACCAGAGACAGCTTGAGGATCTCAATCATCGCTTCCAGCTGGAAGTCGGCTTCCGCGGTCAGGTTGACGGTCAGCTCTTTTTCCTTGAACTCGAAGCTGCCCTTGCCCTTCAAGTCATAGCGGCGATCCAGCTCCTTGACGGCGTTCTCGACGGCGTTGGTGACTTCATGTTTGTCCAGTTCGGATACCACGTCGAACGACGGCATGTAATTTCTCCAATAAAAAAGGGGCGCGGCTCAGTAGAGATGGAGCACGCCCGGGCTAAAATGCCCGGGCATTATAGCGGTTCTTTCGCCTCGTTCACTGCGGGCAGCCTTACGGAGTAAAAACTGATGTCGACCACCTGGCACGTCCTCGGCGCCGGCAGCCTCGGAACACTGTGGGCCGCCCGCCTGGCCCGCGCCGGTCTGCCCGTTCGCCTGATCCTGCGGGATCCCGGGCGGTTGGCGAGTTATCAGACGGCCAATGGCCTGACCCTGGTCGAGCAAGGCGTGGCCCACACCTACCCGGTCGTCGGCGAAACCTCCGACAGCCCTGGGCCAATTCATCGCCTGCTGGTGGCATGCAAGGCCTACGACGCCCAGGAAGCCGTCGCACAGCTGGAACATCGACTGGTGCCGGACGCCGAACTGATCCTGTTGCAAAACGGGCTGGGCAGCCAGGACGCAGTCGCCGCCCAACTGCCCCAGGCACGCTGCATCTTCGCCTCCAGCACCGAAGGCGCGTTTCGCGAGAGTGACTGGCGAGTAGTGTTTGCCGGCCATGGCTACACCTGGCTGGGGGATGCTCGGCACCCTACTCCGCCGCTGTGGCTGGATGACCTGCAAGCCGCCGGCATTCCCCATGAGTGGAGCACCGACATCCTCACCCGCCTGTGGCGCAAACTGGCCCTGAACTGCGCCATCAACCCGCTGACCGTGCTTTACCAATGTCGCAATGGCGAGCTGCAAGACCATCAGTGCGAAGTGGCCACCCTGTGCGCCGAACTCGCCGACCTGCTGGAATGCTGCGGCCAACCCGCTGCCGCAGAAGATTTGCACAGCGAAGTGGAACGGGTAATCCAGGCCACGGCGGCCAATTACTCCTCGATGTACCAGGACGTGGCCAGTGCCCGACGCACCGAAATCAGCTATTTGCTGGGCTATGCCTGCCAGGCGGCCGCCCGCCACCAACTGAGCTTGCCGCACCTGCAACAACTCCAGGCGCGCCTGGTACGGCAACTGTCTGCACGCGGATTGCCCAGCGACTGAAGCACGCGCTACCCTGCCTGCTTGTTCCTTTGCAGCGAAAACCTTGATGCCACTGCGCCAGCGTCTCGAAAATCTACCGGTTGGGCAGAAACTGCTGGCGGCCCTGCTGGTTTTGTTGACCACCGTCTTGCTGGTGGCCAACCTGACCTTTATCAGCGCCGCTTACTGGATCTCCCAGGAAAGCATGGCGCCCCAGGCCTTGCAGGCCATCGGTCGGCTGGTGTCCAACCCCTCGCTCGCCGCCGAGTCCCTGGACTCACCGCTCAAGGCGCAAACCCTGCTGGATGAACTGACCAGCTACTCGCCATTGCGGGCCGCGGCCTTATACGACGGAGATGGCACGCGCCTGGCCCAGCTGCAACATGCCAATCGCCTGCACCTGCCAGATAATTTCCGGGACATTGAAACCTGGCGTACCACCGAATTTCGCAGCAACCAGGTGATCACCCTGCCCCGTGCCGGCAAACCGTCCGGGCACTTGCTGCTGGTGGCCAGCAGCGAACTGCCGGTGGCTTTCTATACCGGGACCTTCACCGCCAGCCTGGGTATCCTGATCTTCAGCGTGCTGCTGTGGCTGGTGATCGCCCGGCAGATCAAGCGCCTGATTACCCGGCCGATCCACGAACTGGAAGAATTGTCGCGCCAGGTCACCCGGGAAGAGAACTACGCCCTGCGCGCCGGGCGCGGCAATCATGATGAAATCGGCAGCCTCGCCGAAGCTTTCAACACCATGCTTTCGCGCATTGAAGCCCGTGAGCAGCAACTCAAGCGCGCGCGAGACGATTCCCAGGCCGCCTACGATCAAGCCCAGGGCCTGGCGGAAGAAACCCGCCACACCAACCGCAAGCTGGAACTGGAAGTCCAGGTGCGCAGCAAGATCGAGAAAAAGCTCACCGGCTTCCAGAACTACCTCAACAGCATCATCGACTCGATGCCCTCGGCGCTGATCGCCCTCGACGAACAACTCTACGTCACCCAGTGGAACCAGGAAGCCAGCGCACTTTCCGGGACCCGCCTGGACGAGGCACTGAACCAGCCGATCTTCCTCGCCTTCCAGCCGCTCAAGCCGTTCCTGCCGCAGATCAAGGCCACGGTCGAGCAACACACCGTAGAGCGGATCGAGCGCGTTACCTGGGTCAAGGATGACGAACCCAAGCACTACGCCCTGACCTTCTACCCGCTGATGGGCGGTGCCGGGCGCGGCGTGGTGATCCGGATCGACGACATCACCCAGCGCTTGTCCCTGGAAGAAATGATGGTGCAGTCAGAGAAAATGCTCTCGGTCGGTGGCCTGGCCGCCGGCATGGCGCACGAAATCAACAACCCGCTGGGAGCGATCCTGCATAACGTGCAGAACATTCGCCGCCGGTTGTCCAACGAACTGCCGAAAAACCTCGAGCACGCCGAACAGGCGGGCATCGACCTGGACTCGGTCAACCGCTACCTGCAAAGCCGCGAAGTGCCACAGTTGCTCGACGGCATCCAGCAGGCTGGCGCCCGGGCGGCGAAAATCGTCACTCATATGCTCAGCTTCAGCCGCCGCAGCAACCGGCAGATGGCGCCGTGCGACTTGCCGGCCTTGATCGACCAGGCCGTGGAAATTGCCGGCAACGACTTCGACCTCACCGTCGGCTTCGACTTCAAGGGCCAGGCGATCATCCGCCAGTTCGACCCGCAACTGGGCCCGGTCCCCGGCACCGCCAACGAACTGGAGCAAGTACTGCTCAACCTGCTGAAAAACGCCGCCCAGGCGATTCACCAGCGCGAAGACGGCAGCGAGCCCGGCCGGATCATCCTGCGCACCCGGCTCAACCCGCCGTGGGCAGAAATCCAGGTGGAAGACAACGGCATCGGCATGAGCGAGAACGTGCGCAAACGCACGTTTGAGCCGTTCTTCACCACCAAGGAAATCGGCCAGGGCACCGGGCTTGGGTTGTCGGTTTCGTATTTCATCATCACCAACAATCACAAGGGGCAGATGGAAGTGCATTCGACCCTTGGCCAGGGTACCTGCTTCACCTTGCGCCTGCCCCTGGCGGGCAGCCAATTGCCACCCAACGAACTCACTCAACTGGAGCGCTAACCATGGGCTTTCGCCTGTCGAAAATTTACACCCGTACCGGCGACAAGGGCGAAACCGGCCTGGGCGACGGCCGCCGCGTGCCCAAGGACCATCCACGGGTGGAGGCGATTGGCGAGGTGGATGCGCTGAACAGCCAGTTGGGTTTGTTGCTGGCGGGATTGGAGGAACAAAGCGGGCAGCATCCAGCGTTGAAGGATGTGATCGAGGTGCTGACACCTTGCCAGCATCGTCTGTTTGACCTGGGCGGCGAATTGGCGATGCCGGTGTACAAGGCGCTGAACGCGGCGGAAGTCGACCGCCTTGAGGCGGCGATCGATCGCTGGAATGAAGAGGTCGGGCCGCTGGAGAACTTCATTCTGCCGGGTGGTTCGGCGTTGATTGCCCAGGCCCATGTATGCCGAAGCCTGGCTCGCAGTGCGGAGCGCCGGTGTCAGCACCTGAATGCAGAGGAACCGCTGGAAGGCGTCGGGTTGGCGTACATCAACCGGCTGTCGGACTTGCTCTTTGTGGCAGCCAGGGTGATTGCCAAGCGCCAGGGCGTTGCAGAGATCTTGTGGCAGGCGGCGGCAAAGCCGCACTGACGCTTACTGACCGATTGCAACCTGTGGCGAGGGAGCTTGCTCCCGCTGGAGTGCGCAGCGCTCCCAATATTTTGGGTCTGCTACGCAGCCCAACGGGAGCAAGCTCCCTCGCCACAACAGCTCCCTTGGCCACTCGCCAGGGTTATGCCTAAACCTCAGGCCAGAACGCCCGAATCCCCGCCACACCTTGAGCACCAGCCTCCCAGGCCTTTTCCCGCTCAGCAGGACCCACCCCACCGAGCAAGAACACCGGTTTGCTGAACCCACTGATCAACTGCTGCGCCTGCTCCCAGCCCAACGGCTCGGCATCAGGATGAGTCAGGGTCGGCTGCACCGGCGACAAGGTGACGAAATCCACGTCCATCAACTCCGCCAAGGCTAATTCCTCAGCATTGTGGCAAGACGCCGCCAACCAGCGATCCTTCGGCAAAGGACGTCCCTTGCTGGCGTACTTGCGCAGTTGCGCCGAGGTCATATGCCAGCCGGCCGCGGGAAAATCCCCCAGCCATTCAAACGGCCCCTTGAGCATCAGTTGCGCCTTGCCCGCACACAGGCCCACGGCATCCACCGCCAGGTCACGGTACTTGGGGTCGTAACCGTTGGGGGCACGCAGCTGAACCAGCTTGATGCCACCAGCGATGGCTTTTTGAATACCGCGCAGCAGGACGGGTGTCTCCAGCTCGCCCGGAGTGATCAAGTAGTCAGCCGGTAAACGCGCCGCCGCAACGATCGGCGCATTGGCTGCCGGAAACTCATAGTTCGGCAGGTCCCGCTGGGCCACCCACTCAAGGGGTTGGCCTTCGGCACCGTGGGGCTCGCCGGTAAAGGCCGAGACTTCCCAGACATCCAGCAACACCTGTTTGTCCGGGTAATCATGCTGCACCTTGATCAACGGGCGAGCCGCCGTGACCTGGATGCCCAGCTCCTCCTGCAATTCACGGGACAGCGCGGTAGCGACCGACTCATCGGCCTCCACCTTGCCACCGGGAAACTCCCAGAGGCCGCCCTGATGCTGCGTATCGGCGCGGCGCGCCAGCAGAATCCTGCCGTCGACACCCCGGATGACCGCTGCTGCTACATGAACTCGTTTCACCGCACTATTTCCTCTGAATCGGTTTGAAGACCTGCCTGGTATCAGGTGCGGTATTCCGCGTTGATCTTCACGTACTCGTGGGACAGGTCGGTGGTCCAGATGGTTTCGCTGCACTCACCGCGACCCAATTCGATACGGATGGTGATTTCTTCCTGCTGCATCACCGCCGACCCCTGGGCTTCGGTGTACGTCTCGGCCCGGGCGCCACGGCTGGCGATGCACACTTCGCCGAGGAACACGTCGATCTTGCTCACGTCCAGGTTCGGCACGCCGGCACGGCCCACAGCGGCCAGGATACGGCCCCAGTTCGGATCGGAGGCAAACAGTGCGGTCTTGATCAGCGGCGAGTGAGCCACGGTGTAACCGACATCCAGGCATTCCTGGTGGTTACCGCCGCCGTTGACTTCAACCGTCACAAACTTGGTGGCGCCTTCGCCGTCGCGCACGATGGCCTGGGCCACGTCCATGCACACTTCGAACACGGCCTGCTTCAACGCTGCGAAATACGCGCCGTTGGACGAGGTGATTTCCGGCAGGTCAGCCTGGCCGGTGGCGATCAACATGCAGCAATCGTTGGTCGAGGTGTCGCCGTCGATGGTGATGCGGTTGAAGGACTTGTTGGCGCCGTCGAGCATCAGGTTTTGCAGCACGTCACGGGAGACTTTGGCGTCGGTGGCGATATAGCCCAGCATGGTCGCCATGTTCGGGCGAATCATGCCGGCGCCTTTGCTGATGCCCGTGACGGTAACGGTCACGCCTTCGTGCACAAACTGACGGCTGGCGCCTTTTGGCAGAGTATCGGTGGTCATGATCCCGGTAGCCGCAGCCGCCCAGTTATCCACCGACAGGTCATCCAGCGCTGCTTGCAACGCGCCTTCGATTTTCTCTACCGGCAGCGGCTCACCGATCACACCGGTGGAGTACGGCAGCACCTGGCTGGCGTCTACGCCGGTCAGCTCCGCCAGCTTGGCGCA
Source organism: Pseudomonas sp. G5001 (assembly GCF_013385475.1). NCBI lineage: Bacteria > Pseudomonadati > Pseudomonadota > Gammaproteobacteria > Pseudomonadales > Pseudomonadaceae > Pseudomonas > Pseudomonas sp. G5001. The sequence goes on from NZ_JACAPZ010000031.1 coordinate 38,113, forward strand.
GGTGCGGGCAGCGGCGGCCAGGCCAGGCTCGCCGGTCCCGGCGTTGGCATTGCCGGTGTTGGTCAACAGGTAACGCACCGGGCCTTCGACACGCTGCTTGGCCAGAATCACGGGCGCGGCGCAAAACGCGTTCAGGGTGAACACACCCGCGACGGTCGAGCCTTCGGCACAGCGCATCACCACCACATCCTTGCGCCCCGGGCGCTTGATGCCCGCCGAAGCGATACCGAGTTCAAAACCGGCAACCGGGTGCAACGTGGGCAAAGGACCAAGACCAACAGCCATGAATGCGCTCCTAAAAATATTGGGTGTGTACCCCGTCGCTATCGACGGTAACGAAATGGCAAAACGCCGCGACGGCTGATGCCGGTCGCGGCGCGGGGGTGTTGCAGCGTCAGGCGAAAATCTTAGTTGATTTCGCCGTGGCAGTGTTTGAACTTCTTGCCCGAACCGCACCAGCACAGTTCGTTGCGGCCCAGCTTCTGTTCGTTGCGCACCGGGGCCTGGGCCAGGGCCACATCGACCTCTTCGCCCAATACTTCCGGAGCCTCAAGACCAGGCGCTTCGTCGTGCTGGAACTGCATGCGCGCAGCCAGTGCCTCGGCTTCCTGACGCAGGCGGGCTTCTTCCTCGATCGGGTCTTCGCGACGCACCTGAACGTGGGACAGCACACGAATCGAATCGCGCTTGATCGAATCCAGCAGTTCGGAGAACAGCGTGAACGACTCGCGCTTGTACTCCTGCTTCGGGTTCTTCTGGGCGTAGCCACGCAAGTGGATGCCGTGACGCAGGTGGTCCATGGTCGACAGGTGGTCTTTCCACAGGTCGTCCAGCACACGCAGTACGATTTGCTTCTCGAAGGTGCGCAGTGCTTCGGCACTCGCCTGCTCTTCTTTCTCGTTGTACGCGGCCAGCAGCTCGGTCATGAGCTTCTCGCGCAGGGTTTCTTCGTACAGGTGGTCGTCTTCGTCGAGCCATTGCTGGACCGGCAAGTCGACACCGAAGTCGCTCTTCAACGCAGCTTCCAGGCCGGCAACATCCCACTGCTCAGGCAGGGACTGTGGCGGGATATGGGCGCTGACGGTGGCGTTGAGCACGTCCTGGCGGAAATCGGCAATGGTCTCGCCGATGTTGGTGGCGGCCAACAAACTGTTACGCATGTGATAAATCACTTTACGCTGTTCGTTGTTGACGTCATCGAACTCGAGCAGTTGCTTACGAATGTCGAAGTTACGGCCTTCTACCTTGCGCTGGGCCTTCTCGATGGCGTTGGTCACCATGCGGTGTTCAATCGCCTCACCGGACTGCATGCCCAGGGCTTTCATAAAGTTCTTCACCCGATCCGAGGCGAAGATGCGCATCAGGCTGTCTTCCAGGGACAGGTAGAAACGGCTGGAACCGGCGTCACCCTGACGACCGGCACGACCACGCAACTGGTTGTCGATACGGCGCGATTCGTGACGCTCGGACGCGATCACCTGCAAGCCGCCGGACTCCAGCACTTGCTGGTGGCGCTTCTGCCAGTCGGCCTTGATCTGCGCGATCTGCTCAGGGGTCGGGTTGTCCAGGGACGCAACTTCCACTTCCCAGTTACCGCCCAACAGGATGTCGGTACCACGACCGGCCATGTTGGTGGCGATGGTCAGTGCGCCCGGGCGACCGGCCTGGGCAATGATCTCGGCTTCTTTTTCGTGGAACTTGGCGTTGAGGACCTTGTGCTCGATGCCTTCCTTGGCCAGCAAGCTGGACATGTGCTCGGAAGTTTCGATGGTGGCAGTACCCACCAGCACTGGACGGCCCTGGGCCATGCATTCCTTGATGTCGGCGACGATTGCAGCGTATTTCTCGTCGGCGGTCAGGAACACCAGGTCGTTGAAGTCTTTACGCGCCAGCGGCTTGTTCGGCGGGATAACCATCACCGACAGACCGTAGATCTGGTGGAATTCGAACGCTTCGGTGTCGGCTGTACCGGTCATGCCGGACAGTTTGTTGTACAGACGGAAGTAGTTCTGGAAGGTGGTCGAGGCCAGGGTCTGGCTTTCAGCCTGGATGTTCAGGGCTTCCTTGGCTTCGATCGCCTGGTGCAGGCCTTCCGACAAACGGCGACCCGGCATGGTACGACCGGTGTGTTCGTCGACCAGTACGACCTGGCCGTCCTGCACGATGTATTCAACGTTGCGATGGAACAGCTTGTGGGCGCGCAGGCCGGCATACACGTGGGTCAACAGACCCAGGTTGTGCGCCGAGTACAGGCTCTCGCCTTCGGCCAGCAGGCCGATCTGGGTCAGCATGTCTTCGACGAACTGGTGACCGGCTTCGTTGAGTTCGACCTGGCGGGTCTTCTCGTCGATGGTGAAGTGACCTTCTTTGGTCACCACGCCTTCCACTTCCTCGATGTGTTGCTCAAGGCGCGGGATCAGCTTGTTGATCTCGGTGTACAGGCGCGAGCTGTCCTCTGCCTGACCGGAGATGATCAGCGGGGTACGGGCTTCGTCGATCAGGATGGAGTCGACTTCGTCGATCACGGCAAAATTGAGTTCGCGCTGGAATTTTTCTTCCATGCTGAACGCCATGTTGTCGCGCAGGTAGTCGAAACCGAATTCGTTGTTGGTACCGTAGGTGATGTCGGCAGCGTAGGCGGCGCGCTTCTCTTCCGGCGGCTGGAACGGCGTGACAACGCCGACCGTCAGGCCGAGGAATTCGTACAGCGGACGCATCCAGTTGGCATCCCGGCGGGCGAGGTAGTCGTTCACTGTCACAACGTGCACGCCCTTGCCGGACAATGCGTTGAGGTAAACGCCCAGGGTAGCTACCAGGGTCTTGCCTTCACCGGTACGCATTTCGGCAATCATGCCTTCATGCAAGGTCATGCCGCCGATCAACTGGACGTCGAAGTGGCGCATGCCCATGACACGCTTACCGGCTTCGCGGGCGACCGCAAAGGCTTCGGGAAGCAGCTTGTCGAGGGTTTCACCTTTGGCTATGCGGGCCTTGAACTCTTCGGTCTTGGCGCGCAATTGCTCGTCCGAAAGGGCAACCATCTGCTCTTCGAAGGCATTGACCAGCTGCACCGTCTTGAGCATGCGTTTGACTTCGCGCTCATTCTTGCTTCCAAAAAGTTTCTTTAACAAAGGCGCAAACATATCGGCAGGTTCTTCCACACATAGGGATGGAGGGCGCCCCGTGAGTCGCCCGAGCAGCCCTCACGGCCGCATGCGAACGAGCATTCTACCCGGAAACGTGGGTGAGGAAAGTGGCGTTATTCCACGATGCTGGCACGGCGCTCTTGGAGGGCTTGTTTAAAATAAGGGCTTTTTGCTGAACTTCAACCCATTCGGGCAATAAGTTACTCGTTGATTTAATGGATAAACTGCCGGTAATGCAATGGCGGCGGTGTCGCAGACGCTTTCTGCTACCATGGCCTCTCTGTTACTTAAGGTGTCTAGTCATGGCATTTCGCCCTCTTACGGCCCGAGCTCCCGCCGTGTTGCTTCGCGAAGCCAAGCCTTTAAAAGCCATCTTCGGCCATGCGCAACGCCTTGGTCATCTGCAACGCCTGGTAGAAAGCCAACTGCAGCCCGCCGCTCGCGAACACTGCCATGTGGCCTCGTGGCGCGAGGGCAATCTGCTGCTGATCGTCACTGACGGCCATTGGGCGACGCGCCTGCGCTACCAGCAGAAACGTTTGCAGCGCCAATTGATGGCCTTCGACGAATTCGCCAGCCTGACGCGCATCCAGTTCAAGGTGCAACCGCCGACCGTGCCGCAAGGTGCGGTGGGGCATACGATGGATTTGTCGGAAATCGCCGCCGAAACCATTCAGGCCACGGCAGACGGGATTACCGATCCGAACTTACGCGCTGCGCTGGAGCGGCTGGCCGCTCACGCCAAACCCAAAACCTGAGACCGGCGTAGAACCAAGTGTGGGAGCGGGCTTGCTCGCGAAGGTGGCGTGTCAGTCACTGCATATATTGACTGATCCACCGCTTTCGCGAGCAAGCCCGCTCCCACATTTGATCCCATCGTTATTTACGTTTGCTGCCGCCTAACAAAGACCCCAGTAACCCGCGCACCAACTGCCGGCCCATCTGATTGGCCGCCTGTTGCATCGCCGATTTCAGTGCCTTGCCTGCCGTAGTACCGAGGAACGCACCGGCCTTGTCGGTGAAGCTCGGTTCTTCAGCTGCGGGCGTCGCCTCCTGTTGCGGCCCCAGGTCCTTGCGCGCCATCAACACTTCGTACGCCGACTCACGATCAATCGGCTTGTCATAGCGCCCCTGCAATGGCGAACTGGCAATCAGTGCTGCCCGCTCAGCTTCGCTCAGTGGCCCGATCCGCGATTGCGGCGGTGCTACCAGTACGCGTTGGACTACTTCAGGCGTCCCCTTTTCCTGCAAGGTTCCCACCAGCGCCTCACCCGTCCCCAATTCGGTCAGCACCGCCAGCGCATCAAACGCCGGGTTGGGTCGGAAGCCATCGGCCACGGCTCGCAGGGATTTCTGCTCTTTGGTAGTGAACGCCCGCAGGCCGTGCTGGATGCGCAAGCCCAGTTGCGCCAGTACCGTGTCCGGCAGGTCTCCCGGAGACTGGGTGACGAAATACACACCGACCCCTTTCGAACGAATCAGCCGCACCACTTGCTCCAGGCGATCCTGCAGGGCCTTGGGGGTGTCGGCAAACAACAGATGCGCCTCGTCGAAAAACAGCGCCAGCAGCGGCTTGTCGGCATCGCCACGTTCCGGCAGTTGCTCGAACAGTTCGGCCAACAGCCAAAGCAGGAAGGTCGCGTAGACCTTCGGCGCCTCATGCACCAGCCGGCTGGCGTCCAATAGATGAATTTGCCCGCGGCCGTCACTGGCCGGTTGCAGGATGTCTTCGAGTTGCAGCGCCGGCTCGCCGAACAACGCTTCGGCCCCCTGCTGCTCCAGCACCGCCAGGCGCCGCAACAGCGCCTGGCTGGAACCGGTGGTCATCAGGGCCGCGTCTTCCCCGAGCAACTCCGGGTGATAGCGCAAATGGTTCAGCAGCGCCTTGAGGTCCTTGAGGTCCAGCAGTAACAGGCCTTCACGATCGGCCACCTTGAAGGCTGCGTAGAGGGCCGATTGCTGGCTGTCGGTGAGCTCCAACAGGCTGCCGAGCAAAAGCGGGCCCATTTCACTCATGGTGGTGCGCAACGGATGACCGGACTGGCCGTGGATATCCCACAACGTCACCGGATACGCCTTGGGCGTGTAATTAAGGAAAGGCATGCCGGCTATGCGCTCGGCGACCTTGCCCTGAGGGTTGGCCGCAGCGCCCAGGCCACACAGGTCACCCTTGATATCGGCGGCAAATACCGCGACGCCGGCGTCGCTGAAGGCTTCCGCCAGGCGCTGCAAGGTCACGGTCTTGCCGGTGCCGGTGGCGCCTGCGATCAGGCCGTGGCGGTTGGCCAGGCGCATCGACTGGGCAATCGGCTGGCCCTGAAGGTCTGCACCAATAATGAGTTGCGAGGAGTCAGGCATTTTGTCACCCATGGTTAATCTTTGGCGCTGAATGGTCGATACAGATAAAGCGAGAGACCCAAAAAGTCTTGGAAAAACAGGCCGGATAATTCCTGCAGGAGCAGATGGAAATATCACACTTTTTTTGACGCAGCCATTCCGCGCGTCCCAGAAGGACGTGCATCGGATATTAAGACCATAGCGGACCCCACAAGCCATGAATAAAAATCTGCGTTTCAGCCATAAAATCCTGCTTGCCGCCGCTCTTGTCGTCATTGCCGCCTTTGCGTTGTTTACCCTCTACAACGACTACTTGCAGCGTAATGCGATTCGCGACGACCTGAACAACTACCTGCATGAAATGGGCGATGTCACTGCCAGCAACATCCAGACCTGGCTTACCGGGCGCATTGTGCTGATAGAAAGCGCCGCACAGAACATCGCCATCAACCCGGATTCAACCAGCGTCGCCAGCCTCCTGGAACAGAAGGCCCTGACGTCCTCGTTCATGGCCACGTACCTTGGCGACAGCAAGGGCGGCTTCGTCATCCGCCCCGATACCAAGATGCCCGACGGCTTCGACCCACGGGTACGCCCCTGGTACAAGGGCGCGCAGGGCAGCAACGGCTCAACCCTGACCGAACCCTATATTGACGCGGCCACCGGCCAGTTGATCATCTCCATCGCCACCCCCAGCACCAAGGCCGGCCAGAGTGTCGGCGTGGTGGGCGGCGACCTGAGCCTGCAAACCCTGGTAGACAACATCGGTGCCCTGAACTTCGGCGGCATGGGTTATGCCTTCCTGGTCAGTGCCGACGGCAAAGTGCTGGTACACCCGGACAAGAGCCTGGTGATGAAAACCCTGGCCGACGTGTATCCGAACAACACCCCCCGAATCAGCAGCGACTTCAGTGAAGTCGAGGTAAACGGCAAGACACGTATCGTCACCTTTACCCCGATCAAGGGCCTGCCCTCAGTGAACTGGTACCTCGGCCTGTCGGTGGATAAAGATAAATCCTTCGCCATGCTCAGCGAATTCCGCACCTCGGCGATCATCGCCACGATCATCGCCGTGGTCATCATCATCGCCCTGCTGGGCATGCTGATTCGCATCCTCCTGCAGCCACTGCACGTCATGACCCGCGCCATGGAAGACATCGCCGACGGTGAAGGCGACCTGACCCGCCGCCTGACCATCCAGAACCACGACGAATTCGGCGTGCTTGGCAGCGCTTTCAATCGTTTCGTGGAGCGGATTCACACCTCGATTCGCGAAGTTTCCTCGGCCACCGAGCAGGTCAATGAAGTGGCCCTGCGGGTGGTCAGCGCCTCCAATTCCTCGATGGTCAATTCCGACGAGCAGGCCAACCGGACCAACAGCGTCGCGGCCGCGATCAACGAGCTGGGGGCCGCCGCCCAGGAAATCGCCCGCAACGCCGCACAGGCCTCCAACCAGGCCAGCGATGCCCGGCACTTGGCCGAAGACGGTCAGCAAGTGGTGGAACGCAATATCAAGGCGATGAACCAGTTGTCGCAGATGATCAGCGCCTCCAGCACCAATATCGAAGCGCTTAACAGCAAGACAGTGAACATCGGGCAGATTCTGGAAGTGATCACCAGCATTTCCCAGCAAACCAACCTGCTGGCCCTCAACGCGGCGATTGAAGCCGCACGGGCCGGGGAAGCCGGACGCGGCTTTGCGGTGGTGGCCGATGAAGTGCGCAACCTGGCGCACCGCACCCAGGAGTCGGCGCAGCAGGTGCAGAAGATGATCGAGGAGCTGCAAGTCGGCGCCCGGGATTCGGTCAGCACCATGAGCGAAAGCCAGCGGCACAGCCAGGACAGTGTGGAAATCGCCAACCTGGCGGGCGAGCGTCTGAACAGCGTGACCCAGCGTATCGGCGAAATTGACGGGATGAACCAGTCGGTAGCCACCGCTACCGAGGAACAGACCTCAGTGGTGGAGTCAATCAACATGGACATCACCGAGATCAACACCCTCAATCAGGAAGGTGTGGAAAACCTGCAATCAACCTTGCGGGCCTGTTCCGACCTGGAACAGCAAGCGGCGCGCTTGAAACAACTGGTGGGTAGTTTCCGGATTTGATCCCGCCGGGTCAGCGGCTGCCTTGCACAGCCGCTGACGCCTTTTCTACAGGCAATTCGGATGTGTCCTGCAATTGTTCCCACAACTCGGCGGCGCCTGGAAACTCGGTGCCGTCCTCACTGCTCAGGTCATCCGGGTCATATCGACTCAAACAACCCTCTCCCAGCGTCGCGGGGGCTTTGGAAGTCGCCTTGTCCAGTGGATCGCTCATGCTCCAGTCCTCACCCGCGCTCAAAAAAAGGGCCTGTAGCGATTTAACGCCCAGGCCCTTCATTCTTCAATCAAAACACTTCAATCAGAACACGACAGTCTTGTTGCCGTGCACCAGTACCCGGTCTTCCAGGTGATAGCGCAGGCCGCGAGCCAGCACCATCTTCTCGACGTCACGGCCAAAACGGACCATGTCTTCGATGCTGTCGCTATGGCTGACACGCACCACGTCCTGCTCGATGATGGGACCGGCGTCCAACTCTTCGGTGACGTAGTGGCACGTTGCACCGATCAGCTTAACGCCACGCAGGGATGCCTGGTGATACGGCTTGGCACCCACAAACGATGGCAGGAAACTGTGGTGAATATTGATCACCTTGCCAGCGTATTCACTGCACAACTCCGGCGGCAAAATCTGCATGTAGCGCGCCAGTACCACGACGTCCGCATCGTGCTGCTTGACCAGGCGCGAGACCTCGGCGAAGGCCGGCTCCTTGTCCTGCGGGTTGACCGGGACGTGGTAGTACGGAATGCCATGCCACTCGACCATGCTGCGCAGGTCGTCGTGATTGGAGATCACGCAGGAGATCTCGCAGTCCAGTTCATCGCTGTGCCAGCGGTGCAGCAGGTCTGCCAGGCAGTGGGACTCACGACTGGCCATCAGGACCACGCGTTTTTTCTGTTCCGTGTCGGTGATGCGCCAGGTCATCGAGAACTCTTCAGCGATCGGCGCAAATGCCTCGCGAAATGCCTCTAGACCAAAGGGCAGCGTATCGGCACGAATTTCGTGACGCATGAAAAACCAGCCGCTGAGATTGTCCGAGTGATGGCTCGCTTCGGTGATCCAGCCGTTGTGGGAAGCCAGAAAGTTACTGACCTTGGCAACGATGCCAACCCGGTCCGGGCAAGCAATCACCAGCCGAAAAGTGCGCATTAGGGGGAAACTCCAGAACTTCGCAAAGGCCGCCATTCTAGCGATTGCGCAGAAAAACTGCAGTATTCCTCAACGCTTATTCTGATCGGCTGCGTCAACCCTGCCCCTTAATAGCGTAAGGTTTTTCCCCATTATGTGTGCAAACGCGTGGACTCCGGCAGTAAGCCAAGACTTAACCAGAGTATCTTTAGGCCATCCCCCTTACTAATTAACTCAATTCCACGCTTTTGCCACAAACAACCAAAGTAAATTACATAAATGCGGCCTTAAATGTTTACTTGGGCAAACTGTCTGACTATTATTGAGCCACTATCCCCTTTCACCCAGCGCCCTGCATAAGGTAGTCCCCATGTCCCTGATCAACGAATATCGCGCCACCGAAGAAGCTATCAAAGAGCTGCAAGCCCGTTTGAAGAACCTGTCCCAAGACGACAAACTGCAAACCGAGCTGGAATTCGAAGGCAAATTGCGCACCCTGATGGGCGAATACTCCAAATCCCTGCGTGACATCATCGCGCTGCTGGATCCGGATTCGAAAGTTAAGGCTCCACGTGGCGCCGTAAAAGCTACCGGCACCAAGCGTGCACGCAAGGTTAAACAATACAAAAACCCGCACAACGGCGAAGTGATTGAAACCAAAGGTGGCAACCACAAGACTCTGAAAGAGTGGAAAGCCAAGTGGGGCGGCGACGTGGTTGAAGGCTGGGCTACCCTGCTGGGCTAAGCCTCGCCAGGACGCTGCGTGATACGCAACGCAATAAAAAACGCCAGCTTGCTGGCGTTTTTTATTGTCCGTATTTTACCGGGAAGCTGATTACAGACTCATTCGAGTCGCTAAGGCATCAACATACTCCTGCCATTCATCAAGCACCTGGCGCTGAAACGGTGTGGCACTAACAGCCAACTCAAGACACGCCTGCTTAAAACCCTCAAGGGTGTTTGGCGCGCCCCATTGAGGGTCTGACAAACGTTGCTGACAGAAAACTCTCCAGCGTTGTTGCTCTTCACTATTCAAGGTGTCTGGAAAGTTGCGTGCACGATAGCGAAATAATAATTCAGGCAAACGTTCATCATCGAAAGGCCATTGCTGGCGCGCTAGTTGCGCCGGCTCGGCGACTCTCACTTGCTCACATAAACGTCGATCACGATCCCCGATAAAACCATCGTATAGCTGCTGCTCGGGATCGGCGCTTGGCGCAAAATCTTCCTCGGCGTAAATCGCCGCCAGTTTATCGCGCCATAGTTCCTGTGCGTCGCTTAGCCGCAGGGCCCGCGCATCACACTCATCCATATCCAGCTGCAAACGCTCGCGGTCTTGCGGCCGAAGCACGCTCAACGGTGCGACCACCGGGCAACGATTGATGTGCAGCAACTTGAGCGGTACCGGCAACTCACCTTCGGCCAGCTCGTCGCGGCGAGTATATAAGCGCCGGCGCAAGGTATCGGCGTCCTCGTCCAACAGCCCTTGCGGATCGAGACCCAGGTCGCAGACGATCAATGCATTGCGATTGCGCGGGTGCCACGCCAGCGGCAGCACCACCCCCAGGTAATGACGCTCGGCAGAAAAACGACCGGAAATATGCACCATCGGCTGCAACAACCGCACCTGGTCCATGACCCGTTGTTTGCTACGCAGTTGAAACAGCCAGTCATAGAGCTTGGGTTGCTTCTCGCGGATCAACCGGGCCAGGGCGATGGTGGCGCGCACATCGGACAAGGCGTCGTGGGCCTGGCCGTGGTCGATGCCGTTGGCGGCCGTCAACCGCTCAAGCTTGAGGGTGACGCGCCCGTCCTGTTCCGGCCAGACGATCCCGTCAGGGCGCAGGGCGTAGGCAGTGCGCACCACGTCGATCAGGTCCCAGCGGCTGTTGCCGCCTTGCCATTCCCGGGCATAGGGATCGAAGAAATTGCGGTACAAGCTGTAGCGCGTCATCTCATCGTCAAAACGCAAGGTGTTGTAGCCGGCCCCGCAAGTGCCCGGGGTGGCCAGCTCGGCGTGCACCCGGGTCATGAAGTCGGCTTCGGCCAGGCCTTTTTCCGCCAGCACGCCGGGAGTGATGCCAGTGATCGCGCACGCTGCCGGATGCGGCAGGATATCGTCGCTGGGGTGGCAGTAGAGATTGACCGGCGGCCCGACCTCGTTAAGCTCGAGGTCGGTGCGAATACCGGCTACCTGCAGCGGGCGGTCGGTACGCGGATTGATGCCGGTGGTTTCATAGTCGTACCAGAAAATGGTGGTCACGGGCTATTCCTGTGCTGAAGACCGGCAAAGTCTAGGCGCTTGCAGGCATCGGGGGCCAGCGCTGTGTTCCCTGTACAAATATTCAGTAAATCGTTGAGTGGTTGCTTCCACCGTCGACACTGCTAGCATCGGTCTTTCCAACCCCGCCGCTGCCGCCCAGGCGCCAGCGCCGCACTGCCAAGGACCGCGATGCCACCTGCGCCACTGGATACCCGCTACCAGATCGAGACCCCGGAGGGTATCGACCTGCCCCTGCGCCCGGCCGGCCTGCTGGTACGCTCACTGGCCTTTGCCTTCGACCTGGGTTTGCGCGGCCTGATTCTCGGCATCCTGTTTATCGCATTGGCCTTTCTCGGCAACCTGGGCATTGGCCTGGGTTCGCTGCTGCTGTTCCTCGTCAGTTGGTGGTACATGGTGCTTTTCGAAGTGCTCAACCAGGGCTGCTCGCCCGGCAAGCAGGTCATGGGCCTGCGGGTGGTACAGGACGACGGCACGCCCATCGGCTGGTCCGCCTCGCTGATCCGTAACCTGCTGCGTTTTGTCGACATGCTGCCCTTCGGCTATTTCCTCGGCGCCATCAGTTGCCTGCAACACCCCAACTTCAAGCGCCTGGGCGACCTGGCGGCCGGGACCCTGGTGATCTACCGCGAACAACCGCTTTCCCGCCCGCAAGTGCCCCAGGCCCCGGCGCTGCGCCTGCCGTTCGCCCTTGAGCTGAACGAACAACGGGCGATTCTCAGCTTCGCCGAACGCCAGGGCGAACTGTCGGCCGAACGGGTCAACGAACTGGCCGCTATCCTGGCCACGCCCCTGCAGGTCTCCCCTGCCCGCGCCGTGGCAGAACTCAACGGTGTGGCCCGCGGATTGTTGGGGCCAGCATGAAACAGAGTCTTTTCGAAAGCCGCCATCAGCCACAATGGCAAGCCTTTGCCGAGCAATTGACGCAGTTGGAGAAAGGCAAAGCCAAAGGCGCCGACTTCGTCGACTTCCCTCATCAATACCGGCAGTTGTGCCAGCACCTGGCCCTGGCCCAGGAGCGCGGCTACAGCAGCTACCTGGTGGACCCGTTGCAGCAGCTTGCCTTGCGCGGCCATCAACAGTTGTATCGTCATCGCAGCCGGATGGGGGCAAACGTGCTGAGCTTCCTGCTGGCCGATTTCCCCAGGCTGGTTCGCGCGCAATGGCCATTTGTGCTGGCTGCCGGCCTGCTGTTCTTTGGCAGCCTGCTCGGCATTGCCTTGCTGGTGTACCTGTTTCCGGACTTGATCTACAGCATCGTCAGCCCTCGGCAGGTGGCCGAGATGCAGGCCATGTACAACCCCGATGCCAGCCGCCTGGGCCGGGCAGCCGAACGCGCTTCCAGCGAAGACTGGATGATGTTCGGCTACTACGTGATGCACAACATCGGTATCGCCTTCCAGACCTTTGCCGCCGGGCTGCTGTTCGGCCTGGGCAGCGTATTTTTCCTGTTCTTCAATGGCCTGATCATTGGCGCCGTTGCCGGGCACCTGACGCAAATCGGCTACGGGCAAACGTTCTGGTCATTTGTCATCGGCCATGGCGCCTTCGAGCTCAGCGCAATTGCCCTGGCTGGCGCGGCTGGCCTGCAACTGGGCTGGGCGCTGATTGCACCGGGGCCCCTCACCAGAGGCGAATCCCTGCGCCTGGCCGCGCGCAAAAGTGTGCAAATGATTTGTGGTGTGATGGTGTTCCTGCTGATCGCCGCGTTTATCGAGGCGTACTGGTCGTCCACCAATGCCGTGGCGCCGTGGGTCAAGTACCTGGTCGGCACCGCCCTGTGGTTGCTGATGGCGGCCTACCTGCTGTTTGCCGGACGGAATCGCCATGCGCCTGAGTGATGCCAGCGTCGTGATCCGCCCGCGTACCTCCTGGGAGGCCATGGACCTCGGCATCCTGCTGGCCCGGGAACATCGACTGCTGTTGATGAGCAGTTGGGCCATCGTGACCTTGCCGGTCTTCGCCCTGTTCAGCGTGCTGCTGTGGAATCACCCCACCACGGCGCTGTTGCTGTTCTGGTGGTTGAAACCCGCCTTCGACCGCCTGCCACTGTATATCCTGTCCAAGGCCCTGTTCGGCGAAACACCCAGCCTGAAACAAGCGCTGCGCCAATCGCCGCGGCTGCTCAAGGGCCAACTGCTGGCCAGCCTGACCTGGCGGCGCTTCAGCCTCAGCCGTAGCTTCGAGATGCCGGTGGTCCAGCTCGAAGGGCTGCAAGGCCAGGCGCGCCAACAACGTCTCGGGGTGTTGCAGCAGCGCAACGCAGGCGCCGCGCGCTGGCTGACCCTGATCGGGGTGCACCTGGAAATCGCCCTGTGGTTCGGGTTGATGGCCGTGTTCTATTTCTTCCTGCCGCAAGAGGTCGAACGCGACTGGGATTGGCAGCAACTGGTGCTCACCGCCGGCCACGACTGGCGTTGGCTGGAGCACCTGACCAACATGTTCTACGCCTTGATCCTGGTGTTCTGGGAGCCGATCTATGTCGCCTGTGGCTTCAGCCTTTACCTGAACCGCCGCACGGTGCTGGAAGCCTGGGACCTGGAACTGGTGTTCCGCCGAATGCGCCAGCGCCTGAGCGGTGTGGCGTCGCTGCTGTTGCTGGTGGCCGGGCTGACGCTGATTCCGCCGATCCCATCGGCATGGGCTGATGAACCGGTTCCCCAAACGCCGCTGACTACACAATCGGCCAGTCACTCGATCAAGACGCTGTTGGAGCAGCCACCGTTCAAGAACCCGGAAACGCTCACTCGCTACCGCTTCGGCGAGGATAAAGCAGCCGACAAAAACAAAGCGGCAGGTGATGCCAAGCTGCCAGCCTGGCTGGAAGCATTGCTGAAAAACCTCAACAGTGATTCGTTCAAGCACATCGCCAAGGGCCTTGAAGTACTGCTCTGGGGATTGCTGGCAGGTGGCCTGGCACTGGTGATCTGGCGCTACCGCGACTGGCTGCATGCCTTTGTCAGCCGCCGCAGCCCGCGCAAACCCAAGGCTGCCAAACCCGTGCCTTCGCAGCTGTTCGGCCTTGAACTGGGGGCTGACACCTTGCCCGAAGACATCGCAGACGCCGCCGAACAGCTGTGGGCAACACAGCCCCGGGAAGCCCTCGGCCTGCTCTACCGTGGGTTGCTCAGCCGCTTGCTGCACGACTTCAACCTGCCGCTGAAAAGTGCCGACACGGAAGGTGAAGTCCTGGAACGTATCCGCCAACTGCAACAACCGCAGCTGCTGGCATTCAGCGGTGAGCTGACCCGTTACTGGCAAAACCTTGCCTATGGCCATCGCCTGCCGCCTGCCTTGGCGCAACAACAGCTATGCAGCGATTGGCGAACCCTGTTCGGTTCGGGAGCGGCGCAATGAACCGGCCGTTGCTGTGGGTCGGGCTGCTGGTCGCGGGCTTGCTGGCAGCCGGCGGTTTTTATGCCTGGCACAAGGCGATTCCTTATCAGGAAGTGGTCGATCGCGGCCCTTCACCCGAAGCCCTGGCCAACCCCTACCTGGCAGCTGAACACTTTCTGCACCAGCAGGGCCTGGTGGTGGAACATGCCAACAGCCTCGAACGGCTGGCCAGCCTTTCGCCCAAGGGCAACAGCCTGCTGTTGCTGGGCGAGCGCAGCAACATGAGCCCGCCCCAGGTTGATCAATTGCTGCAGTGGACCCGGGCTGGCGGCCATCTGCTGCTGGTAGCCGAAGCGCTGTGGGATGAGGACACCGGTGAAAGTGGCGACCTGTTGCTGGATCGTGTGCAGATACACCAATCCTTCAGTGAAGAATTCGACGCTCCGGCACCCGCGCGTAAAAAGAAAACGCCGGACCTGACCAAACTCTATGTGGACAACGAAACAGCGCCGGCCTATTTCAGCTTCGACACCGACTTCAACCTCACCGACCCCAGGCACCTGGCACAATTCTCGGCCAACAGCGCCCGGTCGACGCACCTGATGCAGGTCAACCTCGGGCAAGGGCGTGTGACCGTGGTCACCGACAGCGACCTGTGGAAAAACCCCGGCATCGGCCTGCACGATAACGCGTGGCTGCTCTGGTACCTGAGCCAGGGCACCCAGGTCACACTGCTGTTCAACACTGATGTCGAGGACCTGTTCAGCCTGTTGTTGCGCTACTTCCCCCAGGCACTGGTGGCACTTGCCGCACTGATCGCCCTGGGCCTCTGGCACGCCAGCCTGCGCCAGGGTCCGATCCGGCAACCGGCGCCCAAGGCACGGCGGCAATTGCAGGAACACTTGAACGCCAGTGCCGACTTCATGTTGCGCCGCAGCGGGCAAGACAGCTTGCTGCAAGCCTTGCAGCGCGACATCCAGCGCACCGCTCGGCGCCGTCATCCCGGGTTCGAACACCTCGATACAGCCGAACAATTGCGGGTGCTTGAACGCCTGACCCGCCAACCCTCCCTTGTTATCAGCCAGGCCCTTGGCCCACCTGCGACGAAACGGCTCTCCAGCGCCGATTTCAGCCGCCAGGTGGCCTGCCTGCAAACCCTCAGGAATGCCCTATGAGCGAATTTCCCGCCACTGACCCGATTCAGCGCGCCAGCCAACTGGCCCAGGCCTTGCGCGTCGAACTGCGCAAGGCGGTTATCGGTCAGGACCCGGTGATCGATGACGTGCTCACGGCGTTGATCGCGGGCGGCCATGTGTTGCTTGAAGGGGTTCCCGGCCTGGGCAAGACCTTGCTGGTACGCGCGCTGGCACGCTGTTTTGGAGGCGAGTTCGCGCGCATCCAGTTCACCCCGGACCTGATGCCCAGCGACGTGACCGGCCATGCCGTATACGACCTGCATACCGAACAGTTCAAGCTGCGCAAGGGACCGTTGTTCACCAACCTGCTGTTGGCTGACGAGATCAACCGTGCCCCGGCGAAAACCCAGGCAGCGTTGCTGGAAGCCATGCAGGAACGCCAGGTAACCCTTGAAGGCGAGGCGCTGCCCATCGGCCAGCCGTTCATGGTACTGGCCACCCAGAACCCCATCGAGCAGGAAGGTACTTACCCGTTGCCCGAAGCCGAACTGGACCGTTTCATGCTCAAGGTGCGCATGGACTATCCCGAGGCACAGCAGGAACTGGACATGGTGCGCGAAGTCACCCGCTCGTCCCGAGCCGACATGCTCGACGTACAGCCGCTGCGCACGGTGCTGCAAGCCGAAGACGTGCTGCTGTTGCAACAGATTGCCAGCGAGTTGGCGCTGGATGAGCAGGTGCTCGACTACGCCGTGCGCCTGGCCCGCACTACGCGCAGTTGGCCGGGCCTGACCATCGGCGCCGGGCCCCGGGCCTCCATCGCCCTGGTTCGCGGTGCACGGGCGCGGGCCTTGCTGCGCGGGGGCGAGTTCGTGACCCCGGACGACATCAAGGGCTGCGCCCTGGCAGTGTTGCGCCATCGGGTGCGTATTGCCCCGGAGCTGGATATCGACGGGTTGGAAGTCGACCAGGTGCTCCGGCAATTGCTGGACCAGGTCCCGGCGCCACGCCAATGAGACGCCCATGAGACCAACCCGCCTGCTGTTGACCTGGCTCGGTGTACTGCTGGGCCTGAGTATCCTGCTCGGCGCACTGGTGGCGCTACAGGTCAAGGTGCCAGACGCCCTGCACTCAGTGACGTGGGGCCTGCTGCTGGCCCTGTTGCTGCTGGCCCTGCTGGATGCCAGCCGCCTGCGCCGCCGGCCGTCCCCGCGCGTGCGACGGCAGATGCCCGGCAGCCTGGCACTGGGGCGCTGGGGGGAAGTGCGGGTAACCCTGGAGCACGATTATCCCCAGCCGTTGGCGGTCCAGGTATTCGATCATGTGCCTGACGGCCTGGCGGTGGAGGACCTGCCGCAATCCATCGAACTGCGGCCCGGCGAGCACAGTGAACTGGGTTATCGGCTAAGGCCCCAAAGGCGCGGGCATTTCAGCTTTACCCGCTGTGAAGTGCATCTGCCCAGCGCCCTGGGGCTCTGGTCGGCCCGGCGCCTGATCGACGTCAGCGACGCCACCCGGGTCTACCCGGACTTCGCACGCCTGTATGGTGCGCAGTTGCTGGCGGTGGACAACTGGCTCAACCAGCTGGGCGTACGCCAGCGGCAACGGCGTGGGCTGGGCCTGGAGTTTCACCAGCTGCGTGAGTTTCGCGAAGGTGACAGCCTGCGCCAGATCGACTGGAAAGCCACCGCCCGGCAACGCACGCCCATTGCCAGGGAGTACCAGGACGAGCGCGACCAGCAGATCATGTTCATGCTCGATTGTGGCCGCCGTATGCGCAGCCAGGACGCCGAACTGTCGCACTTCGACCACGCGCTCAACGCCTGCCTGCTGCTCAGTTATGTAGCCTTGCGCCAGGGCGATGCCGTAGGGCTGTGCACCTTTGCCTGCGACCAGCCGCGCTACCTGGCGCCGGTCAAGGGCAGTGGCCAGCTCAACCTGTTGCTGAATGCGGTGTATGACCTGGACACGTCCCGGCGTACGGCCGATTACCAGGCGGCCGCCAGCCAACTGCTGGCCCGGCAGAAACGTCGCTCGCTGGTGATCGTAGTGACCAATTTGCGGGATGAGGAAGATGAAGAGTTACTCAGCGCCGTAAAGCGCATCAGCCGCCAGCACCGGGTAATGGTCGCAAGCCTGCGGGAGGAGGTCCTTGACCAGTTACGCCAGGCTCCCGTGCAAACCCTGCCCGAAGCCCTGGCCTATTGCGGCACGATCAACTATCTCAATACCCGGGACGAACTCCACGACCGCTTGAACGCCCACGGGCTGTCGGTACTGGACACACTGCCTTCGGACCTGGGTGCCGCCCTGGTGACCCGCTACCTGGGCTGGAAAAAAGCCGGCGCGCTATGAACGCCGGATGCAGCACCTAGGCAGAGGCCTGCAACGGATCAAAGCTGAAGTAATCCAGCAGCGCGCTGATCACCTCCCCATATTCGGCAGGGGCCTGGGATATGCTGAACCCGGAATCGTAATGCTGGGGGTTTATATCCTCATGACACCACAGGCAGGTGGCCGTGAGGTCTACCGCCTGCACCTCACCCTCAGGCCCGGGGATCTTCAAGCGCAGCTCGAACTCCACATCGACCATCATGGGTAACTGGCTGATCAACATCAGGCCCTGCTCGGAAACATTGCCCAGATAGCCGATTGGCTTGTCCGTCAGGCGGTTGAACACTTGAAGGAAGCAAGGTAACTGATGCCGCTCGATCCGTCGGTGAGTAAACATGATGAGGTCGCCATCCAATGGCCATATATGTGGCCGCTCCAGTGATTCGAAACGAGCCTGAAGGCCCGCTCTCCCCGGATATCGGTGCGACAACCGCAAACGGGTTGCCACTTTTACAGCTGCCAAATCCGGGAACGCCATCCGTTTGAATAGAAACTTATACAAACTGACATTCAAAGATTAGCCCAAGACTGGCAACGAGCCAGCTATGGCATGACAAATATCATCACAACGACGCCGGCCGCGGCTGGGCAACGCTCGCGCCGGGGTAATGCCCCAGTTGCTGCAGGGTATCCAAACGGGCACGGGCACGGAATGCGTACTCGCTCGCCGGGTACTGGCTGATGATGAACTGATAGGTTTGCGCCGCATCGACAAACAGCTTCTCGCGCTCCAGGCACTGCCCGCGCAACATCGAGACTTCCGGTTGCACGTAGCGCCGGGAACGGCTTTCACGGTCGACCTGGGACAACTCAAGGGTGACCCGCTGGCAATCGCCCACACCGTAGGCGCGGTACGCATTGTTCAAATGATGGTCCATCGACCAACGGGTGCAGCCGACAACACTGACGGCCAGGGCAGCAATGATCACGATTCGCATGGGGGTTCTCCTGTCTTGTGCAGTGTATCGACCCTTCATCGAAAATCTTCAAGGTTGTTCATCTGTTCATGCAGAGTGAAAACAAGCGAATCATCGATAAGTAGTGCAAACGAACAATGACTACAACCAAAGAGCATAGTAGCCTTCCCCAGCGCTTGAACTCAGGAGTCCGTGCATGTCCGTCCGTCGTACCAAAATCGTCGCCACCCTTGGCCCGGCCAGTAACTCGCCGGAAGTCCTCGAACAGCTGATTCTGGCTGGCCTGGACGTTGCCCGTCTGAACTTCTCCCACGGCACCCCGGACGAGCACAAGGCTCGCGCCAAGCTGGTGCGTGACCTGGCCGCCAAGCATGGCCGCTTCGTGGCGTTGCTGGGTGACCTGCAAGGCCCGAAAATCCGTATCGCCAAATTCGCCAACAAGCGGATCGAGCTGAAGATCGGTGACCAGTTCACCTTCTCCACCAGCCATCCCCTGACCGAAGGCAACCAGCAAGTCGTGGGTATCGACTACCCGGACCTGGTGAAAGACTGCGGCGTGGGCGACGAACTGCTGCTGGACGACGGCCGTGTGGTAATGCGCGTCGACACCGCCACCCCGACCGAACTGAATTGCACCGTGATCATCGGCGGCCCGCTGTCGGACCACAAAGGCATCAACCGTCGCGGCGGTGGCCTGACTGCCCCGGCCCTGACTGAAAAAGACAAGGCCGACATCAAGCTCGCCGCCGAAATGGAAGTGGACTACCTCGCGGTATCCTTCCCGCGCGACGCCGCCGACATGGAATACGCCCGTAAACTGCGCGACGAAGCCGGCGGCACTGCCTGGCTGGTGGCAAAGATCGAACGCGCCGAAGCCGTAGCCGACGATGAAACCCTCGACGGCCTGATCAAGGCTTCCGACGCCGTGATGGTTGCCCGTGGCGACCTGGGTGTGGAAATTGGTGACGCCGAGCTGATCGGTATCCAGAAGAAAATCATCCTGCACGCACGTCGCCACAACAAGGCGGTGATCGTTGCGACCCAGATGATGGAGTCGATGATCCAGAACCCGATGCCAACCCGTGCCGAAGTGTCCGACGTGGCCAACGCCGTGCTCGACTACACCGACGCCGTGATGCTTTCGGCTGAAAGTGCGGCTGGCCCGTACCCGCTGGAAGCCGTGCAGGCCATGGCACGCATCTGCGTCGGCGCTGAAAAGCACCCGACCAGCAAGACCTCCAGCCACCGTATCGGCAAGGTCTTCGAAAGCTGCGACCAGAGCATCGCCCTGGCGGCCATGTACACCGCCAACCACTTCCCGGGTGTGAAAGCGATCATCGCCCTGACCGAAAGTGGCTACACGCCGTTGATCATGTCGCGCATCCGTTCCTCGATCCCGATCTACGCGTTCTCCCCGCACCGCGAAACCCAGGCCCGTGCGGCCATGTTCCGCGGCGTCTACACCGTACCGTTCGACCCGGCATCGCTGCCGCCTGAGCAAGTCAGCCAGGCCGCGATCGACGAGTTGCTCAAGCGCGGCGTCGTGGAGAAAGGCGACTGGGTCATCCTGACCAAGGGTGACAGCTACCACACCATCGGCGGCACCAACGGCATGAAGATCCTGCACGTTGGCGACCCAATGGTCTGAGTGACCGCTCGCTGAAAAACAAAAGCCCTGCCATGTGAATGGCGGGGCTTTTTGCATTGCAAATTGGCTTGTGTGTTGGCTTTACTGGCCTATTCGCGAGCAAGCCCGCTCCCACATTTGATCGCGTACATCCTCAAGAAACACGGTCGAATGTGGGAGCGGGCTTGCTCGCGAATAGGCCGACCAGTCAACGCTCATTCATCTCCGAGTGATAAACCCCGACAACGCCGCAATCGCCTCCGGCGACTTCAACCTCTGGGTAAACAACGCCCCCTCCTCCTCGATCACCTTGCGCAACTGCTCGCGATCAACGCTTTTCATCAGATGCTTGCTGACCTGTACCGCGCCCGGCGCCAGGGTCTCAAACCGTC
Organism: Pseudomonas sp. G5001; assembly: GCF_013385475.1. Lineage (NCBI taxonomy): Bacteria > Pseudomonadati > Pseudomonadota > Gammaproteobacteria > Pseudomonadales > Pseudomonadaceae > Pseudomonas > Pseudomonas sp. G5001. The sequence continues at coordinate 58,909 of NZ_JACAPZ010000031.1, forward strand.
CAGCAATTTCCCGCGCCTTGGCCAGGGCCGATTCACCGCTGCCCAATGCCTCGGTGGCAATGCCCCAGGCGGCAGCCTGTTCGCCGGTAAACCCTTCACCCAGCAGCAGCAACTCCGCCGCCTTGGCATGCCCCAGCAAGCGCGGGAGGATCAAGCTGGACCCAAACTCCGGACACAGCCCCAGGTTGACGAACGGCATGCGCAACCGTGCATCCCGGCTGACATACACCAGGTCACAATGCAGCAGCAGCGTCGTGCCAATTCCCACCGCCACGCCCGCCACTGCCGCAATCACCGGCTTGCGGCAGTTGAGCAAGCTGCGCATGAAATTGAAGACCGGGCTGTCGAGATCCGCCGGCGGTTGTTCGAGGAAGTCGCCAATATCGTTACCGGCGGTGAAGCACTCGCTGCTGCCCTGGATCAGCACGGCATTCACGCTGGTATCGGCATCCGCCTGCTCCAGCGCCTCGGCCAATTGGCTGTACATGGCGCGGGTCAGGGCATTTTTCTTGTCCGGGCGATTGAGCTGCAAAATCAGCAACCCGCGTTCGCGTTGCTGCAGGATGGCATCGGTCATGACAAATCTCGCGGCTGGGAAATTCAGCGCTCAACCACGGGGCAGGAACACATCGGCCAGCAGTTGATTGCGCGGCAGTCCGGCCAGGAACAGGCGCTTGGAAAAGGCCTCGACACTGGCCGGGTGCCCGCAGAGTAAAGCCAGAGTTTGCCGGGAAACAAGCCGCAGTTGCGCCAACGCCTGCGTCACCTCAGCCGCTGTCCATAGCTCAACGGTCACGTTCGGATGCGCACCAGCCAGCTGGGCCAATGGCCCGGCGAGGTAATGACCGCCCGCGTCATGGGCCAGGTGAATGACCCGGATGGCGCCCTGGTGATCCTGGCGCAAGGCCTCGCGCAACACGCCCCATAGCGGGCCGAGTCCGGTGCCCGAGGCCAGCAGCCAGAGCGGCCGCGATTGCCAGTCGGGGTCGTACTGCAAGGCGCCGCCCCGCAATTCGCCCAGGCGCAGGCTGTCACCGGCCTTGAATTGGCGGGCGGCGTCGCTGAATTCGCCGGGCAGGCGGCAATCAATGTGAAATTCGAGAAACGGATCTTCCTGGGGCAGGCTGGCCAATGAATAAGGCCGCGCAACGCTGCCGGCCCACAACACCAGATGCTGCCCCGCCCGGTAGCGCAAGCCGCGTTCGGGTTGCAGCCGCAAGCGCAGTACACTCGGGGTCAACCAATCGACGCTCAGCACCGTCGCCGGTAACCCGTCACGCAGCGGGTCGAAGGCTTCGACCTGCAAGTCACCTGCGACCTGGCACTGGCACGCCAGGCGCCAGCCATCCTGGCGCTGCGCCGGGCTCAGGGCATCCGGCTGGTTGTCCTGGATATCACCCTGGCAACGCACCAGGCAGGCATGGCAGCTGCCGGCGCGGCAACTATAAGGCACGGCCACGCCCGCCTGGTTCAGGGCATCCAGCAGGTTGCTGCCGGCGGCTACCGACCAGTGGCGTTCACCGACGTGAAGTTCAGGCATCAAGGGTCTCGGATCAAAAAGGCGTCTACAGGGAATCACGCCCCGCAGAGTTTGACCATAGTCGGGTGTATCGGCCACCGTGGCGGGTTATACTGCCGCGCCTTTTTAGCGTCGCGCCTGCACCACTTTGGCGTGCCTTGGAAAGGTGGCTTCAGCCGACCGATGCAACACTGACGCCACCTTTATTGAATGTTCCCTTATAGAGGAGCGCGACTCATGACCGTGATCAAGCAAGACGACCTGATTCAGAGCGTTGCCGACGCCCTGCAATTCATTTCCTACTACCATCCCGTTGACTTCATCCAGGCGATGCACGAGGCCTACCTGCGCGAAGAATCGCCAGCGGCCCGTGACTCCATGGCTCAGATCCTGATCAACTCGCGCATGTGTGCCACCGGCCACCGCCCGATCTGCCAGGACACCGGGATTGTCACCGTATTTGTACGTGTAGGCATGGACGTGCGCTGGGATGGCGCCACCATGAGCCTGGACGACATGATCAACCAAGGCGTGCGCCAGGCCTACAACCTGCCGGAAAACGTCCTGCGGGCTTCGATCCTCGCCGACCCGGCCGGTGCGCGTAAAAACACCAAGGACAACACCCCTGCCGTGATCCACTACTCCATCGTCCCGGGTAACACCGTGGAAGTGGACGTGGCCGCCAAGGGCGGTGGTTCCGAGAACAAGTCGAAAATGGCCATGCTCAACCCGTCCGACTCGATCGTCGACTGGGTGCTCAAGACCGTTCCGACCATGGGCGCCGGCTGGTGCCCACCGGGCATGCTTGGCATCGGCATCGGCGGCACCGCCGAGAAAGCCGCGGTAATGGCCAAGGAAGTGTTGATGGAATCCATCGACATCCACGAGCTGAAGAAGCGCGGCCCGTCCAACCGTATCGAAGAGATGCGCCTGGAGCTGTTCGAGAAGGTCAACCAACTGGGCATCGGCGCCCAGGGCCTGGGTGGCCTGACCACCGTGCTCGACGTGAAAATCATGGACTACCCGACCCACGCGGCCTCGCTGCCGGTGTGCATGATCCCCAACTGCGCCGCCACCCGTCACGCGCACTTCGTGCTCGACGGTTCGGGCCCTGCATCGCTCGAAGCGCCACCGCTGGACGCCTACCCGGAAATCGTCTGGGAAGCCGGCCCGTCGGCCCGTCGCGTCAACCTCGACACCCTGACCCCGGAAGACGTGCAGAGCTGGAAGCCGGGCGAAACCGTGTTGCTCAACGGCAAGATGCTCACCGGTCGCGACGCCGCGCACAAGCGCATGGTCGAGATGCTGAACAAGGGCGAAACCCTGCCGGTGGACCTCAAGGGTCGCTTCATCTACTACGTCGGCCCGGTTGATCCGGTGCGCGAAGAAGTGGTGGGGCCTGCCGGTCCGACCACCGCCACGCGGATGGACAAGTTCACCCGCCAGATCCTCGAGCAAACCGGCCTGTTGGGCATGATCGGCAAATCCGAGCGCGGCCCGACCGCTATCGAAGCGATCAAGGACCACAAGGCGGTTTACCTGATGGCAGTGGGCGGCGCGGCTTACCTGGTGGCCCAGGCCATCAAGAAATCCCGCGTCGTGGCGTTCGCCGAGCTGGGCATGGAAGCGATCTACGAGTTCGACGTGAAAGACATGCCGGTCACCGTTGCCGTTGATAGCAAGGGCGAGTCGGTACACATCACCGGTCCTGCCATCTGGCAGAAAAAGATCAGTGAAAGCCTGGCGGTTGAAGTGCAGTAAGCATTTCCCCTGCAAGGATAAAAGGCGACCACTACGGTCGCCTTTTTTTGTTTCATGCACCTCTCACTGTGGCGAGGGAGCTTGCTCCGCTCCAGTGCGCAGCGCTCCCATTTTTTTGGGGCCGCTACGCGCCCCAGCGGGAGCAAGCTCCCTCGCCACAACAGCCATGCGCCTCGTGCTATGGTGCTCGCCCCTAATTGCACTGTTCATCTTCGTATGATTGCGATTCCCCGCCCGCTGCGTTTGACCTTCTACTCCTTGCTGATCATCGCCGGCGCGGTACTGGCTGCCGCCCTGGCTACCCGCCACGCCGAACGCCTGGCCCTGGTGGATGACGCCGCCCGCGCCAATCAGCAGCTCATGCTTTATGGCAACTCCCTGCACACCCTGATCGAACGTTACCGCGCCCTGCCCGCCGTGCTGGCCCTGGACTCGGAAATGATCAGCGCCCTGAAGGGCCCGCTGGACACCGCCACCCAGGATTTGCTCAACCGCAAGCTGGAGCGCATCAACGGCGCCGCCCAGTCCTCGACCCTGGAACTGATGGACCGCAACGGCCTCGCCGTGGCCGCCAGCAACTGGAACCTGCCCAGCAGTTATGTGGGGCACAACTACGCGTTTCGTCCCTACTTCAGCCAAACCTTGAGCCAGGGCACCGGGCGTTTTTATGCAGTGGGCGTGACCACCGGGATTCCGGGGTATTTCCTCTCCAGCGCGGTGGTCGGCGAGAACGAGCAGTTCCTCGGTGCCATGGTGGTCAAGCTGGAGTTCCCGGAACTGGAGCGCGAGTGGGCCCAGGGCAATGACTTGCTGCTGGTCAGCGATGCCCGGGGCATTGTGTTTATCGCCAATCAGCCGGGCTGGCGCTACCGCGCGCTGCGTCCGTTGTCGGACAGCGACCACGCCGAACTCAAGGCCACCCGCCAATACGACAAGAAACAATTGCTGCCACTGGACACTGAAGCCTTGCAACGCTTTGACGAAAACAGCCACCTGATGCGCGTCGACGGCCCCGATGGCAAGGCCAATTACATTTGGGAGTCCCTGCCGCTGAAGGCCGAAGGCTGGACCTTGCACCTGTTGCGCAAGCCACAGTTTGCCTTTGAAGACCAACGCAACGCCGGCCTCGCCGCCGCCGGCTCGTGGCTGGCGCTGGTGTTCCTGGTGCTGTTCCTGACCCAGCGCTGGCGCCTCGCCCGCTTGCGCCAGCGCAGCCGCGAAGAACTTGAACAACTGGTGGAAGAACGCACCCGCGCCCTGCGTACTGCCCAGGATGGCCTGGTGCAATCCGCCAAACTGGCAGCGCTGGGGCAGATGTCTGCCGCCCTCGCTCACGAAATCAACCAGCCTTTGACCGCCCAGCGCATGCAGTTGGCGACTCTGCGGCTGCTGCTGGACCATGGCCGGGTGGACGACGCCTACCAGGCCCTGACCCCGCTGGACGACATGCTCACACGCATGGCTGCGCTCACCGGCCACCTCAAGACCTTCGCCCGCAAGAGCCCCAGCGGCCTGCGCGAACGCCTCGACCTGGCGACGGTGGTGGACCAGTCCCTGCACTTGCTCGATGCGCGCCTGCGGGACGAAGCCATCGGCACCGTACTGGACCTGACCCGCCCGGCCTGGGTACGCGGCGACGCGATCCGCCTCGAACAGGTGCTGATCAACCTGCTGCGCAACGCCCTCGACGCCATGGCCGACAAGCCACGCAAGCGCCTGGAGATCCGTCTGCACGCCGATCAGCAGCTATGGCACCTGACCGTCAGCGACAGCGGCGGCGGGATCGCCGAGGAAAACCTCAACAGCGTGTTCGACCCGTTCTTCACCACCAAGCCGGTGGGCGACGGGCTCGGCTTGGGGCTCGCCGTGTCGTACGCTATCGTCCACGAACTTGGCGGGCGCCTGAGCGCCGGCAATCAAGGTGACGGGGCGATCTTTACCCTGACCTTGCCCATCGCACTGGAGACGCCAGACCTATGTTGAATGCGGTGATTGTGGTCGACGACGAAGCCAGCATTCGCACGGCCGTCGAGCAATGGCTGAGCCTGTCGGGCTTTGAGGTGCAGTTGTTCGGCCGCGCCGAAGAATGCCTGGCGCAATTGCCCCGGGACTTTCCCGGGGTGATCCTGAGCGACGTGCGCATGCCCGGCCTCAGCGGCCTGGAGTTGCTGGCTGAAGTGCAGCGGCGTGACGCCGACCTGCCGGTGATTCTGCTCACCGGCCACGGCGATGTGCCGATGGCCGTCGAGGCCATGCGCGACGGCGCCTACGACTTCCTCGAAAAACCCTTCAGCCCCGAAGCCCTGCTCAGCAGCCTGCGCCGGGCGCTGGACAAGCGCGGGCTGGTGCTCGAAAACCGCCGCTTGCATCAGCAGGCCGATCACCGGGCCCAACTGGAATCGAGCCTGCTGGGGGTGTCCCGGGGTTTGCAGAACCTGCGCCGGCAAGTCCTGGACCTGGCCGGCTTGCCGGTCAATGTGTTGATTCGCGGCGAAACCGGCAGCGGCAAGGAGCTGGTCGCCCGTTGCCTGCATGATTTCGGCCCCCGGGCGAAGAAGCCGTTTGTGGCGCTGAACTGCGCGGCGATTCCCGAGCAGCTGTTTGAAGCCGAGCTGTTCGGCCATGAAAGTGGCGCGTTCACCGGCGCCCAGGGCAAGCGCATCGGCAAGCTGGAATACGCCAATGGCGGCACGCTGTTTCTCGATGAGATCGAAAGCATGCCGCTGGCCCAGCAGGTGAAATTGCTGCGGGTGTTGCAGGAGCAAAAACTCGAACGGCTCGGTTCCAATCAAAGCATCAAGGTGGACTTGCGGATCATCGCCGCCACCAAACCCGACCTGCTGGACGAAGCTCGCGCCGGGCGTTTTCGCGAGGACTTGGCCTATCGCCTGACCGTCGCACAACTGCGCCTGCCACCGCTGCGGGAACGCCGGGAAGACATTCCCCTGCTGTTCGAGCACTTTGCACAAAGCGCCGCCGAGCGCCTGGGCCGCAACTTCGCGCCGCTGAGCGGACCCGCGCTGGGGCGCCTGCTCAGCCATGACTGGCCGGGGAATGTGCGGGAGCTGGCCAATGCCGCGGAACGCCAGGTGCTGGGGCTGGGTGAACCGGAGCCGGAAGGCATCGAAGCCGGGCAATCGTTGGCGGCGCAGCAGGAAGCATTTGAAGCCCATTGCCTGAAAGCCGCGCTGACCCGGCACAAAGGCGATATCAAGGCGGTGCTGGCCGAGTTGCAACTGCCACGGCGCACCTTCAATGAAAAAATGCAGCGCCATGGCCTGGCGCGGGATACGTTCCTCTAACCCGGTCGTTCCCACGCTCCGCGTGGGGATGCAGCTCTGGACGCTCCGCGTCCGCCCTTAAAATCGTGACGCGGAGCGTCACAGGATGCGCTCCCACGCAGAGCGTGGGAGCGATCTTCGTCGGCGGATTTCCGCTCATCACCCTTCAATCATCAGCGATTTTCCGCTCAAAAAAATCTCCAAACCCTTCTAGACCGGGCCTTCATCGGCTTGGCACAGCTCCTGCTATAGCCCAGCCAGGCTGCGCTACCGCGCGCTCCACAAAAACAATTAGATGAAGGATCCTTAAATGGATAACTCCAACTCCCTGCCTCTGGGGTCGGCGACTGCGCCGGCAAAAGGACGCACCACCTCCAGCCGTATCAAGTCGATCTTCAGCGGATCGGTCGGCAACATGGTCGAGTGGTACGACTGGTACGTCTACGCGGCTTTCTCCCTGTATTTCGCCAAGACCTTTTTCCCGAAAGGCGACACCACCGCCCAACTCCTGAACACCGCCGCGATCTTCGCCGTGGGCTTCCTGATGCGCCCGATCGGTGGCTGGCTGATGGGCCTGTACGCCGACAAGGTCGGGCGTAAAAAGGCCTTGATGGCGTCGGTCTACCTGATGTGCTTCGGCTCGCTGCTGATTGCCCTGAGCCCGGGCTATGAAGCCATTGGTATCGGTGCGCCGATCCTGCTGGTATTCGCCCGTTTGCTGCAGGGCCTGTCGGTCGGCGGTGAATACGGCACCTCCGCCACTTACCTCAGCGAAATGGCGACCAAGGAACGTCGGGGCTTCTACTCCAGCTTCCAGTACGTGACCCTGATCTCCGGCCAGCTCATCGCCCTGGCGGTATTGATCGTGCTGCAACAATTGCTGACCACCGAACAACTGTACGACTGGGGCTGGCGTATCCCGTTCGCCATCGGCGCGCTGTGCGCGGTAGTGGCGCTGTACCTGCGTCGTGGCATGGAAGAAACCGAGTCGTTCACCAAGAAAGAAAAGGCCAAGGAAAGCGCAATGCGCACCTTGATGCGCCACCCCAAAGAACTGATGACCGTAGTCGGCCTGACCATGGGCGGCACCCTGGCGTTCTACACCTACACCACCTACATGCAGAAATACCTGGTGAACACCGTCGGCATGAGCATCTCCGACTCCACCACCATTTCGGCGGCCACGCTGTTCCTGTTCATGTGCCTGCAACCCATCATCGGCGGGCTGTCGGACAAGGTTGGCCGCCGGCCGATCCTGATCGCCTTCGGCGTCCTCGGCACGCTGTTCACCGTGCCGATCCTCACCACCCTGCACACCATCCAGACCTGGTGGGGCGCGTTCTTCCTGATCATGGCGGCGCTGATCATCGTCAGCGGCTACACCTCGATCAACGCCGTGGTGAAGGCCGAATTGTTCCCCACCGAAATCCGCGCCCTGGGCGTTGGCTTGCCCTATGCGCTGACCGTGTCGATTTTCGGCGGCACCGCTGAATACATCGCGCTGTGGTTCAAGAGCATTGGTATGGAAACCGGTTACTACTGGTACGTCACCGCGTGTATTGCGGTGTCGCTGTTGGTGTATGTGACCATGAAGGACACCCGCAAACATTCACGGATTACTACGGACTAAGGGTTCGGCAAGCGTAAAAAAAGGGCCATGTCAGTCAATGACACGGCCCTTTTTCATTGCCCTCAAGACAGCTCGGCAGCCGCCTGGCGTCCATACCGACGCTGGGCATACGCCGCCCCGGCAATCATCACCACCAGCACCGCCGCCAACACGGCCGACGAGCCGATGGTGCCAAAGTCCAGCCCGCCCTTTTCATGGGGTTTGGTCAGGAAGTCACCCAGGGTTGCGCCGAACGGCCGGGTCAACACAAACGCCACCCAGAACAGCAGCACCGACGAAATCCGCGTGAAGTATTTAAGCAACACCACCACCGCGATACTCGCCCCGATCAGCAACGCGCCACCAGCGAACCCCAGCCCGGAATCATCCGCGAGGAAATCACCCAGCGCCGTGCCCAGGGTGTTGGAGAACAGAATCGCCATCCAGTAGAACAGCTCACCGCGAAAGGTCTGCACCTTGTTCACGTTCAGCGAGTCGCCGCTGATACGCCACAGGGCAAAGATCGCCACCAGGATCGACACCAGAATCATCGAGCCCGTGGCATAACCCAGCCCCAGCGTGCGGTCCATAAAGTCCGACATGGTGGTGCCGGCGGTGCTGGTGGACAGGATCACGATCCAGTACAGCACCGGGTTGTAGGTTTTCGACCAGAGTTGCGTCACCAGAGTGACCAGGAACACGCTGATCAGGATCATCGAGCTGATGGCGTAACCGACATTCAAGGTCATCGACAGCAAGTCCCCGGCGGTTTCGCCCAGGGTCGTGGCGCAGATTTTCATGACCCAGAACGCCAGGGTGATCTGAGGAAGTTTGTTCATTGTGCAGAAGGCTCCAAAGGCTCAGTCGTTCAATCGGTCGACTTACAGGGGGTGTCGACCTGGCGCGCAGACTGACCCGGGAGCTGTGAAAAATAGGTGGGGGCTGTATGAAAATTCCATATGGATGATAGAAATCCGCCGCGCCGGATTGCACTATGGTGCCCTCCCCAGAACCGCGCAGCAGGAACCCCGGCCATGTCCGACGATATTCATTTCTACGAACCCGCCAACGGCCACGGCCTGCCCCATGACCCGTTCAATGCGATTGTCGGCCCGCGCCCGATTGGCTGGATTTCGTCCCACGACAGCCAGGGCCGCTTGAACCTGGCGCCCTACAGTTTCTTTAACGCGTTCAACTACATTCCGCCGATCATTGGGTTTTCCAGTGTCGGGCGCAAAGACAGCCTGAACAACATCGAACAGACCGGTGAGTTCGTGTGGAACCTGGCCACCCGCCCGCTGGCCGAGCAGATGAACCAGAGTTGCGCGCCGGTATCACCCGAGGTCAACGAGTTTGAATTGTCGGGCCTGACGCCGGTGGCTTCAAAGGTGATCGCCGTGCCTCGCGTGGCCGAAAGCCCGGTGTCGTTCGAGTGCAAGGTGACGCAGATCATTCAGCTGCAGCGCGCCGACAAGGAGCTGGTGCCGAGCTGGCTGGTGCTTGGTGAGGTGGTCGCGGTGCATATCGCCAAATGGCTGCTGAAAGACGGGGTGTACGACACGGCTGCCGCCCAGCCGATCCTGCGTGGAGGTGGCCCGGCGGATTATTTTCAGTTGGGGCCGGAAGCGCTGTTCAAAATGTACCGCCCAGGCGCCGCGAAACGCTGATTGGAATGCGATAAAAATGTGGGAGCGGGCTTGCTCGCGAAGGGGGCGTATCAGTCAATGCATATGCCAACTGATCCACCGCATTCGCGAGCAAGCCCGCTCCCACACAAACCCGCTCCCAGATTTGGATCAGCGGTGTTTTTAGTTGGCGAAAGTTGCCCAAGAGAGCTGACCGTCTTCATCTACATCGACCAAGCGCTCCAGTTGCAGAGCTGCGGCATCGTCGGCGTCGGAGGCAGTCTTGAACGTCTGTCCATCGAGGATCTTGTGAAAGCGCGGTGCGCCCATGCCATCCAGCGCCTTGACGGCGATGGCGGCGCTATAGCCACCCTCTTCTTCACGCACCAAGGCGGAAACGGCTTCGTGGTGGGCAAACTCTTTACGTGCCATGTTGCAGGTCCTGGCCAATGGGAAAGGCGGCCATTCTAAAGCACTAGCCCGCCAGTTGCAGGTACTCGCCATAGGCATTGGCCGCCGAGGCGTCGGTAAAGGTCTGGAAGTCCATGCTGCGAACCACCATGTCATTCAACAACTCGGTGAAGACCATCAGCGCCGGCGAGCTGAAGTAGGCACTCATCGCCTGCTCGCTGCTCCAGAAGCCCGACACCAACCACACATCCGGGTCGGCCAGGGAGTGCTGCAACGAGAATTGCAGGCAACCCTGAGCCTGGCGGCCCGGTTCGATCAAACTGCTCAAGCGTGCACCCAGTTCGGTGCTGTACCCGGTACGGGCACGGATAAAGGCCATATGGCTCGCGGGAATGGGGGTGGACATGTTCGACTCTCCCGTTGAGAAGTGATGCTCGGCAAGCACTGTGAGGGCGTGTTGCCACAGGATCAAAGATACGGGCGCGGGTGTGGATGCGGTTAGTCAATTCCTGCTGGCTTATTGCACAATCCTGCGAGATACGTAGATATAGCAATCGGCCTGCGAAGTTTATTCCCGGCATGACTGCCGTATTTCAGGGGCATGACAGGCCCCGGCTTGCCTGATTCACGATTTTTCGCAGGATCAGGCAAGGATTGTGCAGAATCGAAATACCGCTTTTTGCAAAGCCGCCCTTAAGCTGTGCCCATCGTCAAAGCACCAGAGGATGTCCCATGTCGTCGCCCGAACTTCGCTCCAAACCCCTCGACGCCGATATGGAAAAGCAGCGCGCAGAACTCGCCGGCATCGTTCGCCGGCATACCTGGGAGGATGGTTCCTACGGCACGGCGATCACGTCGCTGTATCTCAACCGCCATAACTCCCCGCGTGAATTCACGCCGGTGCTGGTTGAACCCGCGCTGTGCATCCTCGCCCAGGGCAGCAAGGAAGTGCGCCTGGCGGATGAAGTCTTCGCCTACGACCCGCTCAATTACCTGGTGTTTTCGGTAGCGATGCCGGTGGCCGGGCGCATCCTTGATGCCACGCCTGAAGACCCCAACCTGTCGATTCGGGTGAATATCGACCCGGCACAGATCACCGCACTGATTGCCGAAGCCGGGCCGATGGGCGTGCCCCCGCGCCCGACCTCCCGAGGGATGTATGTCGACCGCCTGGACAGCCAGCTACTGGACGCCGTGCTGCGCCTGACCCGATTGCTCGACACACCGAAAGACATCGCAATGCTCGCGCCGCTGATCAATCGGGAAATTCTCTATCGCCTGTTGCGTGGTCCACAGGGTTATCGGCTGTATGAAATTGCCGTCGCCAACAGTCAGAGCCATCGGGTGAGCCAGGCGATCACCTGGTTGAACGGCAACTACGAACAGCCCCTGCGCATTGATGACCTGGCCAAGGAAGTGAACCTCAGCGTCTCGACCTTGCACCACCGCTTCAAGGCGATGACCGCCATGAGTCCGTTGCAGTACCAAAAACAGTTGCGCTTGCAGGAGGCTCGGCGGTTGATGATCGCCGAGGGCCTGGAAGCCTCGGCGGCGGGGTATCGGGTGGGCTATGAGAGCCCATCGCAGTTCAGCCGCGAATACAGCCGGCTGTTTGGTGCGCCGCCGTTGCGGGATCTGGCCAGGCTGCGCCAGAGCGTCTAACCACGGTTATAACACCGGATACTAATAATGTGGCGAGGGAGCTTGCTCCCGTTGGACTGCGCAGCAGTCCCATCTTTTGGGGCCAGTTCGCGCCCCAACGGGAGCAAGCTCCCTCGCCACAAGTACTCAATCAGCTGCGGTATTGGTGGCGTTCAATCCAGGCCACGAGGCAGTTGCAAGGTCACCCGCAAACCGCCCTCCCGCAGATTCTGCAAACTCACTTCACCGCCATGGCTGTGGGCAATGTTGCGGGCGATGCCCAGGCCCAGGCCGTAACCCTGTTGTTGCCCGGCCAGGCGGAAGTGCGGTTCGAAGACCTGCTCCAGGCGCTGTTCCGGCACGCCCGGGCCTTCGTCGTCGACGTGAAGGATGAATTCCGCGCCATCGTCTTCAATATGCAAATGGGCGTTCTGTCCGTACTTCAGGGCGTTGTCGATCAGGTTGCCGATGCAGCGCTTGAGCGCCAGCGGCTTGCCCGGGTACGTCGTAAGTGCCCGACCATGTTGGGTCACGCGCCCATTGCCGTTGGGCGCCAGGTACGGCTCCACCAGGCAGTCGAGTACGTGGTTGAGGTCCACCGGTTCGATGTTTTCGTGAATGTCAGTGTCTTTCACACACTGCAGCGCGCCTTTGACCAGCAACTCCAGTTCATCCAGGTCGCGGCCGAACTTGGTTTGCAGGTTCTCGTCTTCCAGCAATTCCACCCGCAACCGCAGGCGTGTGATGGGTGTGCGCAGGTCGTGGGAAATGGCGCTGAACAGCTGGCTGCGTTCGGTCAGGTAACGGCTGATGCGTTCGCGCATGGCATTGAACGCGCGGCCTACTTCCACCACTTCGCTGCCGCCGCCTTCGGCCACCGGCTCCACGTCGGCGCCCAGGGACATGTCCCGCGCCGCCCTCGCCAGGCGCTTGAGTGGACGGCTTTGCCAGTGCACCAGCAGGCCGATAAACAGCAGCAGGAAGCCGCTGGTGAGCACGATAAACCACACCTGCTGGTATGGCAGGCCTTGTTCTTCGAGGCTGGTATAGGGTTCGGGCAGCAAGGAGGCAATGTAGAGCCATTCGCCCTGGGCCAGCTGGATCTGGGTGACCAACACCGGCGGATTCACCGGTTCCAGGGTCAGCGCGTAATGCGCCCAGGAACGCGGCAGTTCGTCGAGTTTCAAACCGGCATTGAAGATGCGCAGGTCTTCGGCGCTGACGAACTCCACCGAAACATGCACGTCGCTGCCCAGGGTCTGGCGCAACACTTCTTCGACAGCACCGAGCACTGCATGCTTGCGCGGGGTTTCCGGCAATACCGCCATGTCCAGGGGCTTATCGTTGAGCGTCACCACAAACCGGGTACCGCCCATGCTGCGCAACTGGTCCAGTACCAACGGCCGGAAGGCCACCGGCAACGAGCGGAAATAACTGACGCTGGCGGTCATCGAATGCGCCAGGCTGCGGGCGGCGGTTACCAGGCCTTCAAGCTGGGTAGCGCGCAATTGCGAGACCCAGATCACGCTGGACAACGCCTGGGCAAACAGCACCGCCAACAGGGTCAGCAGTAACATCCGCCCCAGCAGCGAACGCGGTACCGGGATGCGCCGGCGCAGTTCACGCAGGCGCTCAGTGGGCATTGCCGGCAACCACGCTGGCTGCCAATTGATAGCCACTGCCGCGCACGGTGCGGATCAGCCGGGGTGGTTTTTCGGTGTCGCGCAGGCGTTGGCGCAGACGGCTGACGGCCATGTCGACAATCCGGTCCAGGGGCATCAGGTCGCGGCCACGGGTGGCGTTGCCGATGGTGTCGCGGTCGAGGATTTGCTGGGGGTGATCGAGGAACAGTTTGAGCAGGGCAAAATCGGCGCCGGAAAGAATCACTTCCTCGCCGTCGACGTGGAACAGCCGGTGGCTGACCATGTCCAGGCGCCACTCGCCAAACACCAGCACCTCGCCGCCGCTGCGCTCCTGGCCAAACTGGCAGCGCCGCAACAAGGCCTTGATACGGGCCTGCAACTCACGGGGGCTGAAGGGTTTGCCGATGTAATCGTCGGCACCCAGCTCCAGGCCGATGACGCGGTCGGCTTCGTCGGAACTGGCGGTGAGCATGATGATCGGCACCTGGGCCTGGCGTGGGTGCTGGCGGATCCAGCGGCAAAGGCTGAAACCGTCTTCGTCCGGCAGCATCACATCAAGGATCACCAGGTCGCACGGCGCTTCGTTCATCGCCTGGCGGAACCCCGCGCCATCCGGCACGCCGCGCACCTGGAAACCGGCGCGGCTGAGGTAGGTTTGCAGCAACTCGCGGATTTCCTGGTCGTCGTCGACCAGGAGAATGGATTTACTGATTACGCTCACGGGGTCCTCCTTGTTGTTATGGCCAAGCTTAAGTCATTTGTTGCCCTTGAGGCCGCCTCCGCGAGCAAGCCCGCTCCCACATTCCACCTCATTCATCCAGTTGGAATGGGATTGAATGTGGGAGCGGGCTTGCTCGCGAAGAGGCCATCACTGCCTACGCAAATGCCTGCTCAAGCGCCACACCAGCACCTGTCAACCCTGAATACGGTGCCGTCACCAGCCACACCGGAATGCCTTTGAAGTAGTCGCTCATGCAGCCCTTGTCGCCAAAACTCCTGGCAAAACCACTCTTGATAAAGAAATCGGCAAAGCGCGGGATCACCCCACCCACGATGTACACGCCACCACGACCGCCGGTGGTCAGCACATTGTTACCGGCGACGCGGCCCAGCCAGATACTGAACTGGTCCAGCACTTCCAGGGCAATAGGGTCGCCCGCCAGGCCAGCGGCAGTGATGGCTTCGGGAGTTTCCAGAACCGCCTCGTGACCGTCCACCGCGCAGATCGCCCGGTACAACCTGGGCAAACCGCCACCGCTCAAGGCAGTTTCAGCGCTGACATGGCCGATCTCATTGTAGATGTGCTGCCACAGCTGGGCTTCACGCGGGCTGCTCACGGGCAGGTCGACATGGCCGCCCTCCCCCGGCAATGCCGCCCAACGGCCATGGCCGAGGTCGAGCAAGGTGCCCACGCCCAGGCCAGTGCCCGGGCCAATCACCACCGCAGGGCGCAACGGCTCCGGCGTGCCTTCGCACACCACGCGGAATTCGTCGGGCTTCAGGCGGGTCATGCCCAGGGCCATGGCCGAGAAATCATTCACCAGCAGCAGCTCGTCCACCTGCAAGGTCTTGCAGAACGCAGTCTTGCTCAGGCGCCAGTGATTGTTGGTGAATTTAAATTCATCTCCACTCACCGGCCCCGCGACCGACAGGCACACCGCGCCAATCGAGCCGATGGCCAGGCCTTCTTCCTTCAGATAGACCTGGATCGCCTCTTCCGGGCTGGCATGATCCGCCGTCGCATGGACGCGGATCGAATGCAGCTCCTGATCCCGCCACAACGCAAAACGGGCGTTGGTACCACCGATATCACCGACCAGCGCTAGCTTCACTTAAGTGTCTCCAAGGCAGAGGTAAAGGCGCTGGCGCCCTGCTCTGCGGAGCTTGCAGCCAAACGCATGAACGCAAACAACTCGCGACCGGCCCCCACGTTATTGCCCAGAAGGCCCGTGGCAGGCGCGCGCGCAGCAAATTCTTCGGCGTCCACCTTAAGCTCCAAGGTGCCTTTGACGCCATCCACGCGAATGATATCGCCATCGCGCACACGTGCCAGTGGCCCGCCGCTCTGGGCTTCGGGGTTGACGTGAATCGCGGCGGGAATCTTACCCGACGCGCCGGACATGCGCCCGTCTGTTACCAACGCCACTTTGAAGCCACGATCCTGCAACACGCCGAGGAACGGGGTCATCTTGTGCAATTCCGGCATGCCGTTGGAGCGCGGGCCCTGGAAACGCATCACTGCAACGAAGTCTTTTTCCAACTCACCGGCCTTGAACGCGTCGGCCAGGTCTTGCTGGTCCTGGAACACCACGGCCGGGGCTTCGACGATTTGATGTTCGAGGGCCACGGCGGAGACCTTCATCACACCCCGGCCGAGGTTGCCTTCCATTACCCGCAGGCCGCCTTCCGGAGAAAACGCACGGGCCACGGGACGCAGGATGGTTTCGTCGAGGCTTTCGATCGGGCCTTCACGCCATACCAGCTCGCCGTCCACCAGGAACGGTTCCTGGGTGTAGCGGCTCAGGCCATGACCGGCCACGGTGTTGACGTCGTTGTGCAGCAGGCCGGCTTCCAGCAGTTCGCGGATCAGGAACGACATGCCTCCCGCCGCCTGGAAGTGGTTGATGTCGGCCTTGCCGTTTGGATACACGTGGGACAGGGTCGGCACCACTTCGGAGAGGTCGGCCATGTCATCCCAAGTCAGGATGATGCCCGCCGACATGGCGATGGCCGGCATGTGCAGGGTGTGGTTGGTGGACCCACCCGTGGCGTTGAGGGCGATGATGGAGTTGACGATGGATTTCTCGTCGACGATCTCGCCGATCGGCGTGAAGCTGCCGTTGGCCTTGGTCAGGCGCGTGACCTGGTGCGCGGCTTCGCGGGTCAGGGCGTCACGCAGCGGCGTGTACGGGTTGACGAACGAGGCGCCCGGCAGGTGCAGGCCCATGACTTCCATCAGCAACTGGTTGGTGTTGGCGGTGCCGTAGAAGGTGCAGGTGCCCGGGCTGTGGTAGGACTTCATCTCCGATTCCAGCAGCTCTTCGCGGGTGGCCTTGCCTTCGGCGTAGCGCTGGCGCACGTCGGCTTTCTGTTTGTTGGAGATCCCCGACGGCATCGGGCCGCCTGGTACGAAGATCATCGGCAGGTGGCCGTAGCGCAGGGCGCCCATCATCAGGCCGGGGACGATCTTGTCGCAGATACCCAGCATCAGCGCGGCGTCGAACATGTTGTGGGACAGCGCTACCGCCGTGGACATGGCAATCACTTCGCGGCTCAGCAGGCTGAGCTCCATGCCTGGCTCGCCCTGGGTCACGCCGTCGCACATGGCGGGGGTACCGCCGGCGAACTGGCCAACAGAACCGACTTCACGCAGGGCCTTTTTGATTTGCTCGGGGAAATGTTCGTATGGCTGGTGGGCCGACAGCATGTCGTTATATGACGAAACAATTGCCACGTTGGCGGCGTTCATCATGCGCAGGCTGTTTTTGTCTTCGGTGCCACACCCGGCCACGCCGTGGGCAAAGTTGGCGCATTGCAGCTTGCCGCGCATCGGGCCGTCGCTGGCAGCGCCGCGAATGAGCGCAAGGTATGCCTCACGGGTTGCACGGCTGCGGGCGATAAGCCGTTCGGTGACCTCAAGTACGCGGGGATGCATGTATAGAACTCCAGGCTAACGGATGTGGCGACCTGAGTGTCTATGCTGGTCAAAAGCCCGCCGCGAAGAGGTTGGCAGGGTGTTGCTTGACCAATCGGACCAGTTGATTCAGGTCACTCGTTGTAGATTGAACAAAATATTGCCACTAAAAAGGCTTGTTTTCTATTTTTATGCGAATAATCTTGTAATTCTTACAACAAATCGACGACAGGCACCTTCCAATGACTCTACGTATCGCTATCAATGGTTTTGGCCGTATTGGCCGTAATGTCCTGCGCGCACTTTATACCCAAGGCTACCGTCAGGATTTGCAGATCGTCGCCATCAACGATCTCGGCGACAGCTCGATCAATGCCCACCTGCTTAAATACGACACCGTCCACGGTACTTTCGACGCAGAGGTCGCTCATGATCAGGAAAGCCTGACCGTGAATGGTGACCGGATTGCCGTGAGTGCCATTCGCAACCCGGCCGACCTGCCTTGGGCTGCGCACAAGGTGGACGTGGTGTTCGAATGCACCGGTCTGTTCACCGACCGTGACAAGGCCGCCGCCCATATTACCGCCGGCGCGCGCAAGGTAATCATCTCGGCCCCGGCCAAGGGCGCCGATGCCACCGTGGTGTACGGGGTAAACCATGACATTTTGCGTCAATCCCACCAGATCATCTCCAACGCTTCCTGCACCACCAACTGCCTGGCGCCCGTGGCCCAGGTGCTGCACCGCGAGCTGGGCATCGAAAGCGGCCTGATGACCACCATCCACGCCTACACCAACGACCAGAACCTGACCGACGTCTACCACACCGACCCGTACCGCGCGCGCTCGGCCACCCAGAACATGATCCCGAGCAAGACCGGCGCTGCCGAAGCCGTGGGCCTGGTGCTGCCGGAACTGGCAGGCAAGCTGACCGGCATGGCCGTGCGTGTACCGGTGATCAACGTGTCGCTGGTGGACCTCACCGTGCAACTGAAAAAAGAAGCCAGCGCCGAGCAGGTCAACGCGCTGCTGAAAGAAGCCAGCCAGCACTCGAAAATCCTCGGCTACAACACCCTGCCGCTGGTTTCCAGTGACTTCAACCATAACCCGCTTTCGTCGATCTTCGACGCCAATCACACCAAGGTCAGCGGCAAACTGCTGAAAGTGCTGGCCTGGTACGATAATGAGTGGGGCTTCTCGAACCGGATGCTGGATAACTGCCTGGCGCTGTGCAACGCCGAGTAATGCTCGGCCTGTAGGAGCGAGCTTGCTCGCGAAAAACGCAAAACCACCGCGTTTATTCAGGATGCCAGCGATATCGTTGACGCCCTTCGCGAGCAAGCTCGCTCCTACAGTAATCCAAAGTGCCACTTGCCATTTGCGTTGATGATAAGCATTATCATTCGCTGCAAATCGGTCTGGTATCACTGTGAGCCAATCTCGTTTCAACCAAGTCTTCCTCACCCAACGGGTGATTTTGCTGCGCACCTTGCAGCGGATGGTGAATAACCACAGCACCGCCGAGGACCTGTTGCAGGAAACCTACCTGCGCGTTACCCGGGCCCTGAGCGAACGGCCGATCGACCACCTCGAACCCTTTGTCTACCAAACGGCGCGCAACCTGGCGCTGGATCACCTGCGCGCCCGCAGGATTCAGGCCCGCACCCTGCAGGAAGATGTCCCGCTGGACGTCCTGCAAAGCGTCGCCTCCCCCGTCAGCACCCCCGAAGACGCGACACAGGCCGAGCAATTGCTCGAGCACCTGAGTGTCAGCCTCGGCCAGTTGAGCGCCCGCCAGCAGCAGATATTCATCCTCAGCCGCCTGCACGGTTGCAGCTATCAGGAGATCGCCGACAAGCTCGACGTGTCCCTGAGCACCGTGCAGAAGGAACTGAAACTGATCATGGCCATCTGCATAGGTGTGGCCGAAAGACTGGATCGCCCTTAAGCTTTGGCGGCACAGTCTGTAGGACTATTGATTAAAACGTGGCGAAGACCCGAGGAACACCGTGACGGAACCGAATCAACGGCACCCCCATGAGCTGGCTCATGAGGTGTTGCAAGACGCGGCCATGGACCAAGCCCTCGACTGGCTGATCGCGTTGCAGTGCCCGCAACCCGGGCAGCAGGCGGAATTTAAAGCCTGGCTCGCCAACGACCCGTTAAACGCCGAAGCCTTCATCAAGGCCCAGACTGCCTGGAGCGGAGCGCCCGTTCACAGCGCTGCCGTCGCCCTGAATGCGCCACGCAAACCCAGCGCCTGGCGCCGTATCAAACCGCACTGGAAGCCCCTGGCCACTGCCGCCGTGTTGCTGCTGGGCCTGTTCAGCTTCAGCAACCTGCCTATGCGCCTGCAGGCCGACCATCTGACCGTGGTGGGCGAACGCCAGCGCCTGCAGCTGGACG
Organism: Pseudomonas sp. G5001; assembly: GCF_013385475.1. NCBI lineage: Bacteria > Pseudomonadati > Pseudomonadota > Gammaproteobacteria > Pseudomonadales > Pseudomonadaceae > Pseudomonas > Pseudomonas sp. G5001. Next base: position 78,438 of record NZ_JACAPZ010000031.1, read on the forward strand.
ATGGCTCGAAAGTGTTGCTCAACACCAACTCAGCCTTCTCCAGCACCATCAAGGACCACCAGCGCATCGCCCGCCTGTATCAGGGCGAGGCATTTTTCGAAGTGCTGCCCAGCCGTGGCCTGCCCCTGGAAATCGACGCCGGCCCGGTGCGCGCCAGCGTGCGCGACACCTCTTTCGCGGTGCGCTACTTGAACGGTGAAGCCCAGGTTCAGGTACAGCGCGGTGATGTCGACCTGAGCAACACGTTTGACGACGCGCGGGTGCGCCTGAGCGCCGGTGAAAGTATCCGCATCGGGCCCAAGGGCTTCGGCCAACCGGCCAAGCTCGACACCACCAAGGACCTGGCCTGGGTCGACGGCCGGCTGATCTTCGAAAACTGCCCGATGAGCGAAGTGCTGGCCGAATTGCGTCGCTACTACCCCGGCTGGATCGTCAACAACAACGACAGGCTGGCCAGCGTGGCCGTCACCGGCAATTACCGGCTCGACCAGCCGCTCGACGTGGTGCGCTCCCTGGCCCACATCACCTCGGCCAAGCTCTCGGAATACCCGGCGCTGGTGATCCTGAACTAAATGAGAATTATTTTTACTCGATAGCCAGCGACGATACGTCTCGTTATAGCCAATGCAACTGATTCCTATTTGATTCAGTGCGCAACTATAAGATTCGTACCTTCCGGAGCGCTCTCGATGTCGTCTCGTTTCAACCGCCGGTCCTCTTCGCCCGTTCGCCGCCAGGGCTTGTCGCTACTGACGGCCGCAATCCTGTTGGCCGGTGCGCCCGTCATGGCCGCCACCGCCGCCGAGCCTGCCAGCCGCAGCCAGGGCAACTACAGCTTCAGCATCGAGCAGCAATCTCTGGTCTCGGCGCTGAACGCCTTCACCGCGGTGACCGGCTGGCAAGTCGGCCTGCCCGCCGAGCTGGGCCAGGGTGTGTCGTCCCCTGGCGTGCGCGGCTCATTGCCGGCGGATAAAGCCCTGGACCGGCTGTTGGTGGGGACCAACCTGGGCTATCGCAAACTGGGCAACAACAACATCGTGCTGGAAAAACGCGTCGCCGTCGGTGCCATCACCCTGCAACAGATGACCATCAGTGCCACCCGCCAGGAACAGGCCGTGGACAGCGTGCCCAGCACCGTGACCGTGCACGACCGCGAAGAACTGGACCGCCAGAACGTCAACACCATCCGCGAACTGGTGCGTTATGAGCCAGGTGTTTCGGTGGGCGGTGCCGGCACCCGCTCCGGCAATGCCGGCTACAACATTCGCGGGATCGACGGCGACCGCATCCTGACCCAGGTGGACGGCGTCGAGGTGCCGGACAACTTCTTCAACGGCCCCTACGCCAAGACCCGCCGCAACTACGTCGACCCGGAAATCGTCAAGCGCGTGGAAATCCTGCGCGGCCCGGCCTCGGCCTTGTACGGCAGCAGCGCCATCGGCGGCGCGGTGAGCTATTTCACCCTCGACCCCAACGACATCATCAAGCCCGGCCAGGACTACGGCGCACGCCTGAAGACCGGCTACAGCTCCGCCGACGAGAGCTGGCTGACCTCCGGCACCGTCGCCGGTCGCGTGCAGGACTTCGACGGCTTGCTGCACCTGAGCCAGCGCAACGGTCACGAGATGGAATCCTACGACGGCAATAACGCCACCGGCCTGGCGCGCACCGGCGCCAACCCGGAAGATGCGCGCACCACCAACGTGCTGGCCAAACTGGGCTGGAACTACGGCGAAGAGAACCGCCTGGGCCTGACCTACGAGAAGTTCAAGGACGATCGCGACACCAACCTGAAAAACGCAGTGGGTGGCCCGTTTGTCGGTGGCCAGGGCTTCAACTTCTACCGCGGCCGCACGGGCAACGACACCATCACCCGAGAACGCTTCGGCATCGAAAACAAGTTCGCCCTCGACTCGCCGATTGCCGATCACATCAAGACCAGCCTCAACTACCAGATCGCCAAGACCGACCAGACCACCGCAGAAATCTACCAGCCATCGCGCAAGGTATTGCGCACCCGCGAGACCCTGTACGAAGAGAAGCAGTGGGTATTCGACGCGCAATTGGACAAGGCTTTCAGCATCGGCGAAACCGACCATGTCGTGACCTACGGCACCACCCTCAAGCAGCAGAAAGTCACCGGTTCCCGTGAGGGCGCCGCGACCTGCCTGGCGGTCGGCGCAGGCTGCACCGCCATCGGTGCACCAAGCCCGTCGGCCGCCGACAGCGTGAAAAAAGCCAGCGACTTCCCCGACCCGACCATCAACTCCTACGCGCTGTTTGCCCAGGACCAGATTGCCTGGGACAAGTGGACCTTCCTGCCCAGCGTACGGTACGACTACATCCAGCTCAAACCCAAGCTGACCCAGGAATTCCTCAATACCGTTGACCCGACACGCATCTACGACCACAGCGATTCGGAAAAGAACTGGCACCGTGTAACGCCAAAATTCGGCATCACTTATGCCCTGACCGAGCAATACACCTGGTTCGGCCAATACGCCGAAGGCTATCGCACCCCGTCGGCCAAGGCCTTGTATGGCCGCTTTGAAAACCTGCAGCAGGGCTACACCGTCGAACCCAACCCGGACCTCAAGCCGGAAAGCAGCCGGGGCGTCGAAACCGGGATTCGCGGCAACTTCGACTCGGGCTCGTTTGATGTGGCGGTGTACTACAACAAGTACCGTGATTTCATCGACGAAGATGCCTCGGTTGCCGGTGGCACCGTCCAGCAGTTCGAAGCCAACAACATCAAGCACGCCACCATCAAGGGCGTGGAGGCCAAGGGCCGCTTGAGCCTCGACGCATTCGGCGCACCGCAGGGCCTGTATACCCAAGGCTCGATTGCCTACACCTACGGGCGCAATGACGACAACGGCGAACCGTTGAACAGCGTCAACCCGCTCAAGGGCGTGTTCGGCCTGGGCTATGACCAGCAGAACTACGGTGCTCTGGTCAGCTGGACCCTGGTCAAGAAACAGGACCGCGTCGACAGCACCACCTTCTTCGCCCCTGACGGCAACAGCGCCAACGGCCCGTTCAAGACCCCGGGTTTTGGCATCGTCGACCTGACCGGCTTCTACAAGGTCACCAACGACGTGACCATCAACGGCGGCCTGTACAACCTGACGGACAAGAAATACTGGAACTGGGATGACGTGCGCAGCTACGACAGCGTCGGCGAAGCCGGTGTGACCGGCCCGGCCAACCTCGACCGCCTGACCCAGCCGGGCCGCAACTTTGCGATCAACCTGATCTGGGACATCTGATCCATGGAGCCTCATCCCGACGCAATTTAATCCGCGCCGGGGTGAGGATTTTTTACTGTGACGCGTCTTCTGGTTCGTCTAGTTCATAACAGCCTGGCAACCAGACGCTTTCTCTTCTCAAGGACTCCCCGATGACCGCCTCCCCTACCGCAGAACGTGCAGCCCTGCGCTCCCAGCGCCTGAACCAGATCACCAACGAACCGCACACCAAGCTCGATGCGTTGGTGAAGGCCCATGCACCGTTTGAAACCCAGGCCAACTTCGCCCGCTTCGTGGTCGCGCAATACCTGTTCCAGTCGGAGCTGGTGGCGCTGTACAACGATGCCGAGTTGATCAAGATCGTCCCTGACCTCGCCGAACGCTGCCGTGCCGAAGCGGCCAAGCTGGACCTGGGCGACCTGGACACCGAAGTACCGGCACCGGTGGCCGGCGCGGTGAAAAACCCGAGCAAGGCCGAAGCCCTGGGGTGGCTGTTCGTGTCCGAAGGTTCCAAGCTGGGCGCCGCGTTCCTGATCAAGCGCGCCGTGGGCCTGGGCCTGAGCGAAACCTTCGGTGCCCGTCACCTGGGCGAGCCGGCAGGTGGTCGCGCTGAAGGCTGGAAGCGCTTCACCCGCACCCTCGACGCACTGGAATTCACCGCTGAAGAAGAAGCCGAAGTGGAGAAAGGCGCGATTGATGCGTTCGTGCGCTTCACCGTGTTGCTGGAACAGGCGTACGCTAGCGCCCCTGAACTGGCCTGATTCCCTGATTGGAATGCAATCAAATGTGGGAGCGGGCTTGCTCGCGAATGCCGTGGTTCAGTCACCAGATATATTGACTGAACCACCGCATTCGCGAGCAAGCCCGCTCCCACATTTTGATCCGGTTTCACTTTGAATCCTTCGTAAATCCATCCATGCAAACCGCACCCATGACCGGCAAAACCCAATCCTCATCCAAAATCGCCCGCGTCCTGTTCGGCCTGCTGGCCTACGTCAGCCTGGGCATCGGCTTGATTGCGATTGTGGTACCGGGCTTGCCCACCACCGAATTCATCCTGCTGGCCGCCTGGGCCGCCACCAAAAGCTCGCCGCGCCTGAGTGCCTGGCTGGAAAACCACCGGCTGTTCGGGCCGATCCTGTTCAATTGGCGCAATGGCAGGATCATCGCCCGCCGGGCCAAAGTCAGCGCCACCGTGAGCATGCTGCTGTGCGCCGGCCTGATGCTGGTGATGCTCGACCACGGCTGGCCGATTTACCTGGCCATCGCCGGAATGAGCATGGGCAACCTGTGGATCTGGTCGCGACCGGAACGTCTCCCGCAACCCACCTGACACCCTGACTACCGCTCATCGGCTCCCGCTCATGAACTGCCGGCCCAAGCCGATGTTCCGGGCATAGCGCCGAATGGACTCGCGTGAGCTTGCATACTAATAAGTCCATTCGCGGGTACTTCTATGTTCGACACCCTCTCCATTCGCTTGAAAATCGTGCTGTTGTCCGGTCTGTGCCTGCTGGGGGTGATCGCCCTGGTGGTCGGCATGAACCTGTACCAGACCAACCAGAACGACGAACTCATCAGCGATTCAAGCTCGCGAATGCTCACCGACAGTGTGCAGAACCTGCTGCAGGCCAAGGCCGCCGAGCAAGCGGTGCAACTGCAAAAAACCTTCGGTGAAAGCCTGTTGGTGGTGACGGCCCTCGCCGACCAGATCAAGGACCTGCGCACTCTGGCCGGCAAGCGCTCGTTGGATGCCGGGGCCCTGCGTGAAGAACTCAACCACAGCCTGAAAACCGCCTTCGACCGCAACACCAAGGTGCTCGGCATCTGGCTGTCGTTCGAGCCCAACGCCCTCGATGGCAAAGACAGTGAATTCGTCAATGATGCCGCCCGTGTGTCCAACGAAAAAGGCCGCTTTTCCAGCTACTGGAGCCGCGCCGGCGGTGAAGGCCTGAACACCGTGATGGTCGAGGATGACCTGACCAAGACCACCCTCAACCTCAGCGGCACGCCCTACAACATCTGGTACACCTGCCCGCGGGACACAAAAAACACCTGCCTGCTGGACCCGTATGAAGACACCGTAGCCGGCAAGCCGGTGTTGATGACCACCATTTCCCTGCCCCTGCTGGTCGACGGCAAAGTGATCGGCGTGGTCGGTGTGGACCTCGCCCTCAACGCCCTGCAAGCGGCGACAGATGCGGCGCAAAAAGAACTGTTCAACGGCGCCGGAATTCTCGAAATACTGTCCGGTAACGGCTTGATCGCCGGCTACAGCGGCGAGCCGGCCAAAGTCGGCAAAAACCTGGTGGACACCCTCGGTGCCGAAGGCAAAGAGATCGTGCAACTGCTGGCCAGCGATACCCGCAAGATCCGCGAGGAAGACGGCATGATTCGCGCCGTGTACCCGGTCAAACCGATTGCCGACGCCAAATCCTGGGGCGTGGTAATCAAGCTGCCCAAACAAGTGCTGCTGGCAGACTCGCTCAAACTCCAGGCGGTGCTCGACAAGGCCCAGGCCAGTGGCACCGTCAAGGCGTTGCTGGTAGGCGCAGCCGCCGGGCTGCTGGGCCTGTTGCTGATCTGGCTGACCGCCACCGGCGTGACCCGGCCGATCAACAGCGTGGCCGCCATGCTCAAGGAAATCGCCAGCGGCGACGGCGACCTCACCCAGCGCCTGGCCTACGGTAAAAAAGATGAACTGGGGGAACTGGTGAACTGGTTCAACCGCTTCCTCGACAAGCTGCAGCCGACCATCGCGCAGATCAAGCAAAGCATCACCGAAGCCCGTGGCACCGCCGACCAGTCCTCGGCAATCGCGCGCCAGACCAGCGAAGGCATGCAGGTGCAGTTCCGTGAGATCGACCAGGTGGCCACCGCCTCGAATGAAATGAGCGCCACCGCCCACGACGTGGCCAACAGCGCCTCCAACGCCGCCAGCGCGGCCCGCGGCGCCGACCAGTCAGCCCGCGAAGGCATGCAGATCATTGAACGCAGCACCCGCGACATCACCACCCTGGCCGAAGAAGTGAGCAAGGCCGTGACCGAAGTCGAAGCCCTGGCGGTGAACAGCGAGCAGATCGGTTCGGTACTGGAAGTGATCCGCAGCATCGCCGAACAGACCAACCTGCTGGCCCTGAACGCTGCGATTGAAGCGGCGCGAGCCGGGGAAAGCGGGCGCGGTTTTGCGGTGGTGGCCGACGAGGTGCGCAACCTGGCCAAGCGCACCCAGGATTCAGTGGAGGAGATTCGCCTGGTGATCGAACGCATCCAGACTGGCACCCGTGGAGTGGTGGCGACCATGCATTCGAGCCAGAGCCAGGCGCAGAACAACGCCGGGCAGATCCATCAGGCGGTGCAGGCTCTGGGCAAGATCAGCGATGCAGTGACGGTGATCAGCGACATGAACCTGCAAATCGCCAGCGCTGCCGAGCAGCAAAGTGCGGTGGCCGAGGAGGTCAACCGCAACGTCTCGGCAATCCGCACAGTGACAGAAACCCTGACCGGCCAGGCCACCGAATCGGCGGCCATCAGCAGCCAGCTCAACGCCCTGGCCAGCCAGCAGATGAAGCTGATGGATCAGTTTCGGGTTTGACCCGAGCTTGAAACCAGTGAACACCCAATGTGGGAGCGGGCTTGCTCGCGAACGCGGTGGATCAGTCGGTACATGTATTGACTGACACACCGCATTCGCGAGCAAGCCCGCTCCCACACAAGCCCGTCCACATTTAGAGTCGCGGTGCCTTATTGACCCGTCCAGGCCGCCACAAACGGCGCGAGGTCTTCTTTCGGGGCCGTACGCGGCGGGTTTTGTGGGGTGCCCAGGTAGAGGAAGCCAATCACTTCCTCATCCGCCTTCAGCCCGAGGCCTTTGGCGACATGGGCCGAGTACGACAACTCACCGGTGCGCCACACCGCGCCGATCCCCTGGGCGTACGCCGCCAGCAGAATCCCGTGAGCCGCACAGGCCGCCGCCAGCAGCTGCTCGGATTTTGGCACTTTGAAATGTTCTTGCAGGCGGGCAATCACCACCACCACCAACGGCGCCCGCAGCGGGCCGTTCTGCGCCTTGTCGATCGCGGCCTGGGGCGCGTCGGCGTCCTGCAGGCGGGCGGCTTCGGCCAGCAGGGTGCCCATGCGCTCACGTGCCGCACCCTCCACCGTCAGGAAGCGCCAAGGGCGCAGTTGGCCGTGGTCGGGCGCGCGCATGGCAGCGGCGAACAGCAGGTCGCGCTGCTCCTGGGTCGGTGCCGGGTCCAGCAGTCGCGGCACGGAAACACGGTTGAGCAAAGCGTCGAGAGCCTGCATTGGCCACCTCCAGAGAAAAATGTGCGGTCATTCTAGCGGGAATGAATCGGATACCACCAAACGATAATTGCTCTTATTCAATCCGCCCTGCCCTGTTAGACTTTGCGGCCTTATTTTCAGCCTACGTTCAGGAAGACTGATGTCCCGTTCGCCCCTTCGCCTGTCTGCACTGTTGATGGCCTTGAGCCTGAGTGCCTGCGATGACGCCCCGCGATTCACCAAGGCCGAGCCTGGTGAAGCGCGTGCCGGTGGCGCGACCACGGTGAGGAAGACCGACCAGAACGCCTTCTCCCTGCCCTCGGCCAACCTGTCGCCCACCCGGCGCCTGGACTTCAGCGTCGGCAACAGTTTCTTTCGCAGCCCCTGGGTGATTGCCCCGTCCACCACCACTGCCCGCGACGGGCTGGGCCCGCTGTTCAATACCAATGCCTGCCAGAACTGCCATATCAAGGATGGCCGTGGGCATCCGCCATTGCCCGATGCGCCCAACGCGGTGTCGATGCTGGTACGCCTGTCGATTCCCGATGCACCGCCCTATGCGAAGGTCATCGAGCAACTGGGTGTAGTCCCCGAGCCGGTCTACGGTGGGCAATTGCAGGACATGGCCGTGCCCGGCGTCGCCCCGGAGGGCAAGGTGCGGGTCGACTACACGCCGGTCAACGTCCGCTTCAAGGACGGCACCGTGGTCGAATTGCGCAAGCCGGCCCTGCAAATCACCCAGCTCGGTTATGGGCCGATGCACCCCGACACGCGCTTCTCGGCGCGAGTTGCACCGCCGATGATCGGCCTGGGGCTGCTCGAAGCGATCCCCGACGCCGACATCCTGCGCAACACCGACCCGAAAACCGCCGACAAGGAAGCCATTGTCGGGCGGGCGAATTGGGTCTGGGACGACGCGCAACACAAGACCGTACTCGGTCGATTTGGCTGGAAAGCCGGGCAACCGAACCTCAATCAACAAAATGTTCACGCGTTCTCTGGTGATATGGGCCTGACCACCTCCCTGAGACCGTTCGATGACTGCACCGATGCACAAGTGGCCTGCAAACAGGCGCCCAACGGCAATGGCCCGGATGGCGAGCCTGAGGTCAGCGACAACATCCTGCGCCTGGTGCTGTTCTACACCCGCAACCTGGCCGTCCCCGCCCGCCGCGACGTCAACGCACCGCAAGTGCTGGCCGGGAAAAACCTGTTCTACCAGGCCGGTTGCCAGGGCTGCCACACCCCGCAATTCACCACGGCGCCCACCGCCGCCGAACCTGAATTGGCTAACCAGGTGATTCGCCCCTACAGCGACTTGCTGCTGCACGACATGGGCGACGGCCTCGCCGACAACCGCAGCGAATTCAAAGCCAGTGGCCGCGACTGGCGCACGCCGCCGTTGTGGGGCATTGGCCTGACGCAAGCCGTCAGTGGCCACACCCAGTTCTTGCATGACGGCCGCGCCCGCAACCTGATGGAGGCCGTGCTGTGGCACGGCGGTGAAGCCCAGGCGGCGCAGCAGCATGTGTTGTCGTTCAATGCCGAGCAGCGCGCCGCGTTGCTGGCATTTCTGAATTCTTTATAAGCTTTGTCCTAATTACAGAAGGGAGCTCGACATGTTCCGTCCCAAGTTGTTGTTCACCAGCCTGGCCGCCCTCGCCCTCGGTGCGTGCTCGCCCCAGGACCCGCAAGCGGTGACCTCGGCGGCCATCGCCAAGCAAGTGATCCTGCCGACCTACAGCCGCTGGGTTGAAGCCGACCGCCAACTGGCCGTCAGCGCTCTGGCCTACTGCCAGGGCAAGGAAAGCCTGGAGACCGCCCGCGCCGACTTCCTGCACGCGCAAAAGGCCTGGGCCGAGTTGCAACCGCTGCTGATCGGCCCGCTGGCCGAGGGCAACCGCTCGTGGCAGGTGCAGTTCTGGCCGGACAAGAAAAACCTGGTGGGTCGTCAAGTCGAGCAACTGGTGACCGCCCAACCACAGATCGACGCCGCCACCCTGGCCAAATCCAGCGTCGTGGTGCAGGGCCTGTCGGCCTACGAATACATCCTCTACGACGCCAAGACCGATCTGGCGGACGAGACGCAAAAAGCCCGCTACTGCCCGTTGCTGGTAGCCATCGGCGAGCGCCAGAAACTGCTGGCCGAAGAGATCCTGTCGAGCTGGAACAGCACCGACGGCATGCTGGCGCAGATGACCAAGTTTCCTAACCAGCGCTACGCCGATTCCCACGAAGCCATCGCCGACCTGCTGCGGGTTCAAGTGACTGCGCTGGACACCCTGAAGAAAAAACTCGGCACCCCGATGGGCCGCCAGACCAAGGGCATCCCGCAACCGTTCCAGGCCGATGCGTGGCGCAGCCAGTCGTCCCTGCAAAGCCTGGAAGCCAGCCTGGCTGCCGCCCAGACCGTCTGGGTCGGCGTCGACAACAAAGGCCTGCGCGGCCTGTTGCCTGCCGATCAAAAGCCCCTGGCTGACAAGATCGACGCCGCGTATGCCGCCTCCCTGAAACTCTTCGCCAGCAACCAGCGTACGCTGAATGAAATGCTGGCCGACGATGCCGGGCGCCAGCAACTCAACGATATCTACGACAGCCTCAACGTCGTCCACCGCCTGCACGAAGGCGAGCTGGCCAAGGCGCTGGGCATCCAACTGGGCTTTAACGCCAACGACGGTGACTGATGATGCTCAGGCGACAGGCTTTGGCCCTCGGCAGCGTGCTGCTCAGTGCGATCACTTTGGGCGGCTGGACGCTGTTCAAGCAGAAGGGCAAAAGCCCGCTGCTGCTCTCGGCGCGGGATGACAGTGATGGCAGGCACTACGCCGTCGGCTTTCGCCTGGACGGCAAGCAGGTATTTGCCACCGAGGTCGGCCAGCGCTGCCACGACATCATCAACCACCCGACGCTGCCGATTGCGCTGTTTGTCGCCCGCCGGCCGGGCACCGAGAGTTACCTGATCGACTTGCGGGACGGGGCGCTGCTGCAAACCATCACCTCCAAGGCCAATCGCCACTTTTACGGGCATGCGGTGGTGCACAAGGATGGCGAGTGGTTGTATGCCACAGAGAACGACACGTCTGACCCGGGTCGCGGTTTGCTGGGTGTGTACCGGTTCGAGGGTGAGCGGCTGGTGCACACCGGGGAGATTTCCACCCATGGGATCGGGCCGCACCAGGTGTCGTGGATGCCTGATGGCGAGACGCTGGTGGTGGCTAACGGCGGGATTCGCACTGAGGCTGAGAGCCGGGTGGAGATGAACCTGAATGCCATGGAGCCGAGCCTGGTCCTGATGAAGCGCGACGGGACGCTGTTGAGCAAGGAGACCCTGGGCCAGCAGATGAACAGTGTGCGGCATATGGGGATTGCCAGCGACGGGACGATCCTCGCTGGGCAGCAATTCATGGGGCCTTCCCATGAGCGTTCGGAGTTGCTGGCGATCAAGCGGCCGGGGCAGGCGTTTGTGGCGTTTCCGGTGGCGGATGAGCAATTGCAGGCCATGGGGCACTACACGGCCAGTGTGGCGGTGCACAGCGAGTTGCGGCTGGTGGCGTTGACGGCGCCACGGGGGAATCGATTCTTTATCTGGAACATGGACAGCGCGCAGTTGCTGCTGGACGGGCCGTTGCCGGATTGTGCCGGGGTGGGTGCGGTGGCTGATGGGTTTGTGGTGACTTCCGGGCAGGGGCGTTGCCGGTTTTATGATTGTCGGCAGGTGCCGTTGGTGGGCAAGCCGCTGGAGTTGCCGGCGGGGCTTTGGGATAACCATCTGCATCTGGTTTGATTGGGGGGCTGATTGGGGGCATATCCGTTGCTGCGGTAACGGCCACTTATGGTTCCGCTCTTACAGCGGGTCACTTTTCGCAAACGCCCGGAATGCCCGCCCAGCCAAAAGTAACCAAAAGGTCTCTGCCCCACCACTCGGTGCCTCGCTTAGGCTCGGC